>NZ_BAAGTT010000023.1:0-327421 GCF_054781775.1 Spirosoma areae | reverse complement strand
TGGCTGACACACATCGTAACTTAGAACGTTGAACCGCCCCGGCGGGCCGGCTGAAACCTGAAACTACGATTCAAAAACTACTTAAATCATGGAAAATTCACGCAGAGAATTTATTAAAAAAGCGGCATTAGGCACAGCAGGCATCACAATTGGCGGGCTGGCGCCGGGTATGTCGGCGAAGAGTTACGCCAAAATTATTGGCGCCAATGAGCGGCTGAACGTCGCCATTGCCGGACTGGGTCGGCGGCTGGAAGCGTATTACGAACCGATTGGGAGCAAAGACAGCAATGTCGAACTGGTATATCTGTGCGATGTAATGAAAAAACAGCGGGAATCGGCGGTGCAGAAATTTTCTAAACACATCACCTACACGCCAAAGCTGGAAAACGACATCCGCAAAGTCATCGCCGACAAAAATGTGGACGTGCTCATCAACGCCACCCCCGACCACTGGCACGCGCCCGGCACCTGGTTAGCCGTGCAGGGGGGCAAACACGTGTACGTCGAAAAGCCATGCAGCCACAACCCCCGCGAAGGTGAAATTCTGGTTGAACTTCAGAAAAAGTCCGGCAAAATTATTCAGATGGGCAACCAGCAACGCTCGTCGGTTGAGTCCATCGACATTATCAATCAGATTCATAACGGGGTCATCGGAAAGGCGTTCAAGGCCGTTGCCTTCTACGCCAACGGGCGGGGAGAAGTACCACATCAGAAAAAAGCCCCCGTACCCGACGGACTGGACTGGGAGTTGTTTCAGGGGCCGGCTCCGCGCCGGGAATACACATCCGAAACCTGGGATTATAACTGGCACTGGTATGGCTGGACGTATGGCACCGGCGAATCGGGCAACAACGCGACCCACGAACTCGATATGGCCCGCTGGGCCTTGCAGGCTGAGTTTCCAGAGTACGTCTCCGTTGAGGCTGCCAAGCGCTATTTTGTGGAAGATGGCTGGGAGATATACGATACAATGGACGCCACGTTCCGGTTTCCGGGCGATAAAATCATCAAGTGGGATGGTCGAAGCCGGAACGCCCAAAAAACCTATGGCAGCGACCGGGGTACGTTTATTTACGGAACCAATGGCACGGTGTATGTGGACCGGGGCGGCTACACGCTATTCGACCGCGCGGGGAAAGTCATTAAAGACAGCAAGTCGAAGGGGTCCGAAGCGGGTACAGCCTTAGGCGGTGGTGGCGACATGACAACCCGGCATGTGATGAACTTTTTCGAGGCTGTTCGGGGGAAAGCCAAACAGGCATCGACCATCGACGATGGCGCCAAAAGTACGCTGCTCTGTCATCTGGCAAACATTGCTTATCGTACCAATAAAGCCTTCGCCGTTGACCCGAAAAATGGCCACATCAAGGATGCCGAAGCCATGAAATTCTGGAGTCGGCAATACGAAAAAGGCTGGGAACCACCGATGTGAGGAATGTCACATAAAAAAAAGCCGGGGCCACAGGCCCCGGCTTTCGATTAAATTGCCATTTCGTTTATAAATCGGCAATTGTTTTGTTGATTTCGTCTTTCGTTTTGCCAGTCTTCTGCTGGACTTTGCCCCACATTTCATCTTCTTTCCCTTCTTCGTAGGTTAGATCGTCGTCGGTCAAATCACCATACGCTTGTTTGATTTTGCCTTTCAGTTCGTTCCAGCCGCCTTTTATGGTTGTCTCGTTCATGGTCGTAGTGGTTATAACGTTGACTAATCCTCGTAATCACCCTGATTACCTAAATAGAACTATACCGGGACGGAATTGTTTTCGGTGATGTGCCGGGCAATGCGCTCCGAATCAATGGTCAGGTTGTAGAGCACCCCCGTCAGGGGCGTCGTAAAACCCAGGAAATACAATCCCTGCACCCCTGGCGCATCGAACCAAAGAACTTTTGGGAATCCCCGTTCATTCAGAACGTTACTTGACAATGTTTCGCCCAAAACCGACGGTAGTCCCGGTCGGTAACCTGTGGCCAGAATGATGGCATCGAAGGGCAATTCACGACCATCTGTAAAGCTGACGGTCCTGGAATTAATCTGCCCGATACCCGGCAAAACGGTAATAGTTCCGGCTTTGATCTGGTCGAGGGTGCCGATGTCGATGACGGGGATTTTGCCCAGTCGGGTTTCATACGACGGCGGGTGAGCCGGTTTGCCCAATCCATATGCTGATACATCGCCCACGTTTAGCTTCTGCGACAACCCAGCCATGAAATCGTAAAACCAGTTTGGAAACCTACTCAGGAAAATGGCCGTTGGCTGGGCAGGCCGACCAAATACCTCCCGCCGGATGATGTTGACCGGTCCCCGCACCGAAATAAAAGGGTTTGCACCATGTTCCAGTAAATCCAGGGCGAGTTCGGCGCCGGTATTGCCCATCCCCACCACCAGCACATTCTCATCGCGGAAGGGCGCGCCGTTGCGGTATTCGTGGCTATGCCAGACAATACCCCGAAAGTTGCGCTGACCGGGCAGTTCCGGTATGTTTGGTATCCGGTTGTACCCCGTTGCCACAACCACTCGCTCAGCCGTAAAGATGTCCGTTTGGGTTTGAACCTCCCACGACTCATCCGACCCGCCTGTCGTGCGGTTTCGGCGAATGCCAACCACCTTCTGATTAAAGCGGGGCTTTATGCTAAACTGGTCGGCATAGCGTTCGAGGTACTCAACAAACTGCAAACGGGAAACATACGTCGGATAATCGGCGGGGTAGGGCAGGTGAGGCAGGGCCGAGTACTGTTTGACCGTGTGCAGGTGGAGCCGGTCGTAGTGGTTGCGCCAGGCAACGCCCAGGTGTTCACTGGCTTCCAGGATCGTGAAGGGCTGGTTTCGGTGGGCGAGCTGCCCCGCCATGGCCAGCCCCGCCGGACCCGCCCCAATGATTAACGTTTGATGTTTCAAGTTCCAGCTTCAGTGTTTAAGGTTTCAAGTTAAGTCATTAACCCGGAAATTGAACTGCACCAATGGCTTTTGAAACGTTAAACCTGGAACGTTAAACCTCATTTTATTCTCGTCCAGGTTTGGGTTTTCCCTAAAAGAGAAATACCTACATACCCACGCACCAGCAGGGTATTCGGATCTTTGAGGGTCATTTTGCAATTGTATTCCTTGCCGTCTTCGGGGTTATAAATTTTGCCATCACTCCAGACATTATCCCCGTCGTATTTGAAATTGTACATCAGCGGCATATTCATCAACGGGCGCGACCGCTTAGCCTGATCCGTATTATGTTCGTCTGTTCGGGGTTTGCCGGTAGCGGGGTCGGTGGGCTGCCCTAACCAGACCAGCTTGCCGAAGTAGGTACCACCCTGTTTATAAATCTGAACGTGGCCTTTTTTCGTGCCATTGAGCCACGTGCCCACCACCCCATCCGAATCATCGTTCGGGGCAAAGGCCGTCAGCGAAAACAGGAGGGCAACAACGGGCAGCAGATAACGCAGTGTTTTCATGATGAGTACGAATAGGAATAAATCAATGTTTTTTTGTCTAAACGTAAATATGGCAGAAAAATTCTGAACCGGGATTTACCGGATTTAATAGATTTATAGGATTTTGCTTCGGCAGACGACGTAACGAAATCCTGTAAATCATTTTAATCCGGTAAATCCCGGTTCAGACAATGTTCAAACGCGACCCCAACCGCAGCTACCCGACCGAAACCGAATCGCGGGTTATTATCCGTTTTCAGGACTGTGACCCCCTGCAGCACCTCAACAACGCCAAGTATTTCGATTATTATTTCAACGCCCGCGAAGACCAGGTGGCCAAACTCTACGATTTCAGCCCCGGCCAGTTGTTTCGGGAGTTGAAAACAAGCTGGGTGGTCTACCAGCACCAGATTGCCTACATCCGGCCCGCCCAGGTCAGCGAATGGGTGCGGATTATTTCCCGGTTGATTTATGTGAACGAGGATACCACCGTTACGGAGTACATCATGACCGACGATGGCAAGACGCATCTCAAAAATGTGCTGTGGGTTACCTCCAAGTACATCAGCGTAGCCACTGGCAAACGCATACCGCATGACGAACTGGTTATGGGGTATCTGCAGGCTACCTTAGTGCCAAACATCGATTTCCTGAGCCTGAATTTCAACGACCATATCCGCCAGATTAAGCAGCATATTGTTTCCAACTAAAGAGCGAGAGAGTGAAAGAGTGAAAAACTGCCGTATAGTTTTCACTCCACTCCAGCGACCCGCTTTCGCTCTTTCACTCATTCGCTCTTTCACTCTTTCACTATGAAACTCCTCAATAACCTCACCGTTCGGGTGCTGATTGCCATTACGTTGGGCATTCTGACGGGCTACTTTTTCCCGGAAACAGCCGCCAGACTCAAACCCCTCGGCGACCTCTTCATTAACCTGATTAAGATGGTCATTGCGCCCATTATTTTTCTCACCATCGTGCTGGGAATCAGCAACATGGGCGACCTGAAAAAAGTGGGCCGGGTAGGGGGAAAAGCCCTGCTTTATTTTGAGATTGTCACAACGGGCGCCCTGGCCATTGGGCTGGTCCTGGCAAACCTCATCCGCCCCGGCGAGGGCGTACAGGCGGCTGCCGTATCGGGAAAAGGCGACATCAGCAAGTATACAGAGCAGGGGGCAGGCATGGATTGGGGCGAATTTTTTATGCACATCGTGCCCAGCAATGCCATTAAAGCCTTTGCCGACGGCGACATTTTGCAGGTGCTGGTTTTTTCGATTCTCTTTGGGGTTGGCCTGGCCCGCATGGGTGACACGGGCAAACCACTCATTCAAACCTTCGAGCGCTTATCGAGGGTGTTTTTCAATATACTGAACGTGGTCATGGTGCTGGCTCCGCTGGGGGCGTTTGGCGGTATGGCCTTCACGATTGGAAAATATGGATTAAGTACGTTGTTGCCACTGGCAAAACTGATGGGTACGGTCTATGCCAGCATGTTTCTGTTCGTGTTTGTGGTGTTGAACCTGATTCTTCGCTACTACAAAATCAGCCTGTGGGCAGTGCTGAAATTTATCAAAGAAGAGCTGCTGATTGTGCTCGGCACGTCCTCGTCGGAGTCGGCCCTGCCCCAAATCATGGATAAACTCGAAACGATGGGCTGCTCGCGGTCGGTGGTGGGGCTGGTTGTTCCGGCGGGCTATTCGTTTAACCTCGATGGCACCACCATTTATTTAGTCATGGCCACCGTTTTTCTGGCGCAGGTCTTCGGCGTTGACCTCTCGCTGGGACAGGAGTTGACGATTATCGGTATTCTGATGGTGACCTCAAAAGGCGCGGCTGGCGTTACGGGCAGTGGCTTCATCGTGCTGGCCAGTACGCTGACGGCCATTCAGGTCATCCCGGTGGAGGGGCTGGCGTTACTGCTCGGTGTTGACCGGTTCATGTCCGAAGCCCGCTCCATCACGAATATTATTGGCAATACGGTTGCCACAATTTTCATCGCCAATAACGAAGGCGAATTCGACCGGGCGAAGTATGATCGCGTGGTGCAAAAACAGGATAGTAAGGAGTTGGCTGAGTATAAGTATTAGTTAAAAAAATGTAACACAGACCGCGACGGCGGACCGGTCTGTGTTACAGCTTACTTAGTAGCTTTATTCTGGGAATAAATTAAACCATTTCATGGCAGCCTGTTCAAAGGTGCGAATACAACCTGAAACAGTACACGACCATGAAAAAATCCCTCTTGACAACCGCCATGCTGGTTGTTCTGCTCTCGACCGGCGCCCTCGCGCAACGCTATAATTACCCCGACAACAACTATCCGCAACGCCCCGACTACAATCAGAACCAGCGGTCCGGCCAGCCGGGCTACGGCCAGCCGAACTACAACTACGATTACGACGACAACCGGTTTGATCGCCATCTCGACTGGTGGGATCGTGAACTGAATTTATCCCGTCGGCAGGAGCGCGAGATTCGACGGATTCGCGACCGATTCAACCAGCAAACGCAAACTATAAACCCCCGCGACCCCCGTCAGCGCGATTTCCTGCGGCAGGCCCGTCAGCGTCAATTTTTTGATATGATGGCGGTGCTTCGCCCCGATCAGCGGGACCGCGTCATCGACCGGATGCGCCCCTACGACCGGACTGCCGGGCGCGGACGGGGTTATGACAATGGGCGTGGTTATGACAACGGACGGGGGAATGATCGGAACCCGTATGGCTATTGAGTGAAGAAGGGAGTGGTGAAAAAGCCGGTCAGCTTGATCGGCTTTTTTTGTTGTTGGCGTTGGGAAACCGATTCTACGAATCACCTCATAGAACCGCCTGTGCAACATAGGGTTGCCAGGTTGGTCTTTGTTTCGTATTTTTCAGGAAACTCATTTCTTCAATCTGTATGTTTACACATCAACGAATCAAGCAAACCGGTGTGCTGCTGGCCATTGTCGCAACGACTGCCCTGGCCCAGCCCATGCCGAATCAGCCTAAAATGAATCAGAATCCCTTCTTAGCGCCCTACACGACACCCCACCAAACGGCCCCATTCGACAAAATCAGCCCGGCCGATTACCTGCCTGCCCTCAGCGAGGGACTGGCGCAGGGTCGTAAGGATGTGGCGGCTATCGTTGCCAATCCGGCTAAACCGACGTTCGAAAATACCATTGTTGCCCTCGAACAGGCGGGCGATTTGCTGGGTAAAGTCGCGTCGGTGCTGTTTAATTTGAACAGTGCCGAAACAACGCCCGACCTGCAGAAAATCGTGAAAGAAGCGTCGCCGATGCTGAGCGAATACGGCAACGACATCACGCTGAACGAGAAACTGTTCGCCCGCATTAGGGCCGTCTACGAACAGCGGGCCAGTCTGAAACTCGATACGGAAAGCGCGATGCTGCTCGAAAAAGCGTACAAACGCTTTGCCCGCAATGGCGCCAATCTGGATGCAAACGGCAAGGAGCGGCTGCGGGCCATCGACAAAGAACTCGCGCAACTGTCGCTGCAGTTTGGCGAGAACGTACTCAACGAAACCAACGAGTACACCATGGCGGTTACGGACGAGAAAGACCTCGCCGGTTTGCCGGACTACGTTCGCGAAGCGGCCAAAGCCGTCGCTAAACAGAAGGGTAAAGAAGGCTGGATATTCACCCTGCAGGCGCCAAGCTACGGCCCGTTCATGCAATATGCTGATAACCGGGAGCTACGCAAAAAACTGTACATGGCCTTCAATGGTCGTAGTTTCCACGGCGACAAGAACGATAACTCGGCCATTATCGACAAGATCGTACACCTGCGTTACGAGCGGTCTACTCTGCTGGGCTACAAGACCCACGCCGATTTTGTGCTCGAAGAAAGCATGGCTGGCTCGAAAGATAAGGTGGAGAGTTTCCTGAACGAACTCGTGACCTACGCCCGCCCGGCCGCCGAACGCCAGTTGGCCGAATTGACGACCTATGCCAAAGCCCACGGTTTTACGGACGATAAACTTCAGGTCTGGGACAACAGCTATTATGCCGAAAAACTGAAGAAAGAGAAATATGACCTCGACGACGAAACGCTGAAGCCCTATTTCAAACTCGACAATGTGCTGAATGGGGCCTTCACGGTGGCCAACAAACTCTATGGGGTCACCTTCAAAGAGCGTAAAGACATCCCGGTTTATAATGCCGAAGTGAAAACCTTCGACGTGTTTGATAAGGATGGCAAGTTCTTAGCCGTGTTCTATGGTGATTATTTCCCCCGTCCGGGCAAGCGCAGTGGCGCCTGGATGAACGACGTGCAGGGTCAGAAAATCGAGAATGGCCAGAATATTCGCCCGCACATCATCAACGTCTGCAACTTCACCCGCCCCACCGACACCAAGCCGTCGCTGCTGACATTCAACGAAGTGACGACGTTGTTCCACGAGTTCGGGCACGGCCTGCACGGGATGCTGGCCAACGGCAAGTACGAAAGCCTGAGCGGCACGAGCGTTCCCCGCGATTTTGTTGAACTGCCGTCGCAGGTGATGGAAAACTGGTGCTACGACCCCGAAGCGCTCAAACTCTTCGCGAAGCACTACCAGACGGGTGAGGTAATTCCGAACGAACTGATTGAGAAAATCCGCGCCAGCCAGAACTTTATGGCGGGCATGGCCAACCTGCGGCAGTTGCGCTTAGGGCTGGTGGATATGTATTATCACGGTCAGAAACCAACCGGTGAAACCATCACACAGGTTGAAAATCGGGTGGATTCGGTTGCCAACCTGTTCCCGCGTGTGCAAGGGGTGGCCATTAGCCCAGCTTTCTCGCACATCTTTGCGGGGGGCTACTCGGCGGGGTACTACAGCTACAAATGGAGCGAAGTGCTGGATGCCGATGCGTTCGAGTTTTTCAAGGAAAAAGGGGGGCTGGAAAACAAAGCAGCCGCCGACAGTTTCCGCAAGAACGTGCTTGAAAAGGGCGGCAGCGAGAAACCCATGGAACTCTACAAGAAATTCCGGGGCCGCGAACCCTCCCCCAAGGCGATGCTGCGACGAAGCGGATTGATCTTGTAAAAACGACAGGGGCGGCCAATCATTGGCCGCCCCTGTCGTTTTTACAAGATCAATCCGCTTTAGTTATTGCTGTAGAATCATGACGCTCAACTTTACGCAAATGTTGAACCGAACCTATTCATTTGCCATCACAGCAGTTTCGTGTTAAACAGGGCATTCTTATAAAAATATTATAACCTCTCGTAGAGATGGGCCACCAGTGCGGTGGCATCTTTATCGGAAATCGGTAGTTAAGCTGCCTTTTAGAACCCCGTAGGGGTTTGCTCTTTATGTTACTCTTACGGGGTTCTGGTGGTCCTTTACCGACTTCTACAAAGAGTTCATACCTACTGCATTTTTATCAGAAAGCCCTGTTTCGCCGAATCTGCCACTGCCAGATCAGCCCGTCGTCGGGGTCGTCGAACTCACCCGTAAAGGTCATCCCGCATTTTTTTAGTACCCGAACGGAGGCATTTTCTTCGGCCAGCGTATGTGCCTGCACGAGGCTGATTTCAGGATGGGCAAACGCCTGTTCGATAAGCGCCTGAGCGGTTTCGGTGGCCAGTCCCTGATTCTGGAAATCCTCGTAGATGGAGTAGCCAATCTCCACCATGCCCTGTTTGTCGGGTGGGCCTTTGTAGCCGCCAACGCCCGCAAGCGCCTGTTGCTCAGGTGATATGAACAGATAAAGCCACCAGTCCAGGTCTTGCGGATTCGCCTTTAGTTTATCGTAGACGTACTGAAACGGCTCTAAGCCAAAAATGCTGAATTCATGGGGCACGCTGAGGTTCAGGTGCCTGCTCAGTTCGGGCATTCCGGCAAAAATGGCTTCGTAGGTGGGCAGATCGACCGGAGTTAGGGTTAGGCGGGGCGTCGTGATGGTGGGCAACATAAAAACTGCAAATGATCTTTTTTTCAGAAAGATACTAATTGACCATCTATACTTTTTATATTGCAACTGAAAAATAGTTGCATTTTTTGCATGAGTAAAAAAGAGAAACTAATTGAGCGTTTTCAGACGGGACCTGCGGATTTTACCTGGAATGAGTTAGTCCGTTTACTTACTTATTTTGGGTACGAAGAAATAAGTAAAGGGAAAACAGCGGGCAGTAGGCGGGCATTCGTTAACCCGGAAACCAAACAGATTATTCGTTTACATAAACCTCATCCGGGTACTATTTTGAAACAGTATCAGGTGAAAGAAATTCAGGACATACTCAACTTTAACCAGTAATCACATGGAAAATGTACTTCGTTATAAAGATTTTGTCGGGACTGTTCAATACAACGCCAACGATAAAGTTTTCTATGGAAAACTGGCGTTTATAACCGATTTAGTGACGTTTGAAGGAACCAGCGTCAGTGAACTCGAAACTGCCTTTTTGGAAGCTGTCGAAGATTATTTAGAGTTATGCCAGTCGATTGGAAAAAAACCGGAAAAGAGTTTTGCCGGTTCGTTTAATATTCGCATGAAACCCGAATTGCATCGCCGGGTGGCAATTGCCTCGTTAGAAAAGGGGATTTCTCTTAATCAATTGGTTGTGGAGGCTGTAAGCAAATATGTAGGGCAATGACAAGCAAAAAGCCGGGTTTACGGCCCGGCTTTTGTCTCTACTTTCCAACCTCAAGCGCCACTTCCTGATTCTGATACTTATACCGATACTCGATCAAATCGGCCACTAAGCCCGTCCAGCCCGTTTGGTGGCTGGCACCCAGGCCCGCGCCGGTATCGCCGTTAAAGTATTCGTAGAAAAGGTACAGCCCCTGGAAATGCGGGTCATTCTGCATTTTTTTATCCAGCCCATAGGCCGCCACCTGCCCGTTGGCATCGCGCCGGAAGATGTTGATAAGCCGCTCCGCCACCTGAATAACGGCATCTTTCACGCTCATAATCTGGCCGGAATTGGTTGGGTACTCGACCTCAAAATCATCGCCGTAATACTGGTAAAATTTCAGCAGGGAGTCAATCAGCAGGAAATTCACCGGAAACCAGATCGGGCCCCGCCAGTTGGAGTTGCCGCCAAACATGCTCATCTCCGACTCTGCCGCGACGTAGCGCACCTGAAAAATTTCGCTGTTTAACTCAAACTGATAGGGCGTCTTTTCGTGGTATTTCGAGAGCGCGCGAATGCCATAGTCCGACAAAAACTCGGTTTCGTCGAACATCCGTTTTAGAATCATTTTCATCCGGTGCCCGCGCAGCAAACTCAGCAGGTGCGTTTCGCCTTTGCCCGGCTCGTGCCAGCGCGACACTAAGGAGGCCAGGTCGGGCCGGTTGGTCAGCACCCATTCGACCCGGCGTTTGAAATCGGGTAGTTTAGAGAGCAGGGCTTCGTCTAAAATCTCGACGGCAAAGAGCGGAATGAGGCCCACCATCGACCGGATTTTAAGCAGCCGGGCGTTGTTGTCGGGCATGTGCAGCACATCGTAATAAAACTGGTCGACTTCATCCCACAGGCTGATGTTCTGCTTGCCAAGATTGTTCATCGCCGACGCGATGTGCAGAAAGTGCTCGAAAAATTTGCTGGCCATATCCTGATAACTCGGTCTGGTCAGCGAAATTTCACAGGCAATCCGGAGCATGTTGAGCGTGTACATGGCCATCCAGCCTGTTCCGTCGGCCTGCTCAATTCGCCCGCCCATAGGCAACGGCTGGCTTCGGTCAAAAACCCCGATATTATCCAAACCGAGGAAGCCCCCGCCAAAAATATTATTGCCCGACACGTCTTTGCGGTTCACCCACCAGGTGAAGTTGAGGAGCAGCTTATGAAACACCCGTTCCAGAAAATTCACGTCGCCAACGCCGTTCAGGTCGCGGTCAATTTCATACACTTTCCAGGTTGCCCAGGCATGAACGGGCGGGTTCACATCGCCAAAATTCCATTCATAAGCCGGAATCTGCCCGTTGGGGTGCATGTAGTACTCGCGCAGAATAACGGCCAGTTGTCGCTTGGCAAAGTGCGGGTCGAGCCGGGCCAGGGTTAGCGTGTGGAAAGCCAGATCCCAGGCCGCAAACCAGGGGTATTCCCACTTGTCGGGCATGGAGAGAATATTGGCTGTGTACATATGCCGCCAGCCTTCATTCCGGGCATAAACGCGCCCCTGAAACGGCACCGGCATTTTCGGGTCGCCCTTGAGCCACTCGTTCACGTTGTAATAATAAAACTGCTTGTTCCAGAGCATGCCAGCATAGGCCTGCCGCTGAATGGCCCGTAGTTCGGGGTCAGTTACGTTCTTCTGTAAATCGGCGAAAAACAGGTCGGCATCATCGACCCGCTGATTCCAGATGTCGTTGAAGTCAGCAAAGGGCTGAGCCAGAGTTGTCTGATCGCTGAACCGCAGCCGGATGCTGACACGTTCGCCAGCCGGAACCTGCCGGGTGTACTGCGCCGACGCTTTGGTGCCAATCTGATTGGGGTTGATGAAGCCTTTTTTACCCCCCGACGTGATAAAGTTATTGATGCCGTCTTTCAGGTATTTCGATGCGTTGGGCCGGCCATACAGCCGCTCCGTGTTCGTATCGTTATCGCAGAACAGCAGCGCATCCGCATCCTCGCAGTAGAGCTTGTACTTGCCTAACTGCTTATGGTTCACCTCAATCTGATTGTTGGCAATGCCGTTCATCATGGGGCGGGAATTGTATTTCTCGTAGCCCCACGACCACGTATTCCGAAACCAGATGGTGGGCAGCAAGGTCAGGGGAGCCGGTTTCGACGACCGGTTGTGGGCCGTAACGGTAACTAACCAGTCGTTCTGACCGGCTTTTGCGTATTCGATGAAAATGTCGAAATAGTCGTCTTTATCGAAGATGCCCGTGTCGGTCAGTTCAAACTCCGGCTCCTGCCGGCCCCGGCGCATGCTTTCGATAACCAGCCGGTTGTAGGGAAATTCCTGCTGCGGGTATTTATACAGCATTTTCATGTAGGAGTGCGTTGGCGTGCTGTCTACGTAATAATACAGTTCCTTCACATCCTCACCATGATTACCCTCTGGCCCCGACAGCCCGAACAGCCGTTCTTTCAGGATATTGTCTTTATGATTCCAGAACGCCAGTGCGAAACAAATGTGTCCTTTGTTATCGGCGATGCCACCAATGCCCTCCTCACCCCAGCGGTAGGCCCGCGAACGGGCCATGTCGTGGGTAACGAAATTCCAGGCATCACCATAAGGACTATAATCCTCACGAACCGTGCCCCAGGCACGTTCGGAAAGGTAGGGGCCCCATTTTTTCCAGCCTTTGTTATCGGCTCGTTCGTAAATTCGTTCGCGTTCAGCAGCAGGCATATTTATTCGTCAAAAGTTCACCCTGGCGGTGGGCATCTATAAGTTACTCAGTAGGTACAGAAGTCAAAGATAGTATGCGTGCCGAGTATTTAATCGGAAAATTTCATTCGCACTTTTCAACTTTTTAATACAATTGTTTTGCCAATTAGCAGCGGAGCAGGGAATTGTTTCGTCAAATCCTGATATATAACTAAATTGGGGAATTTGGTATCATTAGCGAACTGTTTTTTCACAATCGTTTAGACGCGGGTCACAGCAACTTTGTCACATGGATAAGCCAGGAGTTCCTGCTTCTGACAGCCCATCTACTGAAGGCAGGCGGTGGTTGTGCAGGTCATTAATTTAACCGTTGTTTGCATCATGAACCTGCAACCCAATAACCCCCTGCATGGCAAAACGCTGGAAGCCATCCTCACCGAATTGGTTGACCACTATGGCTGGGAGCGACTGGGGCAAAAAATCAGAATTAACTGTTTTGTCAGTAATCCGAGCATCAAATCGAGTTTGACGTTTCTCCGCAAAACCGATTGGGCCAGAAAACAGGTTGAAGACCTTTATTTGCAGATGCGTTCGTAGTGAATCTGCCGTAATTGAGATTCTATGGATCCTATTGGCGTAACAAACTGCAATATAGTAGCTATAGAATCAACCGCACGGGCGGCCCCGAGAATCCATAGAGCCTGCCATTGCCTGACAGCCTACTTCTTCACCGCTGCCAGCACGCGCTTAATCAATTCATTTGGGTTGCCGTTGTGCCAGCGCCAGACGATAACCAGGTCGTGCTCCGGGTCAACCCAGATGGTGTTCGACCCGGCACCGATGGCCGCAAAACTCGTAGTCGGTGCATCGGGCCAGGGCTTTTTACCCGATTGACTCGTGCCTGTATTCAGCCACCATAAATAGCCATAGTCCGGCCCGACCGGACTGGGTGTTGTGGCTTTTTTTACCCAATCCGACGAAACGATTTGCCCGTTTCCCCACCGTCCCTGACGCAGAAACAGATACCCAAACCGGGCTTCGTCGCGCGTGTTTATCCACAGCCCGCCACCCCAGCGCGTACCCCCGCTGACTGAGGGCAGTTGCCTGCCAGCTACTTCGGCAACGGCAGTCGGATAGGGAACGTACTGCCACGTATCCGATGCGCCGATTGGGTTCAGAATTTCGTCGCGCACGACATCAGGCAGGGGTTTCTTCCACAAACGCAGCAGTGAAAGAGCCATTCGGTTGACCCGCACATCATTATACTCGTAGTAGGCACCAGGTTTCTTAAGCGGACGCAGTTTCCGTTCGCCCCGCCCGAAGGCCTCTTTACCCACAAAATCACTGTTTTTGCCCCATAATGTTCCTTCCCACTCGCTGGTTTGCTGGAGGTGATGCTCCCACGTAACGGCCTGGTTCTGATCAGACTCGTACCCGCCGTCCTGAATGAGTTTGGCCACTGGATCGTGTATGTCTGGAATCATCCCCCGCTCGACGGTGATGCCTGCCACGGTCGATAACACACTTTTAGCGACGCTGTAGGTAGGATCGGGGCGCTGGGTGTCGCCCCACTCGGCCACGATGTAGCCGTGGCGCAGGATAATGCCATTGGTAGCCGCCCGACTGGTGGGCATTGGGCCGAGGAGTTTACCAAATATTTCCTCCTGGGTCGAAAAATCGGGGGGCATCTGAGTTGTTTCCTGAGTTTTGGCAAAAGCCACGGCCTGCTCCAGCAAAGCCGCATCCATGCCCGCTTTTTCTGGAATTAGGCGTGCCCAATTGTCGCCTTTAGGTGGGAAGTATAGGGCAGATTGGGAGGCTGGCCGGTGGCAGGCGGTGGTCAGGCCAACCAGTAACAGGCAGGTGAAGTAGGCCAGACGGCGCGGGTAAGAAGGCAGCATCATGAACGTGGGAGTAAAACACAGGTGGAAAATCGTGCCGTTAGTAGAAAGGCCAGTCAATAAATATAGGAGAAAATCACCCTGATAGCCTGGCAAATGTACCGAATACTAAAGAATGGTCAGGTAAGTCGTTGATTTCGATTACTTTTAGAAAGACACATTCAGGTTTGTAAATACCCGGTAAGGAAGTCAACCCCCTCTTTTTTAAACAATGGCAAAGATTGTAGCAATTCATGGGATTGGTCAGCAATATGTAGGTGGCCATACGCTGCATAGTAGCTGGTATCCAGCACTTTGCGACGGCTTACGGGCGGCCGGAAAACCCGAAGTTCCGGCGGAGGACCTGGAACTGGTGTTTTATGGGGATTTGTTCCGCCCGGCAGGTACGAAAGCCGGCATTCCATTGATTCAGCCCGACGAACTGACCGAAGAGGAAGCGGCTTTGCTGATGGTTTGGTGGCAGGAAGCCGCCCGCCTGTCAGAACTGGCCCGACAGGGGCAGTCCGACGAGTCGACCGGTATCCAGCCGCCGGAGTTTGTTGGGAAAGCGTCCGTATCGCCAACGGTGCAGCGTGCCCTGCTGCAATTGTCGAAATCACGATTTTTTGCCGCCTTCGGGGGCGAACGGCTCCTTGTTTTTGGGTTGCGTCAGGTGCGTAAATTTCTGCACGATGCGGTCATTAAAGCGCAGATTCTGGAGCGGGTTGCCAACACCATTAAACCCGACACCCGTGTGCTGGTCGGTCATTCGCTGGGCGCGATTGTGGGGTATGAAGCCCTGTGCGCCAATCCTGGCTGGCCGGTCGAAACACTGGTTACGCTGGGTTCGCCCTTAGGTATTCCCAATCTGGTTTTCGACGTACTTACGCCCAAACCGAATAACGGTCGGGGTGTTTGGCCAGCCCACGTCCGGCAATGGGTTAATATTGCCGATAGTGGCGATATTGTGGCGCTGAATAAACAAATAGCCCCTCTTTTTGGCAACGTTACGGATGTATTGACCGATAACGGCTGGCAGTCGCACGATGCAATTCATTACCTGACCAGCCGGGAGGCCGGGGAAGCCATTGGCAGTGCTTTATGAGCGTTTATGGCCGGGAACAAGGAATCATATTTCATAACGATTGCGTCGCCCGACTGTTCGGGCTGGCCTGTTTTTGCGCCCCTTCAGCGGGTTCGTAACGACGTTAGCCATATTGAAACGCTCTTTCTGGAGCAGGGGTATGCGATGCCCCTCAAAGAAAAAATTCCGGTTGGTGCGTCCAGCCAGACCATTAAAGACGAACTCGATCAATGGCTGAGCAGCAACCGAAAGCCAACCGACCAACTCGTTCTGTACATAACCGGCCACGGTAGTATCGACGAGGGCGGAAACCATTTTCTGGTTACGTCCGACTCGCAGGAAGGCCGCATCAGTAAGCGAATCGAGACCGGCGACCTGGCCAAATTGTTGCTCAATCGCCAAAAAAACTCGTTTCCCCAGAGTATTCTGCTGCTGCTGGATGTGTGCTATGCCGGGCAGGGCAGCGTTGATTTCTTCAGCAACCTGAAAAATAGCAACCTGGGCGAATTGAGCGATGGGTGTGGATGCCACATCATCACCTCCGTTGGGGCCGTTACCGAGGCTCTCGATGGCGTTTTTGTGGAAGCCCTGCTGGCAACCATGCAGAATGAGGCCTTCATGCCCAGAGGTGGAACCACCTACCTGTCGCCCTATGCGCTGAAAGATGCGCTGAATGACTACCTGAAAAATCAGGGCGAAAGCCAGCGGGCCGAGTATGCCGCCATCGCCAGCGGAGACCAGGAAGCGATGTTTATTCGCAATCTCAGGGCCACCCTCGACTGGGATGGGAAACTGCTGTCCGACCAGACGCACTGGCGCAGTAAAGCCTGGGGGGGCGATGACTCCTTTTCGCGTGAGTGGTTTTTTTCGGGCCGTCGGCAGGCGTTGCGCGACCTGGCCGACTGGCTCGCCCAACCGCAGTCGGACCTGAAAGCGAGGGTGGTAACGGGCGCGCCCGGATCGGGGAAGTCGGCCTTGCTGGGGCGGTTGATGCTGGCGGCTATGCCCGAAGAGGAGAGCAAAATCCCGGCCGACCTACAGGAGCCGTTCAGCTTACCGGATGGGCTGAAATTAATCGGCCTGAATGCAACCGGAGAAACGCAGGCCGGTTTAATCAAGACAATCGGTCAGCGACTTGGGGGTATGGCAGACAGCGTTGATCAGGTAATGGCTCAGTTGACCAACGAGCCTGCCCCCCTGGGAATCATTGTTGATTCGCTGGATGAAGCCATTGAGCCGGGTCGTATTGCCGATGAACTACTGTATCCGCTTGCCGGGCATCCAGCCGTCCGGCTGATTGTTGGCAGCCGGCTTTTTGGCGAACAGGTGCCCTTGACTGACCGCGCCAGAGCAATAAATTTAGATAACCCCACGTATTTTTCGGCTGCCGACATTGCCGACTACGTCGTTGCCCGGCTCACCCGCCGTATACCGCCGACGGTATATGCCCCGCCCGATCAGCATACGAACGCCCGGCGGCTGGCGGCCTACATTGCCCGCGAAGCCAACCGAAGTTTTTTGTATGCCCGCTTAGTGAGCCGGTCGTTCGAGTCGGCTGATCGCCCGGTCGATACATCGGTGGCGGGCTGGGAAAAACAAGTGATGTTGCCCGCCGACGTGCCAGCGGCATTTGGGCGCGATCTGGACCGCTTTGGTAAAGCAGATCGGCAGCGAATTATCGAAGTCTTACTCCCGCTGGCCTATGCCAACGGGAAAGGATTGCCGCAAAAAACCATCTGGTACACGATAGCCACAGCACTGGCCGGGCAGTCCTACCGGAATTATGACCTCGAAGACGTGAAAGGTCAGGTGAGTTACTTCCTGATTCAGGACACAGAAAACGGTGAAACGGTTTTTCGTCTGTTTCATAAAGCCCTGGCCGACTATCTGCGCTACCTGAGCCGTAACCAGGCTATCGGGCAGCAGTTTGCTCAGGTGCTGCGCCAGATGAGCGGCCCCGACTGGCAGAACGTCCCGCACGAACCCTACCTGCGGGCCTGGCTGCCTGCTCATGCCAGGGCAGGCGGGGAATTGGATCGCTGGATGATGGAAGTTGGTTTTCTTTTGGCTGTTTCGCCAGGCGCCCTGATGCCACATCTGCCCTGGCTGCAACAGCCAGAGAGCCGCCGGGTTGCCAATGCCTATCGGGTGGCGGTTCAGAACGGGCCGGATAATGCCGCCACGCTGTCGGTGAGTGATCTGCGCTGGCAAGCGATTCGCTACGGAGCTACCGGCCTGGCCGGGCAGTTACAGTCGTTTCAGGGACAGCAACACACCTTTGCCCGGTGGGGTATGTGGCACTTGGCATTGTCCAGCTATGCGCTGGCATCGACAACTGAACTGAGTAAATCCCTCACAACGGGTACGGATGCTGAAGGCAACCCAATAGCGGCCTGTGGGTACGTGGGAGGTCGTGTGCGGGTGTGGAACCTGAACGACGGAGCCGTCCGACTCGATTTCCTGCCTTATCTCTATAAAATTGATGATCAGGGCGTGGCTGAATACCCGGACAACATAGCCCTGTTGCCCGTAGACAGCGATGTACTCGTGGTTGTGGCCTGGAGTTTGGGAACAGTGCGGGTGCTTAGTTTAACGAGTGGGCACGAACTGGGGAAAACGGATGTCAACCAACTGGGCGGGTCGAAGGTGTTTGCCCTACAGATTGTGAACCGGGATGGGCAGAACATCGTCGTCATTACCAGCGAGAACACCGAACTTACCGGCTATTCTCTGCCTGATTTACAGCCCATTAACGCTATGTACCGTTTGGTTGGCGATAAAATGTACAGCCTGGCCGAAATGACCTACAATGGCCAGCCTGTGCTGGTCACCAGCCGGGATTCGTTTAAACGAAGCCGTGACGAATTGTGGCACATGGTCGAACTTCGTGATCTGACCGATTTGAACATCGTCTGGCAGTCGGCCGGAACCCAGCCAAGTGGATGGGTCAATACCCTGCTGATTGCCAGCGTCGATACGACCGACTGGATCGTTGCCCTGCATTATTTTTATGGTGTGTCGCTGTTCGACCCAGCCACGAACCGGCAAATGAGTCTACCCGAACGGTTTCACCTCAGTGAATTGATTGATTGGTATGTACAGGAAAATACCTTGTATCTGATTGGCCTTAATTATGGGCAATTACGCATTCTGGTCTTAACGCCTGCCCCCGGAAATACCCCTGATCCCTTCGACTTAACCCTTCACCCGAATTGTTACTCGCTGCCCAAAGAATGGGGGCGACTGGTCAACCTGCGCGACCGCCCCACGCTGGTTAGCCGCAGCGACCAGGGACTCCGTATCTGGGATTTGAACGAACTGCTTACCCCGGCAGACCCGGCGAATGAACTGCAAATTTCTCCCGAAGAAGTCAATTTTGTCAGGATGACTGTACAGTGGGACAGGATTGTTATCATAAGCGGTATTCAGCGGTTGCGGGCACTAACGGCCGATGGACGGCTTCAGTGGATAGCCCCCATCCTGTATGAAGCAGTCGCCATGCATTTCCTGAAACTAAATGGCGTTGATTTGCTGGCGGTCTGTCTGCCGAATCGAATTGTGTTTATTGCGGCTGACACGGGTCATGAAACCGGTTCGTCTATTCCAATAAATGGCAAACCGATTGACCTAACGGTGCATGTAATACAGGGGCAACCCATTGCCTTTGTGGCAATGGAATTGATACAGATCGAAGGAGGAGGGGAGCGGTTGTACGCCGTTCGGGCCTGGAATTTGCTGACTGGAAATGCGATAAATACGAAACAACTATACGATTATGGTCAACCCTGGCCTTTTCAGATGAGTGCTCTCCACAAAAGGAAATCACTGGTGGGTGTTCGGGTTCTGGAGTGGCAAGCTACCGTCCTGGTCATTCTGGCTGATCGGTACGGTGCAGTTCGAGCTATTGAATTCGTTTCATCCGAAGAGGTAGATAGCTGGGGTGTGGGTAGGGCCGCAATTCCCGTGACCGCTATGGACGTATTTGTCCTGAATGAGTATCCGGTTGTCGTGGCTGGTAATGATGAGGGTGTTCTGGTTGTGAGGAATATGGCAAGTCAGGCGTATGTGGGGCATGTTACACTAACCGGCTACGCTACGGCGCTATGCCATTACCAGACAGAAACCGAAACGGTTCTGGTGGTTGGCACCGATAAGGGAATCGTAAGTTTCTGGACACCCGACCTTGTTTGTCTGCATCAGATCGACGCCCGATACCGGATTCATGGGGTAGCCATTGTGTCGGGCAACCAACTGGCCATCGGAACAAGCCAGGGAATTATGGTTGTGGATGTCAACTGGCAGCAGATTGCCCAGGCTACTGTACCCGTTCGGGTCTGATGCGCTATTCACCAATCAGGTTAAGAATATCCTGCCAGATGGCATCGGTCGTGCTGGGGCGTTTGGCCTCTGCGTCAACGACTTTGCCCGCCTTATTAATCAACAGGTAGCGGGGAATGCTCTGAATGCCAAAATACTGAACGATTCGTGACTTCCAGCCCCCTTTCGACCAACCCTGCTCGCCCGATAGCTGAAGCGTGCCGAGGGCCTTTTTCCAGGCGTCTTCGGTGTCGTCGATGGAGAGATAGAGAAACACGACCTGATCCTGCTGTTTCTTCGTCAGGCGGTCGTGGAGTTGTCTGGAAAACGGAAACTCAGCCCGGCATGGTCCGCACCAACTGGCCCACACGTCAACGTAAATTACTTTCCCTTTAAAGTCATCGAAGGTGACGGGTTGGCCGGTTTGATTAGCAAACGAGAACGCATAGGGGTCAATGGGTTTCTTTTTATCGGCAACTGTTGCAGCGGGTTCATCTTTGCGGGCCATCACCTCCCCGCAGCGGGTTTTCACAACGGCTACATACCCCGCCGGGTCGGGTGTGGCACTCAGTAACCCGAACACGGCCCGCACCGACGAGGGTGTGGTTTTATCGCAGTTTTCGACTAATAGACGGGCCAGCGCATACTGGTAGGGCCTGCCCGTCAGGTGCTTTCGGGCAAGGGCGGCTTTGTCGGTCAGGTTCGTATGGATGTCGGTGGTGGTGTATTTGGCGAAATTTCGGGCCTGCGAGTTGATGTAGGTGAGGTAATAAAACAGAAAGTTCTGGTACGGTTCGGCGGGCAGGGCGGCTTCATCATTTACGGGGAGTGTGGCTAACTCGTCGATCATAACCGCCGGAAGCGCCATCAGGTTTTGCTGCGTCGTTTGGGCGTTTCCCCGGATGATGGGATAGGCCAGCAGCAAATGCCAGTAGTTCCAGCGAATGCAGGCCTCAACGTACTTTTTAAACCCCTCCGAAAACGGATTTTCCTGTGGATACGCTTTATAGAAGGCCGATTGCGCTTTGCGAGCGTCGAAGAGAGCCATCTCCCAGGCGTCGATGCCCGTGTTCTGAAGCCTGGCGTACTGAACAGCAGCGTCGAAATCGGTTTTAAATTTCGCCGAAAAGTCGGATAGAAACGTTTTTTCAGCAGCAGACGTGAATAAGGTTTCGGGGGTTGGTCCCGGATAAACGGATTGGGCGAATCCGAGTTGCGGCCCTATGCTTAACAAGCAGAGTAAGAGAGTAAAACGGAAAATAGGCATACGAATAGGGGCTTGAGTTAATAGTGTGTGGGTGTTTAGGTGTTTGCAAAAACCGTTCCTAATGTGTAGCTGAACTGGGAGTACAACCTTGTTACCCAGTTCACGTAGACGCTGTCTAAATTTCCGAAGTTAACTGCAAATTCTCCGTTGCGGTGTCCTCACCATAGCCGTCAGGTTAAGACACAATAGGCTGCCTCCCACGGTCTGTGTCCTCACAGACCGCTCGTGCGTCAGCCAGATTTGCCTGCCTGCTGTGCAGTCTGTGAGGACACAGACCGTGGGACAGCTATCAACTCCTTAACCTAACGGCTATGGTGAGGACACCGCAACGGGGAACGACAGGATAAAGCAAGTTTATCAAAATGTAGACAGCCACTTACCGCTCCAGCCTGAATCCTTCGTTTAGCCGCACCCGCGCCGGTCGATTGGCCACATCCCAGCCAGTGAGGTATATCCAGCGGGCAATGCGCGTCACTTTGGCAGTATTAATACGCTCAGGTTCGTCTTTCGGCGTGTGGTAATCCGGATGGAGCAGGGTTGTGAAGGCAATGGCCGGAACACCCGCACGGGCGTAGGGGAGGTGGTCAGACCGAAAGTACCAGCCTTCGGGATGGTCGGGTTTGTCCCACAGGGTGTCAAGTTTGAAATGGGCATCGGATTCGTTTACTGCCAGAGCCGCGTTGACCAAATCGGTCGAATTGCGGTGCGGGGGCTGCTGTCCCAGCACACACGCACTATCGGGGGCGTTGCGCCCAATCATTTCAGCATTCAACACCGCCACAATGGATTCGCCTGGCACCGTTGGCTGCGCCACATAATAGCGTGACCCCAGCAGTCCGCGCTCCTCGGCTCCGTGGAAAACAAACAGCGCCGACCGTTTGCCGGGCTGTTTGGCAAAGGCCCGCCCAATGGCCATGGTAGCCACACAACCGCTGGCGTTGTCGTCGGCCCCGTTCCAGATCGAATCACCGGCCACGGCCCGCCGAACGCCGTCGTGGTCCTGGTGGGTGCTGAACAAAACGTGTTCATTCCTGAGCGTCGGGTCGGTGCCGGGAACCTTCGCCACGATGTTGACCGACGGATAACTAAAACTTTCGACGTTCACGACGTTCGTAAACTGCTGGCCGGGCTGTTTGATCCACTCCAGCGCACTGGCCGGAAGCCACACGGTAGGCGCCTGCGAAAAAACGCGGGTATTGGGGCCGCCAGGCAGATCATAGCGGCCCCGCTCGAGGCCGGTTGTCCAGCGATCGAAGTAAAACTGGGCGGGGGCGTCGGAAATCCAGACGACGGCCAACGCTCCGGCTTTCACCAGGTCGGCGGCCCGGCGCGTCATGGTGCCGAACAGATATCGGCGGTAACTTAACTCGGCGGGGGCCATTCCCGAAAACTCAATGGCGACGGCTTTGCCTTTCACGTCTACGTTCGCTAACTCATCGGGGGTGCCTTTGCCCACAAAAACCAACGGCGCATCGACCGATGCAATGGCCGGGGCCAGAATAAACGCATCCTGGCCGTGTGTGAGTTGATGCGTGCCGATGTTCAGGCGGCTGGTCTCGGTGATGCGGGTCCGCTGAATGTGAAAAAACTGGAAGAATGTACCGTCATCGCCAGCGGGTTGCAGCCCCATGGCCCGCAGTTGGTCGGCAATCCAGACCGACGCTTTCAGTTCGTCGAGCGATCCGCCCTCTCGTCCACGGAAATGGTCGCCAGCCAGGGCAAACAGGTCGCGTTTAATGTCACTTTCGGTAATAACCGATACGGCATTGCCCATTTTGGCTAATTTAGCTTTCGATTGAGCATAACTACGGCTGTTGATGAATAGAAAAGTCAGCGCACAAAGGGCTGTCAGTCCGTACCAGATTCGATTGTTGTTCATAAACTAAGCTGCACAAAGCATGATGTCTCTTAAAAGTATACTTCTTTTTTCGATAATCAGTGTGTTATCGGTTTCTGCCAGCGCCCAATCCGTTCAGGAACGGGTCCGTCAGTATCGGCAGAGCCGGGAAACGGTCCTGATGGATGAATATCGGCAGTTTCTGGCGATTCCAAATGTGTCATCAGACTCGGCCAACATCCGTAAAAATGCCGCGTTTATTCAGCAAATGATGCAGCAGCGGGGCATTCCGGCTACCCTGCTTGAGGGACCATCACCCGGCACTGGCCCGGCTGTATTTGGTGAAGTACGTACACCCGGCGCCACAAAAACAGTGATTTTCTACGCCCATTACGATGGCCAGCCGGTTAACCCGAAGCAGTGGGCCGAGGGGTTGCAGCCATTTACACCCGTATTCATCACGGCTCCCGTTGAGCAGGGCGGCCAGGTGGTAACGACCTATAAACCAGGCGATTCAATTGATCCCAACTGGCGGCTTACGGGTCGTGGGAGTTCCGACGATAAAGCGGGTGTCATGACGATTCTAAATGCCTACGACGCGCTGATAAAAAGCAAAATTGCGCCCACGGTCAATCTGAAATTTTTCTTTGAGGGCGAAGAGGAAGTTGGCTCAACGCATCTGGGCGAAATTTTTACTAAATACCGCGACAAACTGGCTGGCGATCTCTGGATTATTGCCGATGGCCCGCGTCACGTCTCGGGCAAACGTATTGTGCAGTTTGGCGTTCGGGGCGATGTCAATATGCACCTGACGGTTTACGGCCCAAAACGACCGCTCCACAGTGGCAACTACGGCAACTGGGCACCCAATCCGGCCCTGCGCTTAGTGAAACTGCTGGCCAGCATGAAAGATGATAACGACCAGGTTGTGATTAAGGGCTTTTATGATGACGTGGTCCCTCTGACAGCCAGCGAAAAACAGGCACTGGCTAAAATGCCGAATATGGAAGCGGCTCTGAAACAGGAGCTTGGCATTGCCCAGCCCGATGGTAACGGCCTGCCTTTTGCTGAGTTATTGATGCGGCCTACGTTGAATATTAATGGCATTCAGAGCGCCAACGTTGGGCCGCTGGCTGGCAATGTGATTCCGACCAAAGCCGAAGCGGTGCTCGATTTGCGGCTTGTTCGCGGCAACGACGTAGCCCGTCAGACGGGGCGGGTGCGGGCGCATATTCAGGCGCAGGGATACCATATCATGGACCACGAACCCACCGACGCCGAGCGGCAGCAATACCCGAAACTCATTAAGATCACGTCGGGTATTGGGTACAACGCCCAGCGAACGCCCATGGACTTACCCATTGCTCAGGGTGTCATTGCCGCCGTGCAGTCGACCAGCCCCGACCCAATTGTCCTGTCGCCCTCGTCGGGGGGAAGTTTGCCGCTGTATTTATTCGAGCGTGTGCTGAAAACCAATGTCGTATCGGTGCCGGTGGTAAACTATGATAACAATCAACATGCTGAAAACGAGAACGTTAAGGTTCAGTATCTGTGGGAAGGGATTGAAATTATGGCGGCTATTATGTGCCTGAAATGAAGGTGATAAAGGCATTTTTTGGCGGCCCTGTGAAGCAGAGGACCTGAACCTCTAAAAGGTCAATTCTACTGAATTCACATTGAATTAGAAAAAATAACATACAGCAGTGAACAATTCGCTAAAATTAAATGTATATACATTGAATGTTGTAACATCAAAACATAAACCTACTAAAAAACTATGGAAGCGCAAACAGCCACGGCTACAACCTGGGTAATTGACCCCTCTCACTCTAATGTGCAGTTCAAAGTAAAACACCTGGTGATTTCGACCGTAACGGGGTCGTTTGGCCAATATGAAGGGCAGGTAGAAACGGCGGGTGACGACTTTAGCGATGCTAAAATTACGTTTTCTGCCGATATCAGCAGCATCAGCACGGGTCAGGAGCAACGCGACGGTCACCTCAAATCGGCTGATTTTTTTGACGCGGAAAACTTCCCTAAACTAACATTTACGTCAACTGATATTACCAGAACGGGCGACGATACCTACACACTCACCGGTGACCTGACGATTCGCGGCACGACAAAGTCCGTGTTGCTGAAGGTCGAGCACGGCGGTCAGATGCAGGATTTTTACGGCCAGACCAAAGCCGGTTTTGACGTCACGGGAACCATCAAACGCAAAGAGTTCGGTTTAACCTGGGATGGC
Organism: Spirosoma areae; assembly: GCF_054781775.1. NCBI lineage: Bacteria > Pseudomonadati > Bacteroidota > Cytophagia > Cytophagales > Cytophagaceae > Spirosoma > Spirosoma areae. The sequence goes on along the minus strand of NZ_BAAGTT010000023.1, from coordinate 302,092 downwards.
GTTACCGAAGCCGGTGGCGTTGTGGTGAGCGATGACGTGCGGTTAGTTATGAGTATTCAGGTAGTCAGGCAGGGGTAAGTCAAGACCCAGCTTCAGAAATACACAGGCAATCCCGGCTGTACTCGAACGGTTCGAGTATAGCCGGGATTGCCTGCTTTAAGCGTATCCTTAGCGAATCAGCACCAGACTGCCCCGAATAATGGGTTTTTCGGGTACCGTTCGCAGGACATAGGGGTAAAGGCCCATTGGCAGAGAAACCCCGTTCAGCGTGCCATCGAACGGATTTGGATACCCTTTTTCGGAGTGGAAAATAACTTCTCCCCAGCGATTAAAGACCGTCACAATCGCATCGGGAAACGCTTCGATGCCGAACAATTCCCAGGTATCGTTTTGGCCATCCCCATTCGGTGTAAATGCGTTGGGCACCCAAACACCGGCATACACCGTGATGTCGATGGTGTCTCTCGCTGCACAGCCGGTGCTGTTCTGCGCGTTGAGGATATATCGAATGTCCTGACCAATTGCCATCACCGAGGGGTTGGCGGCATAGGCATCGTCTAAATACGTGCCGGATGTCCACTGAAACTGGTTCGGGTTGCCGGTATAAACCGGATTCATCGTAAATGTGTTGCCCCGGTAAGTTGTCATTGACGCGGGCATCCCGATGGTTGGAATGGGCGCCACAACGGCGGTGCGGGTGGCTGCCGTGCCTGCACATTCGGGGGCTGCCTTAACGGTATAGGTCAGTTGGTGGTTGCCAATACCCGCCTGTTTGGCGCTAAATTCGTTTCCGGTGACACCTGTTCCGGCATAGTCTCCCCCTGGTGGGCTACCCGTGAGCGTATGCACCGGCACATCGGGGCCACACACGCCCGGAATGGAATCGAACGTGACAACCACCGGCGCTAATTGCGTGACCCTTATTGGGGGCGATGTTCCCTCACATCCATACACATCAATCGCCGTAACGACATAGGTGCCCGCTGCTGCAGCCCGGTACCGGGTGTCATTGCTAAGCCCCGAAACCGATGCGCCATCGCGTTGCCAGGTATACCGAATGCCGCCAGTAGCTTCTAATCCCAGCGAATCCTGCGGGCATATCCGGTTGAAGCCCGTCGTGGATTGAATCAGGGGCTGCACGGCCAGAGAGCGGTCGAGGGTCGCCGTGTCGCTCCGGGCCGTGCAGCCGACGTTGGTATAGGTCATTACCGACCAGTATTTACCGGCCTCGGTAGCTCGTATCGAGTCGGAGGTTTGGCCCGCCAGCGGCTGACTGTTCCGGTACCATTGAACGGTAACGTCGGGGTCGGTCGTTGTTTTTAAGGTAACAGCACCCGTTGTGGCACATAAATGGCCCGTGGCCGACAGTTTCGCTTTGCTGCCCAAAACGTTGATAACCAATCCTTCCGAATTGCCAACTTTACTGCAAACCGCTTTGCTCGAGACAACCACCGTGTAGAGGCCCGATTCGCGCACGGCCATCGACGAGCCGGTAGCGCCCGTCAGGTTCACCCCATCGCGCTGCCATTGGTAATTCCAGTTGGGGTTGGCGGTGGCTAAAAGAATGGCCGAATCGCCCTGGCAAATGGTCGTATTTCGGGCCATCGGCTTGTTTTTGATCTGGGTTGCCGGGTCGGGGGTGGTTTGGGGCGGGCAATCGATTACCAGGAACTGAAAATCCCGGCGTACTTCGCCAATTTTCACCCCGTTGCGAAACTCCTCGACGTTCACCGCGAAGACAAATAACCCCAACTGGGTGGCCGTTACGGCCAACTCGCCGGTTTGGGCGTTTACACTCAGCGAGGGCGTGCCGGGAATGGCATTGGCAGCGCTGAAGCCAGGCAACCAGTTCACGTCGGGGTAGGGAGCAGGCAAAACTGACGACGTGTTGCCATTTCCCGTTCCTTTCTGATTCAGGGGATTTATCATCGAATACCGCAGTTCGTCGCCGTCGGGGTCGGTGCCGCCAAACGGAAACGTAAAGGGTTCACCAATGCAAATGTATTCGCCGTTGATGGTGCCGAACCGGGGGGATGAGTTCTCGAACAGCAAATTGTTTTTCAGCAGGGCCGGAAATTCAAGATAAAACGTGTAGCCCGTCTGGAGCGGATTGCTGATGTTATTGATGCCACCGTTTCGGTTCCGGTTCTGATACGAAATGTAATAGCCCTGGTCGTCGGAGTATCGGCTGGGATCGAGCTGAACATCAGCCTCGAAAGTGACAACAATAAACCGCAGATTTCGCTGTTCAGCGCAGAATTCATTGGCGTAGATGACGGGTTTTCGCTGACCGGATTCCCGCACACTGAAGGTTAACATCTGCACGTTGTCGCGCTTGCGGAAGATACCCAGGTTCCCACCCCCCTGCTGATCGGCGCGGGGGCCGCTCTCTAAGTAATTGGTAACGATAATTTTATAATGACCGGGTCTGTCGCCAACCGCCCGCATCTCCAGCTGACCACCTACGTGGTGAGTTGCCCGTGTAAGCAAAGGCAGCCCCAGCAGGAGAAATCCCAATAGAATCCGTATGTGCTGACACGTAAAAAGGCGCATAACTGACTATGAACGTTACGTAACGTGAGAAGGGTTACTACATGGCAGTTCTACTTTATTACGAAGATAACTTTTATTGCTAACTAATTCGCAAATGTATTCTATAAATAAATTATAGTTACTTATGCGATAGTCGAATTTCACCCCTTTGGGTACTGTATGGCCGAACCATAGATAGTGCCGTCCGAGTTAGCAGAGTGCAGTTAGGTTGGCCGCAAAGACGGAGGTTCATATAGTAATCAATACGGCAATTTCCTGCGAAACGCGGCAGTCAGCCGACGTATTTTCAGGTGTTAGTCGGTGGTGGGCCGATCCGTGTGCCAGGTAAATACGAGACTATGCTCAGATTAGGCTGCATCTCAATCACAAACGTTTCCAGGACAGGCGGCTGACTATCCGTTGTTTCCGGCTGACTGGGGAAGGCCAGCAATAAATAACTGCCAACGGTGCCCACCAGGGTCAGCGTGTCGGTGAGGTAAGTGAGGGCAACGCGGTGCTTCGTCCGGTCAGTGATATCGGAGTCGAGCAGGTCGAACCGGTGTTCAGTAAAGGCGACGGGCTGGCCAAACGTATCAGTCAGGCCGGGCATCTGTCCGTTCAGTTCGCGAACATATAAACCAACCGCAAAGCCAACGTTAACGGGCAATGTGGGGTTCGATTGCGGAACAGCCTCCCGAACCTGTTGCCAGGTTGTAAATTGATTGTCGGGATTATAGGTCTGGATTTGCAGCCGGAACTCGTTAAACGAATCGGCGAAGACGTCCCGCTCGAAGCTGGTTTGGGCGTTGCCCGCGTCGATCACCTGCCGAAAACCCAGCCGAATGCGTGCCGATGTCATACCGAAGGAGGAGTTTGGTTCATAACCGGCCCCAGGGGATAATGCCGGCTTTTTGGATGGGCGAAAAAGAAGCCGCATTCCGACAACGCCGAACAGGCTGCGCCAACACCCGTAAAGGTCTGATCCTCAATAGCCAGCAAGTGGAGTAGGGGCGGGACAGCGGTTCGGTCAGGGCACGACGGGCTACCAATTTCGACCCGGATGCCCTGGTGCATTCCTTCCAGGAGTTCTTCGTTACTCAGGTCGTCATCGTCGCAGTAGGCCCAGATAAACCGCCGGAGCCGGTAATGCAGGTAATCGGCTACCGCCGACCGGTACAGGTCACCCAGATCGGTAGCCAGCAGGGCCTGGTAATCGTCCTGCCTGGCTTCCCACTGCCGGTGTAGCGTAAACGATGTATTGTGCCGCTTTATGACTCTATGCTTTATTTATCAGTTCTATTAACTGGTTAATTAGTACCAGTTTTACACAAAAAAATGACCGGTAACTGCAGTTACCGGTCACCATGAAAATCGATCCGTTGCGTTAAACGCTGCTACGTTCCTGAGGTGATAAACAGTTTGAGCTGCAACTGGTCGTTGGGGCGTTGCTGACTGCCGAGGGTTACGCGCTGAATCCGGTTACGAAGGGTAATGGATTGCATGAGTTGCTGAGCCTGCTCCGGTGTCAGGACGGATAACAGCAGCGGCTGGTTCTGGGTTTTCTGCTTAATAATCTGACCAATGTAGTAGGTCAGGTCGAAAACATAGGCATCCGTCAGAGTTAGTGGCCCTGGGTCGTTTGGGTTACCACCCGAAATGTACCGTTGGTTGTAGCTGGCAACAGCCGCCAATGCGCCCGTTTCGCCCCCCGGAATCGAAATAGGCAGGATTTCATTTTGGCTGTTGGTCACAAACAAGGCCAGTTGAGAGGGCGGGAATGTATTATCCCGCGAATCCTGCCGAATCGGACTAACCACCAGCAGTGCCTTGTTGATGTCGGCAAACCGTTCGGGACGGGTGAAGTTAGACAGGTAGGGGAACTCGATACGGGTTTGCAGTTGGCCGCCCGGCACCACAAACGTCATGTTGTTGGTCAGCCGGCTGCTCACCGCGTCCGACCGATTTTTGAGCGCACTCAGCACTGTGCCCGTCCGGTCGTTTTGCAGTTGGGTAAAATTAGTTGAGAAACGACTCTGCTGCGCGCCAAGAGGAAACAACAGCGTTGTGGCCGCCTGATCAATATCGGTTGAGTGGTAGTACAGCCGTAAACCGCTGGTGGCTGTCGAAAAGCCGATAAACGTGTTGGTCCGTGAGTTACCGACAAGCGCAAAGCCCGGCAGGAAATCGGAGAGTGTTGTGAAGTCGTTGATTTCACCATTCAGAATCTTCGCATAAAATGCCTGGGTCAGCGCGTCGGACAGCCGAAACCGCACTTGCCGGGTACGGCTAAAGGGCTGGGGAACAACCGTTTTTTGACCCAGCGGCTTGCTCTCGTAGTCGACGGAGTTGGTATTATAATAGGTTTGCCCGACTAATGGCTTTGTCAGGGTATGAACGCTCAGGTCGAACAGCGAGGTCGTATCACCGTAGGCAAATGAATAGTTCAGTTCCAGCACCAGTGAATCTAACCGGACATTGGTCTGGGTAGCCAGCGAGTTGCCTGGGTAGTCCAGTGAGACAAACGTCCGGGCGGTGAGCTGTCCGGTTTGCGCGTCGGTCCAGCGGCCAACCAGCAGGTCGGGATCGCCGGAGGTTACGAACGAATCCGGTTTCAACACCGTAGAGGCCTGAACCGTTATCGAGTCAATCGATTGCACCTGCAATTCCTGCGGGTTAATAACTGACTGCCCCACCGTAAGGTCGCCCGATTGACAAGCAAGTAGCACGATACCGGTCAGCCACAGCAAACCGGCGTACCAGAGAATACGCATAAGCAAAGAATTCAGGGAATTTTTACGCCCAACTGGCGTAGTTCATCGTTGGTCAGCGTCGGCAATGCCTGCGTGTGCTGTATTTTCTCAACCACCCGTTCGCCCACCCGACGGGCCTGCTCAGGGCTGGCAAAACCAACGATACCGGATTGCCCCGGTATTGTTGGCTGATGGATGAATGGTTTGTCGTTAGTCAGAATATCGTAGCCCCAGCCCCCCGGTGTTTCAAAAACATGAACCTGGTACGCTGGCCTTTGCTGGTCATACACCTCATAGACCGTTGCAACCGCCAGGCCAGCCAGCAGCAGCAGCAGTCCCAGCCGAACGAGCCGTGTGCGGGATTTGGGATCTGTATTGGGTGTAACGACGGGCATTATTCAGTTACCTGAGCAGTTGCCGGATCAAAATCCCAGAGGTCATCGAAGCGGCTCGACCCGTTGCTTCCCGTTGTTATGTAGCCTTTATTGCCGATGGCAAACCCAACCGCATAGGTCCGGTTAGCGCCTTCAAAAGTGCCCAGTGTTGTCCAGGTATCGGCAGCGGGATCATATTGCCAGACGGGTGAGCTTGTTGCGTTATCACCCAGGGTAACATACCCTTTTCCGCCGATAGCAAAGCCAATGCCGTAGCTGCGGGCAATGGCCTGGTCGCTCAGGAAGTCGGCTTTCTGGGTCCACAAATCCTGCGCCGGATCATACACGTACCAGTCTTTCTGCGGAGTTCCGTTATTATTCCCCGTGCCAACATACGCTTTGTTATCGATCACCAGGGCAATAGCGCCAACCCGTTTGGAACCGCCATAGCTGGCGACCTTCGCCCAGGCATTTGTTGCCGGATCGAACGCCCACATGTCTTTCAGGTAGTTTCCGTCGAAGCCGGTGGTGACGTAGCCCTTCGTGCCAATACCAAACGCGATAGCCCGCTCACGGGCAGTACCCGCAAAGTCGGCTACCTGTTTCCAGGTGTTGGTGGCCGGGTCATAGCCCCAGAAATCCTTCAGCCGGTCGCTGTTCACGTTAAGGCCTGTGCCAATGTACCCTTTACTGCCAGCGGTGAAACCAACAGCGGCATACCGGGCGGCACCGCCAAAGTCAGCTTTTTGGGTCCAGGCATTCCGGGCAGGGTCATAGGCCCAGAAATCTTTCAGGCGTTCATTGCTGGCGTTGGCGCCTGTGCCCATGTACGCAATGTTGCCAATGACGAAACCCGACGCGGCAAAACGAGCGGGGCCTTCCAGTTCAGATTTTAAGTCCCAGTCGCCTAAAGTAGAGACCGTTTCGGTGCTTTTGCAGCCAATGAGTGCGCCAGCCCAGCCCACACACAGCAGGCCCAGGATCAAATTGACGCGTGTTGTCTTCTTGGTGGAGTGAGCGACTTCGGAGGATACGGATGCTGAACGCCGGGCCGTAAGAAATTGAAATGGTAAATGAATCATGAAAAAAGAGCGTAAACGAGCGAACTAAAACGTAAAGGTAGACGAATTTGAGTTAAGAACGACGGTTTGATGCCCCAACCCGACTGTCCATGTGATCAGCCGAAGGTGGCAGCTATCGTTAGCATAGCCATGACAAACAGCGATTGGGTCATGTATCAGCCTGCGCCCTGCAAAATTACGGTAAAGGGGGGCTACTTGGCACCCAACGGGTTCATAAAAATTCTTAATTGTTTGGTACTAAGACGCCTTTCAGGGTTCTATTCAAGCAAGTGCGTCATGCAGCAATGCTACATGACGCACTTGACAGGCTATAGGTATTGAACGTACCGATTAGAGTTTTATGGTCTTGAGTGCCCGAATCATCGAATGACTCCCGGCTTTTCGCTGAATGGACGAACCCAGCGACGAAAGCGTATTGGGAACCACCGTACCCTGACGGGCAGGGGCTGCACTCCCCGAAATCTGCCGGAGGGCAGCACTGAGCATGGCTTCGTTGGTATCGCCTAAGGGGAGCAGGTTCAACGGCTCTTCCACCTCTACGTTCGGTGCGAATCCGGTTGCGTAATCAGACTGCCCGGCACTGTTAAAAGACTTAAAGACAATGGGTTGCAATCCCCATTTAATCTTGCCCGTTTCGTCGGAGATGGTAATGGAACCCACATTTTTGCCATACGTCGTCGTGCCAATGGTCGTTACGGTCATATAAGGACGTAATCCGTTGATGATCAGTTCACTGGCCGATGCTGTATGGTCTGTTGTGAGCACGAACACCCGCGAGAGGCTGGTGCCGATGTTCTGCGCTTTGGTCAGGAAATTCTGCACGAAGAAACTGCTGCCATATTCTTTCTGCAACTCGGGCGTGATGGTCGCATTCCATTCTTCACGGAAGTACAACTTACTGGAATTAACACCTTTGCCAATCAAACTGGCCAGATTTGCCGACGATGAGGTGTAGCCGCCGGGATTATAGCGTAAATCCAGCACCAGCTCATTCACCCCTTTGGCTTTAAAATCGCTGAAAACGGCATCCATCTGGGCGTCATATTCACCAGCATTGCTGCCATTGGCCTCCGGCACAAACTGGTTATAGACAAAATACCCAACTTTTTTGCTGCCAATGGTATAAACTGAATCTAAGAAAATAGGATTTTCCTGAAAAACAGTGGACGTAACGGTGCGGCTTTGATCGGTATCGACCAGCGTTTGCCCATTAGACGTTGCCAACCCAAACGTAAATGTGGTTCCTGAGAACAGCAGGTTGGCGTAGTTCGTCCGGGTTAGCAACTGCCCGTTCACTTTAGAGATGATGTCGCCCCGCTTCAGCCCCGCTTTCTGCGCCGGAGAGTTGGGCAGTACATACAATACCTGAGCAATCACCCCATCAGAACCCGTCGCGCGTAGAAACAGGTCGTACTCCATACCGGTGGTGGTACTTTGGCCGCTTAAACTGGCCTGTAGTTCCTCGGCGCTTTCCTCAATCCAGGAAAAACGGTCGCCGGTTGGGTTAGTAGCCGCGTTGTACTTATTCAGGATGGAGTCGAAAAAAGCATCGGGAGTCAGCGTTTTATCGGGATTGGCCGGAAGCTTATCGTTCCAGTAATATAGCTCCTGCATGTTGCTCAAAATCCAGTCATTGACGGTCTGGTTGTCGGTTGTCGACGACGTGCCGGTTTGTGGCGCAACCGTGTCCGACTCCTGTTTGCATCCGGAGGCAAAGCCGACAACTACCGTCAGCAGGAGCCAGTGCATCAGCCATCCGTTTACACTTAACTGCGACGCTAATTTGCGTTTGTACGTATTCATAACGTGGTTGTTCTTCGTGTTAGTTAAATAATCTATTAACTTACTCTACTATATAATTACGCGTAAACCAGGCAAAACGTTTCATTCTGTGGTGAATTTATTTGCTGGTTATACCCATGGGCCGACGTGCCGAATGATTGTGTCGACAGCTTCTGTGGCCGACGCGACGGGGACTGTTCCGGGCTTCGTTCATCGCCGGAACACGCGTATGTATCGGCGCTTTGTTGGGGTAATGCAGAACGTTCGTATGTTGCTTACTATGAACTATTTTGACCGGTATCAGGGGCGGCTGCACGTTTTCGGCTGGCGGGTTTTTAGGCTCCTGCCCTTTCTGACCCTGCCCGATTTTTTCCTGAATCGGCTCGATCTTAGCAGCCTGGCGCAGTTGTTCACGAATGTTCAGTAACCAAAAGATGCCGGTTGGAAGCTGCTATGTAGCAAAGTTCAAGCGGAAATAGGACACAAAGTAGGGTATTCCCTAAAAACAGGGTTCAGTAATAAGTTGTATTTTTGTTAGAAAGAATAATTCATGGTGTATGGTGTATGCTGCCCCAAATATACCATACACGATAAACACTCTAAACCATAAATTCTGTGGAAAGACGTAAAGCCTTAGTAACACTGGCCGGGGCCGTTGGCGGGCTAATCAGCCTGCCCGCCTGGGCGAATGGCTGGACAAGTGAGTCGGTTCGTTCGACTGGCCAACTGCTCGTCCAGAGCCAGGCCGATGTGCTGGCCGAGATGGTCGAGACCCTTATCCCGGCTACGGATACGCCGGGTGCTAAAGCCCTGAATATTCACCAGTTCATCCAGAAAATGGTGACCGATTGCTATGAACTCAACGCGCAGGATACGCTCCGAAATGGGTTGAATGCACTGGATGGCCTGGCCCAGACGGCGTTTGGTAAACCGTTTGTTCAGGGCGATGCGGCTCAGCGCACTGCCCTGCTAACTCAACTCGCGCAGGACACTACGCACAAGGACTTTTATGCGCTGGTGAAAAACCTGACCATTCGGGGGTACATGAGTTCAGAGTACGTTATGACGAATCTGACCCATTACGAATTTATTCCGGGTCGCTACCACGGCTGCGTGCCGGTTAACGAGAAACCTGTTAGTCAGCCAAAATAAACTTTAATGTTGGCTGGCGTCTAACCGCTTCGACGGTCCGGCTGAAACTTGAAACGACAAACTACTAAAAATGGCCTACTTAAACATACACGCTCAGGCGTTGAATACATACGATGCCATCGTGATTGGCTCGGGCATCAGCGGGGGCTGGGCGGCTAAAGAACTGACCGGCAAGGGCCTTCGCACCCTCGTGCTGGAGCGGGGCCGGGATGTTCGCCACGTAACCGATTACCCAACGGGCAACCTGCAGCCCTGGGAGTTTGAACACCGTAATCAACTCAAACGGGACGTGCGCGAAGCCAACCCGATTGTGAGCAAGTGCTATGCGTTTTATGAGGGCACCGAACATTTTTTTGTTAAAGATGCCGAGCATCCCTACGTGCAGGATAAGCCCTTCGACTGGATTCGGGGCTATCAGGTAGGCGGAAAATCGCTGCTGTGGGCGCGGCAGACCCAGCGGTGGAGCGACTTTGATTTTGACGGACCCGCCCGCGATGGCTTCGCTGTCGACTGGCCCATTCGCTACGCCGACCTTGCGCCCTGGTACAGCTATGTGGAACGGTTTGTGGGTATTTCGGGAAATAAAGATGGCATACCCACCCTGCCCGATGGCGAATTTCTGCCCCCGCACGAGTGGAACTGCGTGGAAAAACATTTTCAGCAGAAAATGGCGGCTAAGTACAAAGACCGGCCTGTCATTATGGGTCGGGCGGCTCACCTGACCCAGCCCCAGCCGATTCATTTTCAGCAGGGCCGGGCGCAGTGTCAGCACCGCACCATCTGCGAACGGGGCTGCCCGTTTGGAGCGTATTTCAGCAGCAATGCCTCCACAATACCCTGGGCAGCCAAAACCGGCAGAATGACCCTGCGGCCAAACTCGGTCGTGCATTCCATTATTTACGACGAGAAGAAGGCCGGGGTCGCGTCCGGCAAAGCAACAGGGGTTCGGGTGATCGATACCAACACAAAGCAGATGCAGGAATTCTACGCCCGCATTATTTTCCTGAACGCAGCCGCGCTGAACTCAAATTTAGTCCTGTTAAACTCGACCTCGAACCGGTTCCCAAATGGATTGGGGAACGACAGTGGCGTGCTGGGTAAATATGCCGCGTTCCATAACTACCGGGCGGGCGTTTCGGGTCAATATGACGGCAACCTGGAGTCAACGACCGACGGCCGGCGGCCCAACAGCCCCTATATTCCGCGTTTCCGCAACGTGCTGAAGCAGGAGATGGGCTTTTTGCGGGGCTACGCGGCCGGTTTCTCGGCAGGACGAAGCTCGCGCTCGGATCAGAGCGGCATTGGCGCCGATTTGAAGGAGAATCTGCTTAACCCAAAACTTGGCGGCTGGTACGTTGGCTCGCACATGATGGGCGAAACCATTCCGAAAGAAACCAACTACGTCGCCCTCGACCCGTCCCTGAAAGACCCGTTTGGCATTCCGCAACTGAAAATCTCCATCGCCTACGACGACAACGACGACAAAATGGTGAAGGATTATCAGGAGCAGATGACCGAGATGTTTACTGAAGCCGGATTTACGAACATTCGCCTTCGCGACGATAACCGCAACCCCGGCCTCGACATTCACGAGATGGGTGGCGCCCGGATGGGAAAAGATCCGAAAACGTCCATCCTGAATAAGTGGAATCAGGTTCACGCGGTGAAGAACGTATTCGTGACCGACGGCGCCTGCATGACCTCCACCTCCACCCAGAACCCATCGCTAACGTACATGGCCATGACTGCCCGCTCGGCAGACTATGCCGTGAAGGCGATGAAGAAGGGGTTACTATAACGAATAGTTTTCAGCAGTACGCCCGGTCGTTCACCTGGATGAATGGCCGGGCGTATTTTGTTGCCAGTTCTGGACTAACCCTCACCCCCGGCCCCTCCCGCAACGGCGGACCGCCCTCAGGGCGAAGGGCCGGGGGGAGGGGTGCTGTTACTTCGTTGTCGATTTTCGTCTTAACGGGCAAAATAATCTAACACGGCCCGTCACAGGACTGAATTTCTCTATGAAAAAGAACTTAGCTGAGTTAATTGGCACCTTCTCTTTAGTGCTTTTTGGCTGCGGGGCCGCTGGTATATCCGGTATTACGTCGACTGGCCCGGCCGGTATTGGGTTGCTGGGCATTTCGTTTGCCTTTGGGCTGGCTGTCGTCGTTATGGCCTATGCCATCGGGCCTATTTCGGGCTGCCACATTAACCCGGCCATCACTCTTGCGATGCTGATAGCGGGTAAAATCAAAACAGGCGAAGCCATCGGGTACATTATCGCGCAGTTTGTTGGGGCCACACTGGCCGCCGGGGTGTTGTATGTCATTCAGAGTGGCGCTCCCGGTTTTATGATGGCCGAATGGGCGCTGGGGTCCAACGGCTGGGGACCGGGTTACTTAGGCGCGTATAGTACGACATCCGCCTTTGTTACCGAAGTTGTGCTGACGTTTTTGTTTATCCTGATCATCTTCAAAACGACCGCTAAGTGGGGCAACAGTACCATGGCGGGTCTGGCTATCGGTTTAACACTGGTGCTGATTCATTTGGTTGCCATACCGATTACTGGCACGTCTGTCAATCCGGCACGCAGCTTTGGCCCGGCCATTTTTGCGGGTGGTAAAGCGTTGCAGCAGTTATGGTTGTTTATGATTGCCCCGGTCATCGGTGGTATCCTGGCGGCTGTTGTCTGGAAGGGCGTTTTTGAAGATGCTGTGGAAGTAAGTGTCAGTTAGTGCCATCGCTCCAGTGATAGCCCAACAATGTGTTATGAGCGTTGTTGGGCTTTTTTATGGCTGGCCAGTCCGTAATTTTTGGTGAGTTGCAGGAGATAATAAACCTAACCTGTTTTGAACAGTTTGCTAAAAATAGCTTTACTCATTTCTACATGAGCATTCACATTGGCACGTCGGGCTGGAGTTACGACCATTGGCAGGGGGTTATGTACCCACATGGCACACCTGTTCATGACCGGCTGGGCTATTACGTGCAGCGTTTTCAGACCGTCGAACTGAACAGTAGTTTCTACCGCTGGCCGAAACAACCCACCTTTGCCAGTTGGCGACGACGCTTGCCGGATGGTTTTCAGTTGACCGTGAAAGCGCCCAGAGGGCTGACCCACGCTAAAAAGCTCTACGCCCCCGAAACCTGGATGGAACGAATCAACGCTTGCTGGCACGAGTTGCGGGAGAAGCGGGCGGTGTTGTTGGTGCAGTTATCGCCCAACCACGCCTGCGACTATGACCGGCTGGCCTATTTTCTTGACCAGGTTCCCCACTGGATGCGCGTGGCCGTTGAATTTCGGCACCCAGGCTGGCATAACGAAGCTGTTTTCGGCCTGCTGGAGTACCACCAGGCCGCTTATTGCATTATGAGTGGCGCCCACCTGCCCTGTATCCTGCGGGCGACGGCTCCCTTCGTGTATGTGCGCCTGCACGGACCTGATACGCAATACCTGTACGGAGGGTCCTATTCCGAGTCAGATTTACAGTGGTGGGCCGACCGCATTCGGGAATGGGCGGGATCGGGGAAAGACGTGTACGTGTATTTCAATAATGACGGGGGGGGCAATGCAGTACGCAATGCCGAAACGCTCCGGTGGATAGTCGGGTAGGCGCATAAAGATGACGGCAACTATCGGTGAGACAGCCGGCGAACCAGTAAACTCTATTCATACCTACCTTTAAACTCAACAAAGGCGCGGGTATTTCTCCCGTTGTCGATTAACCAACTCTATGAACGTATGAACCAGCCCCCCAAAATAACCCGCCAGGAGTTTCTTAAACTGAGCGCACTGGCAGCATCAGCGGCTGTAGTGCCTCAACTCGATGCCTTTGCGGCTTCCCCCAAAAAGGTTGGCCTGCAACTATACACCCTGCGCGACCTGATGGCGAAAGACCCCGACGGTACGCTGAAACGGGTAGCCGAAATTGGCTACAAAGAAGTGGAATCGTATGGGTATGCCGATGGTAAATTCTTTGGCAAAACGCCTAAGGAGTTTGCTGCCTTACTGAAGAATCTGGGTCTGTCGGCCCCCAGTGGCCACTATACGACCGGCAAAACGATGCCCAATCAGAAAGGTACGCTCACCAACGACTGGAAACGAGCGGTTGACGATGCGGCTGCCATTGGGCAGAAATACATGATTTGCGCGTACCTGTTTCCTAACGAACGGACCAAACTTGACGACTATAAACAGTTTGTCGATCTGTTCAATAAATCGGCGGAGGTATGCAAAGCCGCTGGTATTCAGTTTGCCTACCACAACCACGATTTTGAGTTTAAAGAAATGGATGGCAAAGTACCTTACGACGTGCTCCTGAGCGGAACTGATAAGAATCTGGTGAAACTCGAACTCGATTTATACTGGGCTACCTTCGCCAATCAGGACCCGGTTGCGCTATTCAAAAAACATCCGGGCCGGTTCCCGCTCTGGCACGTGAAAGACATGGAAAAAACTCCCGAACGCGCGTTCGCACCCGTCGGGACCGGCTCCATCAATTTCCAGCGCATCTTCGACGCTAAGAAAACGGCGGGTATGACCCACTATTTTGTGGAGCAGGACGTCTGCAAACTCCCGCCCTTAGAATCTATTGCCATCAGTTACAAAAACGTGCAGAAGTTGAGGGTGTGAGGAAGGCGAGGTTGCTGTTAATTTAGATAAATTAAAACCGTCTGAACCAGTCCTGACACGGGTGCCCCCTGGCTGGTTCAGACGGTTTTCCTGTTGCCGGGCTGGTTAAGATCGGACCCGCTCTGTGATCGGAATCAGCCCATCTTGTGTTGATTGGTCTACTGATAGTCCGAAGGGTAGTTCCTTCGCCAAAACACGTAAATTTCTTTAGGGCGGGTTAGTTAACCGGCATGGCTGTTTGTCCGTAGAGCCGGTGGCGAATGTGAGCCATTTTCGGGGATTTTCGGCGCAAACGCTATCTTTGCGGTATCAGTAACAGATTATGACAGAGCAGAAAGTTTCCCCGGCAACTTCTTTACAGGACATTATTGCCCACGCCAAAGAATATGGCTTCGTGTTTCCATCCTCCGAAATCTATGATGGCCTGCAGGCCGTGTATGATTACGGGCAGAATGGCGTTGAACTAAAAAATAACCTCAAAACACTGTGGTGGAAGGCCATGACGCAGCTCCACGACAATGTAGTGGGCATTGATGCGTCGATTTTCATGCACCCGCTGACGTGGAAAGCGTCGGGGCATGTCGATTCGTTCAACGACCCGATGATCGACAACCGCGATTCTAAAAAACGCTACCGCGCCGACCAACTTCTCGAACTCAAAGCCGAAGCCTACGCCAATGCCGGTGACGAAGCCAAAAGCACGGCTCTGTTGCAGGAAATGGGCCGGTTGCTGGGCAATAACGACCTCGAAGGCGTTCGAAATCTGATCATTGCCGAGGGCATAAAAGACCCCGTTTCGGGTACGGATAACTGGACGGAAGTTCGGCAATTTAACCTGATGTTCTCGACGCAGGTGGGTTCGTTAGCCGAAGATGCCAGCCTGATTTACCTCCGCCCCGAAACGGCGCAGGGCATTTTTGTGAACTTCCTGAACGTACAGAAAACAGGCCGGATGAAGATTCCGTTTGGCATTGCCCAGATTGGCAAGGCGTTTCGGAATGAGATTGTTGCCCGGCAGTTCACGTTCAGGATGCGCGAGTTTGAACAGATGGAAATGCAGTTTTTTGTGCGCCCCGGCACCGAAATGGAGTGGTATGAACGCTGGCGCGACACGCGGATGAAGTTCCACCAGGCGGTAGGACTTCCCGCCGAAAAACTCAAATTCCATATCCACGAAAAACTGGCTCACTACGCCAACGCGGCTGTGGACATCGAGTATAAATTTCCGTTTGGTTTCCGCGAAATGGAGGGGATTCACTCCCGCACCGATTTCGATCTGAAATCGCATCAGGAACTGAGTCGCAAAAAACAGCAATACTTCGATAATGACGTAGACCCGGCCACCGAAAAACCCTACGGAAACTACATTCCCTACGTGGTCGAAACGTCGGTTGGGGCCGACCGGCTTTTTTTGGCCGTGTTTTGTAACGCCTTTACGAAAGAGGTTGTTGGGGAAGGCGATCAGCAGAAAGAACGGACGTATTTGAAACTACACCCCGCACTGGCTCCGGTGAAGGCGGCTGTGTTTCCACTCGTGCGGAAGGACGGTCTGCCCGAAAAAGCGGAGGAGATTATGAAGTTATTACGCTCCGAATTTCGGGTAATTATGGAAGAGCGTGATGCCATTGGCAAACGCTACACCCGGCAGGATTTAATCGGTACGCCGTTCTGCATCGCCGTTGATTATCAGACAATTGAGGACAACACGGTAACAGTACGCCACCGCGACACAACCGAACAAATCCGTATCCCAATCAGCGAACTGAAAGCCTATATTGGCCAGGAGGTTTCGATGGAGCGGTTGCTGGAGAAGATGTAAGTAAGGGGATTTTTGGTATTCCGAAGCATGAGGAATCTTAAACTTTCCTGGCTTACAAGTAAGGATGTTTTAAGATTCCTCATGCTTCGGAATACCAAAAAAGTTACCGTAGAAGCAACGTCCGTAGTGCAGCCACATTTGCACCGGCATCGAAGGCCGCTTTGACGGGGATTGTAAAGCCCGTCAACTGTTGACTGCTCACCGTTTGCCCCACCCGAAACAAGCCAGCTAAAGCATAGGCTTCCGTGTCGGCATCGAGCGTAAAAAGTTCAATGGTCTGGCGGGTTGGGTCAATAATCCAGTATTCGGCCACGCCATGCGTTGCATAATCTTCAAATTTTATCTCCCGATCATTTTTCTGGGTACTCTTCGATAACACTTCGACAATCAGATCGGGGGCCGGATAATAGAGTAAATCGGGCTTGATCATCGCGGCTTTGGCTGGCCCGAAGTAGCAGATATCGGGTTCATAGCTGTTGCGGGTTAGCTCGACTAAGGCTTTTTCAACGAGTACAACACCTATTTCTCGTTCGTTTACGAATGCACTTAGCAGTGTGCCCAGCAACATCACTACGGCATTATGCTTATGTAGAGCTGGCGAATGAACAACAATTTCGCCGTTGATGAACTCGGCCTTCACGTCGTCGTCCATCCACTCATAAAACGCCTGACGACGGTTTTTTTCGTCGTTCAGGATGGCCTGCACCTGCTGAATTATCTGCGGGGCTTTGGGCGATTCGAGTAGTTGGGCGGCTAACTCCGTCATGAGCATTTTATCAGGTCTTACCCAAATATACGAAAAAGTAAGCGTCCTTACGCTTCGCCTACAAGCATCAGTGCGCCGACCGTTACGTTCGAGGTTTCATCAATCAGAATGGCCCCACCCGTTGCGCGGTTAGTAGGATAAGGGTCGAAACTGATGGGTTGAGCCGTTCGCAGCACGACTTTCGCTAAATCGTTCAGTCTCAGGCTCTCAACGTCCTCAATTTCCTCGTAGGTGTTCACATTCAGTTGATACACAATCTCGCGCACCGAGCAGCGGGTGCGGGCCGTGCCCACCTGCAACACATACTTGCTGCCCACCTTAAGTTCCTTCGTAGCCATCCAGCACAGCATCGCTTCGACGGTTTGACTGCTGATGGGCTGGCTGTCGGAACGCACGATGAGGTCGCCCCGGCTGATGTCGACATCCGTCGCTAAGTGCAGCACCACCGACATGGGTGTGGCCGCTTCGCTCAGATGCCTGTCGGCGATTTCAATAGCGTCGATGGTCGAGGTTTCGCCGGAGGGAAGCACCGTGACCGCGTCGCCTTTGCGGAACAGGCCGCTGGTAATTTTACCCGCGTAACCCCGATAATCGTGCAGTTCAGCCGTTTGCGGACGGATGACGTATTGTACTGGAAAGCGGGCCGGCCTGGATTGGCCCGTGTGATGGCCTTCCGTTTCACCATTTACATCGTTGTCGATGACTACTGTTTCCAAATGCTCAAGCAGCGTTTGCCCGTCGTACCAGGGCATTGAGACAGACCTGTCGACCACATTGTCGCCGTCGAGCGCACTCATCGGAATATACGTCACATGCCTGACATTTAGCTTTTTGGCTAATTCGGCATAGTGAATACAGATGTCGGAGAATACATCCTGCGAGTAATTCACCAAATCCATTTTATTGACCGCCACCACAATGTGCGGAATACCCAGCAGCGACGCAATCAGCGAGTGCCGACGGGTTTGTTCGGCCACACCGTGCCGGGCATCGACCAGCACAATGGCCAACTGGCAGTTCGACGCCCCTGTGACCATGTTGCGGGTATATTGAATATGTCCCGGCGCATCGACAATGATAAACTTGCGCTTTGGCGTTTGAAAATACCGATAGGCTACGTCAATCGTGATACCCTGTTCGCGCTCGGAACGAAGTCCATCGGTCAGAAGAGCTAAATCTATCTCGCCGTCGTCGCGGCTTTTGCTGGCGCGTTCGATGGCTTCAAGCTGGTCGGCCAGAATAGATTTGGAATCGTAGAGCAGCCGCCCAATGAGCGTACTTTTGCCGTCGTCAACCGAACCGGCGGTTATAAAGCGTAAGAGGTCCATTTATAAGTAGGGGGTAAAAAGTTTGTTCTCCCAGACCACTTTGCTTTTGTAGTCGCCAAACCTAATTCTTTTCTGGTTATCTGGTTTGATATCAACTGATCTTAATAAACCGACATAATCGAAGCCGTAGCTCTCATCAAGAGCTATGAACGCAAGAATATCAAATTTAGAAGCATCTAATCCGCGAATGTGTGGATTCCCAGATTGATGCTATCTGGTTTTGATTTCGATTCTTACATTTTCATCGACCCTTATTTGTCTTGCTATGGACTCGATCAGTTGGCCAACAAAATCAGCAGGAGCGTTTGACTTTGTTGATTGTAGTAAACTGCTGGGAACGAACAGATGATTGCATTCTCGATAGAAATAATATTCACCTAAATCAGCTACGAATTTTTTGTAACTGAACCGAATAGGGTTTTTATCTGAAACCAACTTCGCAATCTCTTTTTCAAGCTTTACTTTCTGGATTAATAAATCCTCAAGACTTTCGGGAATAGCCATCGTTTAAGTATCAATTTCAATCAGCTCATCTCCAATCTGAATTAATGGGCAGGCAGATGAAAAGTGATACGATTTCCCTCCTAAATCAAGGTCACTGCCCTGAGATGAAAACCTAATTTCTCCTATTGGTGGTGTGGACAAAAGCTTCTTTCGGTGAGTTTTTAAGGATTTTCCAGTAGAGACAGTCCGACCCAGTTTTACACTTTCTTGAAACATTACATCTGGATCAAGATCAAGCGGTTGTGTGCCAGCTATGCCAGGCACACGAAGCTTTATTTTTTTGAAAGCCAACGCATTATTATGTATTGTAGCTGACATGAACACATCGCGATTAGCCAGTTTGGCTAACTGCTTATTAAGTCCATGCTTCCATTGCTCCACCTTTTCTGAAAAATCGTTAGAGCGAATCTCGTTGTTCGACCATAATAATACGACGTTGAATGGCTCAACTTGTATAAGTTTTTTGGGACGAATCATGTGCCGTTGTATTGTTTCCATCGTTTTATCAACTGCTTATTTTTTACAGGATCAAGAATGTATTCCTGTGCTTTTTTCAACTGTTTACCTGGCAAAAACCTCGGTAAACACTACCATCAGTAATGACAAGCAATGCCTCGTACCCCGCATATTTTGCGTGAATATGAGGAGGGGCGTGGTCATCATAATACATTTCTATCTTGACTCCATCAACAAAAACTACGGTAGGCATATAAAATTACGCTCTTTCACTCTTTAAAAGTAGCCGCCTTTCTTGCGATCTTCCATAGCGGCTTCGCTAAGTTGGTCGTCCATACGGGTTTCGCCCCGTTCGGAAATGCGTGTGGCCTGAATTTCGTCGATGACCTCATCTAACGTATCGGCCTGCGATTCGGAGGCCGCCGTGCAGGAAATGTCGCCAACGGTGCGGAACCGAACCCGGCGCATGACGATTTGGTCGTCGGCTTCGGGTTTGATAACGCCCCCGGCTGTAGCCATCAGTTTGCCATCGCGAATGAGCAACTCGCGGTCGTGAGCGAAGTAGATGCTGGGCAGGTCGATTTTCTCGCGCCGGATGTAGTTCCAGACGTCGAGTTCGGTCCAGTTCGAGATGGGGAACACCCGCACGTTTTCACCTTTGTGAATCCGCCCGTTATAGAGGTTCCAGAGTTCGGGTCGCTGGCGTTTGGGGTCCCAGGAGCCGAACTCATCGCGCACGGAGAAAACGCGCTCTTTGGCCCGCGCTTTCTCCTCATCCCGACGGGCGCCACCAATGCAGGCATCGAATTCAAATTCTTCGATGGTATCCAGCAACGTAAAGGTTTGCAGACCGTTACGGGTTGCGTTGCGGCCGGTTGGTTCCTTTAATTTCTTCTCCCGGATGGTGTCTTCCACGTAGCGAACGATGAGTTTTTCGCCAATCCGTTCCGCCAGATTATCGCGGTAGTCGAGTGCTTCCTGGAAATTGTGACCCGTGTCGATATGCACCAGCGGAAACGGGAATTTACCCGGACGGAAGGCTTTCAACGCAAGATGCACCAGCGTAATAGAATCTTTTCCGCCCGAGAACAGCAGGGCGGGCCGCTCAAATTGCCCGGCTACCTCCCGCATGATGTGGATGGCTTCGGATTCGAGCTGATCTAAATAATCTAACTTCATTTGTTATTCGATTGTCGTATCAAATCATTAATAATAGGTTGATGATTTGAAGTTCTTCTATTCTGAGCCTGAAAAGTTACGGTTTAAACGCTTCCTCGTGTGTATGCAAACCACATTCCTTCTTCGAGTTATCTTCCCACCACCAGCGTCCGGCGCGGAAATCCTCGCCTTCCTGTATGGCGCGGGTGCAGGGCTGGCAACCAATACTGACAAACCCCCGGTCGTGAAGCGGATTATACGGTACGTTATGTTCTTTTACGTATTGTTTTACTTCGTCAAATGTCCAGTCCATCAGGGGGTGGAACTTGAAAAGATTGTGCGCGTCGTCCCATTCAAGTTGTGTCATGGTCTGGCGGTTGACCGACTGTTCGGCGCGGATACCCGTAATCCAGACTTTCTGCCCTTTTAAAGCCCGGTTCAGGGGTTCGATTTTACGGATGAAGCAGCACTCTTTACGATTTTCAATGGAATCGTACATGCTGTATGGCCCTTTGCCAGTCATCAGGCTTTCGACCATGTCCTGCTTCGGGAACATGGCGTCAATCTGCGTGCCGTAGCGGTCGTTGGTTTTCTTCCAGACCGAATACGTTTCCGAAAACATCCGGCCCGTATCGAGCGTAAAAATTCGGATGGGGATGTCGTTAGCCAGAATCAGATCGGTAATAACCTGGTCTTCGTAGCCTAAACTGGTCGAAAAAACGACCTCGCCGGGGAATAGTTCGGCCAGCGTCCGTAAGGCGTCGACGTTGCCCAGGCCGCGGAGTTGTTCGGTCAGGCTTTCGAGTGTGTATGAGGTAGGTTCGGCAATCATACTATCTATTTCAAGTTCACCGCCTTGCCGGTTTTGGCCGACTGCCGGGCAGCGTCCAGAATCTCCATGACGATGAGGTTATTTTCTAAAGACGTTAACGGGTCGGGTTTAGTTTCGCCCCGCAGCAGCTTCGCCAGATAGGTAAAGGGGTCGGTGGCGGGGGCGTCGGTCTGAGGGGCATCGGCAGTACGTTCGCTTTTGTCGTCCTTGAGCCGAATCCGCATTCGCGAACCATCGAGCGTGAATACGTACCCGGTTTGGCCATACACTTCCATGTCTTTCCGACCGAACGGCCAGTTCCACGACGCCTGAATAATGGTTTGCGTTTTTGGATAGGTCAGAACAATGGTCGCTTCGTCGTCAACCTTCGGGTAAATGTCGGGCTTGATCTGTTGCGTTACAGCCAGCACCGACAGCGGACGTTGATTGCCCAGAAGCCAGGTAGATAGATTAGCCCCGTAGCAGCCGAAATCAAAGAGGGCGCCCGCACCGTTGGTGACGGGGTCGGTCAGCCAGTCCAGGAATTCTTTGTTAACGCCAATTTCTTTCGGCCCCTGATGCCCATCGTGAACAACGATCTTTCGCAAGTCGCCAATGGATTTTTCGGTATGGGCGATGGCGTAGGCTTTATGGTTGCTGCCATACCAGGTCGTTTCGTAGTTGGTCAGCAGTTGAATGTTGTGCTTTCGGGCCAGCGCGGCCATTTGCTGGGCATCGGCAAAACTCGTTGCCAGTGGTTTTTCGACCATGACGTGAATGCCGCGCGGGGCACAGGTTTCCACCGTTTTTTTGTGGTCGATGATCCGGCCAAAATCCGTGACGGCTTCGGGTTTGGTTTTGTCGAGCATCTCGGCAACGGTCGGATACACTAAACTCAGGCTGTAGCCATACTGCTTCGCGAATCGCTCGGCTAATTCGCGATTGGGTTCGGCAATGCCCACGATGTCGATGCTCTGCCCGTTCAGCCGCAGAATCTGGTGCACGTGCGAATGTACCATGCCCACCACCCCCACGCGAAGTTTCTTCGGCGCGGTTTGCGCGTCTGCGAGTTGGGCGAGGAGTAATAACCCGAGAATTGTATACCGAACGATTGCCATTACTTGTATAGATTAAGATCAAGCCAGATAACTTCAACAAAGTGTCCTTGCAGATGATCGAAGTCTTTATCTGTGGTTATTAATAAGGCACCTGCCAAAACAAAATTAGTATTGAAGAAATAGAGCAGTTACCAATCTAAGCTACTAATCTCTTCCCAAGATTCCTGGATATTCATTTCTTTAGCAATCTTACTGATTCGGTCGGGATCAAATGGCCGGACAGGTGAGTTACTGGATGGATGATAGTTTTTCTCCCGTCAGTATACCCTCTGATCGCATTTTAAAATACGTCGGAGCCAGCTCAGCTAACGAAGCGGCCTGTTCCAGTGTCAAACTGCCTTTCTCGTACAGCGCACGTGCCATCTCCCAGCGGGCTTCGGCAGGATCTAATGTATCGGAAACGTTGAGTGTCAGCGTTTTCATGGCACCGTCAGGATTTTGTTGTAATAAAACGTTTCCTTGTAAATCAGTTCATTTCGCCAGTGCTGAACGGCCACTTCTGTCAGTAAAAACTGCTGACCGGTCAGGTCCGTAAACGCATACTGCCATTCACTGAAAACCACGCCTGCTTCTTCGTTAATCGCCTGATTAACAAGGCTCGCCTGCATGTCCGTCACACCTGCCAGCATGCGACGCTCATGCGCCAGACAAGCCACTTTCCCAATGCGGGGCGGTGTTTTGTTCTCCTGCATGAGTATGTCGTCGGCATAAAACCGTTCCATCGCTTCAATGGTCTGGCCTTGCCGAATCAATTCCGTCAGTGTAGCCACACAGTCATGTAGTGACTTCATGGAGTCAGGCTACGTTTTCTTTCAACACCTCCGACGATTTTTCGACGGCCTGCGTGAAGTCGTCAATCAAATCGTCAATAGCCTCTAAGCCTACCGAAATCCGAATCAGGCCCGGTGTAATGCCCAGGGCGGCTTTTTCATCGGGTTTGAGTTTGGCATGGGTCGTTGTATTCGGGTTGGTAACGATGGTGCGGGAGTCGCCGAGGTTGGAGGAAAGGGTCGGAATCGTCAGCGCATCGAAAAAAGCTTTTACCCGCTCAAAACCACCTTCGAGTTCAATCGTCACGATGGCCCCGCCCGCGCTCATCTGCTGTCTGGCCAGGTCATACTGCGGGTGGGAGGGCAGGAACGGATACAATACCCGCTCCACGTCGGGATGCGTTTCCAGGGCTTCGGCCAATTGCAGAGCGTTGCGGCAGTGCCGTTCCATCCGCAGGTCCAGCGTTTCCAGGCTTTTCGATAACACCCAGGCGTTGAACGGCGAGAGCGACGGCCCCGTGTGCCGGGCAAAAAACCGAATGGGCTGAATCAGGTCGGCGCGGCCCACAACAATGCCGCCCAGTACGCGCCCCTGTCCGTCCATGTACTTCGTGGCCGAATGCACCGATAAGTCGGCCCCAAAATCAATCGGTGTCTGCAGAATCGGCGTGGCAAAGCAGTTATCGACGTTCAGAATGAAGCCATATTTTTCTTTCAGGCGACCCAGCATCTCCAAATCGACCAGTTCGAGGCTAGGGTTGGAGGGTGTCTCCAGATAAACCATCCGGGTGTTGGACTGCATGGCGGCTTCCCACTCGGCTTCGGTGGCGGTGGCATCCACATAGGTATGCGTGATGCCCCATTTGCTCAGAATCTGCGTGATAATCTGGTGCGCCGACCCGAACAGGGCACGGCAGGCTACCAAATGGTCGCCCGATTTCAACAGCGCGGCCATGCTGGCAAATACGGCAGCCATGCCCGTTCCCGTTGCGATACCATCTTCGGCATTTTCCAGCATACACACCTTTTCGACAAACTCCGAGACGTTGGGGTTTGAGAAGCGCGAGTAAATATTGCCTTCTTCGGTTTCATCGAACAGTGCTTTTCCCTGGTCGGCACTGTCGAAGGCAAAACTCGATGTCAGGTACAGCGGTACAGAGTGCTCGCGGTTCTGCGACTTCTCTGCCTGGATACGGATGGCTTTGGTTTGTTTTTGCATGTTGCGTGTGATGTCGGTTTCTCAAAACCGACATCAGTTTACCAATGTCGGTTTTGAGAAACCGACATCACATCAACTTAAAAAAATAGAATAATCTTCCGCAAACTTACGAGGATAACGACAATTCCGACCAGAATCATCATGGTTTTGACCGGTAACTTCTGCGACAAACGAGCGGCAATGGGAGCGGCAATCATACCGCCCAGAATTAGCCCCAGAATGACCATGCCGTAGTTTTCTAATCCGGCATACAGGGCGAAGACGACCGATGAGGCAAACGACACAAAGAACTCGGCCAGATTGACCGAGCCAATCGTATAACGCGGGTGCCGCCCCGACGCAATCAGGGTCGAGTTAACGATAGGGCCCCAGCCACCCCCGCCGATAGCATCGACAAACCCACCGAACCACGCCAGCAGACCAATCCGCCGGACGGGTTTTTTCTTGATGCGTTTCGCCAAAGCTTTTCTGAGAATCAGTATCCCCAGAATAGCCGTATAAACCGATATGGCCGGACCTAAATACGTTGCAACAACCTCAAGATCGGCGAGTTTGGTGATGAGGAATGCCCCCAGCGCGGCCCCAACGACCCCCGGAATCAGCACAACCTTGAACAACCGGCTATTGACGTTGCCAAATTTCAGGTGCATGTAGCCCGACACGCCCGATGTGAAAATTTCGGAACTATGCACACTGGCCGTAGCAAATACCGGACTGATGCCCACACTGGTTAGAAAAGTCGTGGCCGTAACCCCATAGGCCATGCCTAATGCTCCGTCAATCATCTGAGCAACAAAGCCAGCCAGAATAAAGTAAAAAATATCGGGTGTGAGGTCAATCGTGCTGGCAATGAGCGTTAGCCGGTCGAGCGTGAAATAGCTGAACAGCAAATGGCCCACCACCATTAGGGCGAGAGCCGAAAAGACATAGATCGCGATTTCGGTGCGGGTACGGCGACGCAGCAGGGGTTGACTCAGGAACGGTTTGGCCAAATTTACCTCCACTGTTGCGCCAGGATACAAGGCTTTCAGTATGTCGGCCTGCTGCTTCGCCTGCTGACCCTGAAGACGAATTGTCAATCCATTCAGATCGATTGCTGGTTTCGGGGGGAGTTCGGTGAGGGGTGGGGCAGCCGGCGAGGCTATCAGGTGCTTCATACAGTATAAATCCTATCGACTTACTGGATTATAGTATTTATGAAAAACGGCACTTCAATTTGCCGCATGGACTTGCATCGTTTATGGACCGATAAAACCTAATCGGTATAAATGTGGTGCAAAGATAAGACAGATTACCGGAAATATGCAAGAAGTCATCAGTACATATCCATCCGGGCCGTACCGTTTTAGCCTCAAAATCGCGAACATATCATCACCGCAAAAACGGCTGTAATCTATCTATTCGGCAAGTTGGATTTGTGAATCGATCCTAACAGACCCTTCCCGTAAGGCAACGCAGACAACAAAATAAGATAGGGGCGAACGACTAATCTATAAAATATTCAATTGTAAAAGATTGTTTTTGCGAAACAGGTAGTTACTTTGTGCCAGGTTTTTTATCGTTTCTTAATTTAAATAAACGCCAAATGAACAGAAAATTACTAGTCAGTCTGTGGCTATTTTTCGGGCTTATGAGCCTGGCAATGGCTCAAAATCAGTCGATAACCGGTAAAGTAGCCGACCAGGCCGGTACGCCACTGCCGGGGGTTTCGGTTGTGGTTCGGGGAACCAACCAGGGGGCCACAACCGATGCCGAGGGGAACTACCAGGTGTCGGCAGCGGCCAATGCCAAGATCGGTTTTAGTTACATTGGTTTCCTGAGCAAAGAGGTAACGGTTGGCAATCAATCGGTTGTCAATGTAACGCTGCTCGAAGACACCCGCCAGTTGGAAGAGGTCGTCATCAGTGGTCTGGCTACCAACGTGAAGCGCACGAACTTAGCCAATGCGGTGGCTACACTCTCGGCCAAAACGCTGACCGGCGTAACAGCTCCGGTCACAACCGATGGAGCCATGCAGGGTAAAATTGCCGGCGCCAATATCCAGTCGAACGGCTCAGTGCCGGGTGGGGGCTTCAACGTTCAGTTGCGTGGCGTGTCTACGCTGGGTTCATCGGCCTCGCAGCCGCTCTACATCGTCGACGGGGTGTATATCGACAATGGACAGTACTCGGTTGGCCGTTCGGATGCCAACAAGGCCGGGGCTGGGTCATCGACGGCTTCGCAGGATAACAATGCCAACCGCTTAGCTGACATCAACCCCGATGATATTGAAAGCATGGAAGTGCTGAAAGGGTCGTCGGCGGCCGCTATTTATGGTACGCGTGCCAATGCTGGGGTCGTTATTATCACCACCAAGCGGGGCAAAGGCGGACGCACCAGCGTTTCGTTCGGGCAGGATTTGGGGTTCTCGAAGGCGTACAGCTTTTTCGGCGGGGCCGACTGGACCGAACAGAAACTAACCGATTATTTTTCGGCTGCCGACATTCCAAAATTGCAGGCGGCTAAGCAGAATGGCAGTTATACCGATTGGGAGCGGGTCGTGTACGGCGAAACGGGGTCGATCAAAAATACGCACCTGAGCGTAACGGGCGGCAACGAGAAAACCAAGTTCTATGTAAATGGCAGTGCGTCCAACGAAACGGGTATTATCAAAAACACCGCCTTCACGCGCTACTCGATTCGGGCCAATGTCGACCACAAGCTCAACAACTGGATCGATTTTGGTATCTCGTCGAACTACGTCAACTCCAATAACGACCGGGGCTGGACGGGTAACGACAACTCGAACATCAACTATGGCTATTCGCTGCCCTATACCCGGCCCTACAACAACCTGTATCCCGATGCCAATGGCGTTTATCCTGATAATGACCCCAGCGTTGGCGAAAACCCGCTGGCCATTCGTGACCGGGGAGTTAACAACCAGAAAGTCAATCGCTTCATTCAGGGATTTAACGCCAATTTCCGGTTGATTAATAATCAAACGACATCGCTGACGCTGAAAGTCAACGGGGGGCTGGATTACCAGAGTGGGTTCGCGTTCATCTGGTTGCCAACCGATTTGCAGTCGCAGCGGGCCGAAGCCAATCCGGGTTTTGCCCAGGATACCCGTACTGAAGTCTATAACTCCAACATTCAGGTAGCGGGTGTGTTCACCTATGCACCGGTGGGTGGTAAATTAAACCTGACCACCTCGGCTGGGGCTGTGCGACTCCACCGCGATTTTCGTTACAACTTCACCCGTGGACGCAACCTGCCGGTGGGTGTATCGAACCCGGCGCGGGGCGGTGTGCAGCAGCTAGGGACTGAATACCAGCTAAATACCGACGTGGGTGTTTTTGCCCAGCAGGAAGCGAACTACGATGACAAAATCATTGGAACCGTTGGGGTTCGTTTTGATAAATCGACGCTGAATGGCAATAACTTCAACAAGTTTTATGCATTTCCGAAAGCGTCTCTTGCCGTTAACTTAACCCGCTTTGGCGATTGGGCCGGGACAAACGGGGTGATTAGCCAGTTAAAGCCGCGCATTGCCTACGGGTCAACGGCGGGTCTGCCCAACTGGGGAACGCCCTACTCGCAGTTGGATATTACCGGCATTGGCGGCATCAGTGGGGTACTTCCGGTAAACCCAACGATTACGCTGGGTAATCCGACTATTCAACCAGAGCGGGCTACCGAACTTGAATATGGCCTGGATTTTGGGCTGTTCAATAACCGAATTACGGGCGAATTCACCCTGTATAACAAGAAAGTAATTGACCTCATTCAGCCGCTCAATTTCGCCCCAACGGTAGGGATTACTTCTACCAACATTAACGCGGCTGACCTGGTTAACCGGGGGTTGGAGTTGACACTCGGCGCTGATATTGTCCGCAGCCCGGCCATTACCTGGTTTGTGCAGCCTATTTTCTGGTATAACCGCTCCGAAATCACCCGCTTGGCTATTCCAGAGCGTCTGACGGGCGGATTCGGGGCTACGTTTGGTCAGTGGCGCGTGAAACAGGGCTTCTCACCCACGCAGATCGTTGGTCAGCCACGCACCGATCCGGCTAACCCGAACTCCTGGACGGTTTATGGCGATCAGCAGCCTAAGTACGAATTCTCACTGAATCAGCGGATTACGTTCCTGAAAAACTTCGAGTTGTCGGCTTTGCTGCATTACCGGCATAAGTTTACGGTGGTATCGCTGCAACGCGTGTTGTGGGATGAAGGCGGTAATACATCCGACTGGAATGAAAAGGGCGGACCCGGCAACACGGGTACAGACCCCAACGGGCTCTATCGGCAGAATGTGAATGGCTTAGGCGAAGATGGTGTTCCAAAACCGGGCTACAATCCATCAATAGCCAGTTTCCTGAAACTGCGCGAAGCCTCGCTGTATTATCGCGTTCCGAAGCCAATCCTTCAGTCGGCTTTTCGTAACGTTGTGCAGAATATTCGCATAGGTGTGTCGGGTTCGAACCTGCTTCGCTGGACGGATTACAAAGCGGGCTATGACCCCGAAAACTCGAACTTCGGTTCGCTGGCGCTGGGTAGCGGTGTCGACATCGGAAGTCCTCCGCTGGCCCGCCGGGTCATGTTCCACATTGCCGTTGACTTTTGATGATTCTGAGTTGTTTCTCAACCATACATTTCGTATCTTTCATCTATGAAATTCATTCGATATTCTATACTTACGGCGTCAGTTCTATTGAGCCTGAACGCCTGTAATCCCCTAAAAACCGACTTGCTGCCTGACCCCAACTTCGCGTCAGTCGAGTCGGTTCAGACGAATGCCACCAAAGGCCAGTTGGATAACTTAGCTATCGGTCAGTTCTCGCTGGCCCGCAATGGCCTGGCCGTCTATACACAGGCCGTGGGCGTTATCGGGAAGGAGTTGTTTAACTTCAATACGACGGAATCGCGCTGGTTTACCGAACTCAATGGCTTACGGCCCATCGACAACTCGGCTTTCTATAATAACGCGACGATAAACTTCGGTCTGCCGGTGCGCCAGGCTAATATCATCCTGGCCTCGGTTGCCGCTACGAATACCGTCACTGACCCGCAGAAGAACGGCTACCGGGGTATGGCCAACACGTTTAAGGGGCTGGCGTATTTGTACATGCTGAATGCACAGGGTTCCAACGGTGTTCGGTTAAGCATCGAAGACCCCTACAAGCCCAGCAAATCCGCCAGCTATGCCGAATCGTTAGCCGGTATTGCCAAAATTCTGGACGACGGCGCCACCCAACTCGACCAGGCTGGAACGGCGTTTCCGTTTGCTGTGCCATCGGGCTTTGCCGGATTTACTACCCCGGCTACGTTTAAGCAATTCAACCGGGCTATTGCCCTGCGGGTCGCCATCTACCAGGCCGACTGGGCGAAAGCGGCAACGCTGCTCCCGCTAACGTTCTACAATCCAACGGGCGACCTGAGTGTTGGGCCGAAGCATACGTTCAGCGCTACCCCGCCTGATATTGCCAATCCGCTGATTAATACGGCTACCCTGCGTATTGTCGGTATCGAGAAACTCTGGAATGAGATTGAGCCGGGCGACAAGCGGCTGGCTAAGGTTCGGGTACTTCCTGCTCCAGCAACGTACAGTGCAGCCGGAGCTAGCTATTCTACGAAGTATATCCAAAATATATACAACTCGGCGAATGATGTCGTACCAATTATTAAAAATGAGGAACTGGTCCTGATTGCGGCTGAAATTGCGGCTCAACAGGGTAACACGGCGGAAGCTACGAAGAACATCAACATTGTTCGGACCAATGCCGGGTTGGCAGCCTATGCGGGTGCAACGACCAAAGACGCACTCATCAACGCCATCCTGAAAGAGCGGCTCTACTCGCTGTTCTACGAAGGCCACCGCTGGGTCGATATGCGCCGGTACAATAAACTCGGCGAGATCTACCTACCCGTTACTGGCATGAAAGTGCTGGAACGGTTGGAAAAGCCCGTTGCTGAAGTTAACTGGGATTTGCAGAATCCGTAAGTCAGACGCAGAAACAGAGTGAACAAAAAGCGGGTATCAGACTCAATCTGATACCCGCTTTTTGCGTTAAGCCGGGGTCGTTTATTCCCCCGCCATTGGGTCGGGTTTGCCGTCGGGGTCGCCTTTCACGGCACCATGCGTCGGGAATTTGTTGCCGCGAATGAGTAACAACCCGGCAACGTGCGGAGCCGCCATCGAGGTGCCGGAGAGAGTCGCATATTTACCGTCTTTATAGGTCGAGGTAATGCGAACGCCGTAGGCACAAACGTCGATGCTGCTGCCAAAATTGGAGAAACTGGCAAACTGATTGGTGCGGTCCATCGCCGAAACCGTAAATACATTTGGGTGATTGACTCGCGCGGGCGACGAGTCATCGCTGTTCTCACCGTCGTTACCAGCAGCAATGGCAAACAGAATTCCGGCATCGGCAGCTTGTTTGACCGCCCGTTCGAGTGTCGCCGAAATGCCATCACCGCCCAGACTCATATTGACCACATCACCAGCTTTGCCATTCTGTAAAATGTAGTTTACGGCCTGAATAATACCCGAAAGTTTTCCTTCGCCCAATTGATTCAGGACTTTCAGGGCAACCAACCGGGCGCCCGATGCCACGCCCGTCGTGCCAATGCTATTGTTTTTGGCCGCAATAATCCCCGCTACGTGGGTGCCATGTCCGTTCTGGTCATCGGCTGAGGTTTGCCCGCTCACGAATGACCGGCTGCGTTCGGCATCTACGTTCAAATCGGGGTGATCAAGGTCGATGCCGGTATCGACAACCCAAACGGTTTTTCCCGCCTGTAGGTCGCCCCGCCCGAAGCCAGTTTGCTGAATGTTCCAGAGCAGTGTATTGGACACTGCAACGTCGATGCAACTGCAAATTGACATAATCCGGTCTGGCTCAACGGTTTCAACTGCCGGGTCCTGGCTTAGTTGGGCCGACTCCGCAGCCGTAAGGTGGGTCAGAAAACTCGGTTCTTCGCCGGTGGCTACCAGGTCGGCCTGCTCATCGACAATCTGGTGGCGGGTCAACAATCGCTGAAACGTGGATTGGGCGGCTCCAACACGGGCGTTGGGTGCAGTGGGCAATGGCTGGTCGGGGCGGTAGGTTACAATGTACGAACCGGTAATAAGTTGGCCGTTGTTGGCGGAGGCTTTGACCAGACAATCGGCCGAAATTCCGGCTGGCTGCACATCAGTGTCGGCCTGACAGCCAAGCAGGCTGAAGCCCAGAACAACAACGTTCGTGAGCGTTGCAAACGGGATAAATTGACGCATGAGTCAGTACGAAATCAGAAGTGAAGAATGTCTCGTACAAGGTCAATTCATGCGGCAACGGGGCTTATGGTTTTGCTCTGTTAGAAGAACGAAAAATTACCTGATTTGGTGTCCATCAAGGTTTCTTTTCGGGCTGTTTTGCAGGGTGATAAAGACCACGCGCCCCGCTGCCGGAAACCGCGTTTCGGCGATGGGCTGACCGTAACGCTGGTAAAATTGAGCCACCTGTTCGGGGGTTAGTAAATCAGGGTAGAGATTGATACCGGCGAAGTTATTTGTTCGAAGAAACGAATCCAGAAACTGCCAGTCCGCTTCAGTAAACGAATGGCCGGGTTTTAATAACCGGGGCCAGCCATCACGCAGGAAAGGCTGAATCTGGTCGGGGTGGAGCCGCCCGAAATATTGCCCGACGACGCTCTTGTCGTAAAACCGCCGGAACGTAAAGACTGCATTCTGCTGGGTGTAATAGGGGCAAAGCCCTTCTTTGTCGCCCACACCATTGGCACCAACCGTGCAGAATGGCCAGTCGAGCACAGCAGCGCCGGGCTGTTGCCGCATAACGGCACAATACCGTACCAGGCTCTCCGATGCCACAGGAAGCCGCATAACCAACCGCTGCGAATAGCCCGTGTACCACTCCAGACCCATCAGCCCAGCCAAAAGCAGGCCCACAAACTGTCCAGGTAGTCGGCGGGGCCAATGAACGGGCAGGACTAACAAACTCAGCAGAACGGGGTAAATTAAACTGGCCCGCCCGCCATGTCGGTTGAAATCGAACCAGGGAAAAACTTTGAGCGTTGGCAGCAGAATTGGGTGATAGAGCAGACACAATAGCAGCAACAGCACGATGGGCAGCCAGAGCAGCACCCGTCGGCGGATTTGCCACCAGCCGATGCCTGCCAGCAGTGTCAGGTACAAGCCGGGGCTTCCCTGCCCGTAGCTCTCGAACGTGTCATGTAGCCAGCGCTGATAGCCGTACCCATCCAGACCGGGCAGATACGGAATGAACAACCGGGCCGGATGCGACCAGGCGCGTAGTTCGGGCACTGTGCTAAAGTCGAATTGCCAGGCCGTAAAGGCGATTTGGAGCGTTAGCGGCAAATATAAATACAGACTGACACTGAGTAGCACGCACCAAAACAGAACCCACCGTTTATGCTGACTGACTTGTTGGCGAAGATAAAGACCGACAAGTGCAAACCTGTTCTGCGCCGGGTTTAAACCTGGCGTAGTGGCATATGCAAAACGACGATAGAGCACTACAGCTAAAATAGGCAGCGTCAGCGTGGTGAAGGCCAGCGCGAACCCGGCAACATACGCCAGTTCCTGACTTAATACCTGAACGTGCAGCCACATCCAGAACAGCACGTAAACCAGCGAAACAGGCTTTTCCCTAACCACATCATACAGAAGCCCATACGTCGCCACAATACATACCGTTGTCCAGTGAACAACACAGACGTTCATGTGGACCGGAAATTTGTAGAGGGCATAAAAATTGAACACCGACACAATCAGACCGACGACAAACGATTTGCCTACCCCAAACCGAGAGCGCAGGATAAGAAAGGTGCCAACGGCCGTAACCGTGAGGCTGTATACGTAATAAAATTGCAGATAGGGGCCGGGACCGTCAAACAGCCGGTAACAGAACGCATACCAGTAATCGCGCTCGAAGCCCCAGTCTAAAAAAACCTGATTAGTGCCGTAGGGATAGAAGGTTTGCGTATTGAGCAAGTTGAGATGCGGGAAAGGCCAGAGTGTGAGGTTCTTGCCGAAAAAATAGCCGACATACTCATATTGATCGGTGTCGTTGCCATCGGAGAGGGGATGTTGAAAATCACCTACTACCCAGATGCTCAGAAGTGCTGTCAGGAGGCCGATGATAATTGCCCAAATCCAGGTTGGCCGGCCGGGGTTAGCCGGGAGTCGGTTTCTGGTGGAGGCACTAACGGGCGGGCGAACCTGATTCATTCGGGAGTTTATACAGTCATCGACATCGCCGATAGGCAAAAGTCTTGGTAAACGGCTATTTTTGCAAGAAAACCAACTTCATGGATAATGAACAATGGATAATGCATAATGGACAGCCGCCTTTGTTCATTATCCATTGTTCATTATCCATTACTCATTAACTATTTTCATGGCCGACTACAACCATTCCAAAATAGAAAAAGACTGGCAAGACTTTTGGTACAAGAACGACACATTTAAACCAGAAAAGAACACCAGCAACCGTGCGACGGACCGTCCCAAATACTACGTCCTCGATATGTTCCCCTATCCGTCGGGGGCGGGGCTTCACGTTGGGCACCCGCTGGGATACATTGCGTCGGACATCGTCTCGCGGTATAAGCGGCTCAAAGGCTATAACGTGCTGCATCCAATGGGCTTCGACTCGTTCGGATTGCCCGCCGAGCAATATGCCATCCAGACCGGTCAGCACCCGGCGGTCACGACCGAAGAGAACCTCAAACGGTACATCGAGCAACTGAAAAATATCGGGTTCAGCTACGACTGGTCACGCGAGGTTCGCACCTCCGACCCGGCTTATTATAAGTGGACGCAGTGGATTTTCATGGAGTTGTTTCGCTCGTGGTACAACAAAGACACTGACCGGGCCGAACCCATCGAAACGCTGCTGGAAAAATTCGCTACCAACGGCACCACCGACGTCAACGCCGTTTGCGACCGTGGCGACGGACCGGAGGACACCCTAACGTTTACGGCCGCTGAGTGGAATGCCCTGTCGACGCGGGAATCCTACGAAATTACCCTTAAATACCGGCTGACCTATCTGGCCAATGCGGTGGTGAACTGGTGCCCCGCCTTAGGCACAGTGCTGGCCAACGACGAGGTGAAAGATGGCGTGTCGGAGCGGGGTGGCTACCCCGTCGAGCAGAAACTCATGCGCCAGTGGATGATGCGAATCACCGCCTACGCCGACCGCCTGCTGACGGGCTTAGACACCATCGACTGGACCGAATCGCTGAAGGAGCAGCAGCGCAACTGGATTGGGAAAAGTGTAGGTGCCAGTGTTAAATTTCCAATAGCCCCCCCCTTGGGGGGGGCTATTGAAGTGTTCACCACCCGCGTCGATACCATCTACGGCGTTACGTTCATGGTGCTGGCGCCTGAGCACGAACTGGCGGCTGAACTGACGACGCCGGAGCAGCGCGATGCCGTTGACGCTTACGTAAATGCGGCCAAACTTCGTTCCGAACGTGACCGCATGGCCGACACAAAAGCCGTTTCGGGGGTGTTTACGGGCAGCTACTGCCTCAATCCGGTCAACGAGGAGAAGGTGCCGATCTTTCTGGCCGACTACGTGCTGGCGGGCTATGGCACAGGTGCGGTGATGGCTGTTCCCTCCGGCGATCAGCGCGACTGGAACTTCGCCAAACATTTTGGTTTGCCCATCATCCCGATTCTGGATGCCCAGAAAGACATTGATCAGCAAGCCGACAACACCAAAGAAGGCCAGTATATCAACTCCGGCATCATCAATGGCATGAGTTATAAAGAGGCTACTGAAACACTGGTTGCGTGGCTGGAAGAGCGGGGTTTGGGCCGGGGCAAAATCAACTTCCGAATGCGCGACGCCGTTTTTAGTCGCCAGCGCTATTGGGGCGAACCCGTGCCAGTGTACTTTAAAGATGGTCTACCTTACTTAATTGACGAAAGCGACCTGCCCTTGGAATTACCCGTTGTCGATAAATACCTGCCTACCGAAACCGGCGAACCACCGTTGGGTCGCGCGGAAGGATGGAAGTATACCCCTAAATCCGGTACGCCGGACCGCCCTAAAGGGGACTCAAGGAACCCCCTTCAGGGGGCAGGGGGTGAGGGAGAAGGCTACGACTACGAACTGAGCACCATGCCCGGATGGGCGGGGTCGTCGTGGTATTGGTATCGCTACATGGACCCGCAGAACGATACTGCCTTTGCGAGCAAAGAAGCCATCAACTATTGGCAGAACGTGGACCTCTACATCGGCGGCACCGAACACGCGACGGGCCACCTGCTCTACAGCCGTTTCTGGAATAAGTTTCTGAAAGACCGGGGCTATGTGCCGCAGGAAGAGCCGTTTAAGAAACTGATTAATCAGGGCATGATTCAGGGGCGAAGCAATTTTGTGTACCGGTTAAAAGGAACGGGACAGGAAAATATTGCGCCAATTTTCGTTTCTCTAAATCAGATTGATGAAAAAGATGTTACTCCACTTCATGTCGATGTTAACATTGTCGAAAACGACGTGCTGGATATTGAAGCGTTTAAAAAAGCACGCCCGGATTTGACCGAAAATGCGGAGTTTATCTTAGAAACAGACGGCCGCTACATCGTTGGGGCGGAAGTTGAAAAAATGTCGAAGTCGAAGTTCAACGTGGTAAACCCTGATGACATCGTTGAGAAATACGGGGCCGATGTGCTGCGGCTGTATGAAATGTTTCTGGGGCCGCTGGAACAGGCCAAACCCTGGAATACCAACGGCATCGACGGCGTGTATCGCTTTATACGCAAGTTCTGGCGGTTGTTTTATAAAGACAATGCCGCCGGAGAAAGTCAGTGGATTGTGACGGACGACCGCAACGGCGGACCGCCACCAACGCCTGCTGAACTGAAAATTCTGCACAAAACCATTCAGAAGACCGAAAGCGACATCGAGGCCTACTCGTTCAATACGTCGGTCAGTTCCTTCATGATTTGCGTTAATGAACTGGCCACGCTGAACTGCCACAAACAGGCTATTTTGCAGGATTTGGTTCTGATTCTGTCGCCGTATGCGCCCCACATTACGGAGGAGCTTTGGGCCGCGTTGGGCAACGAACCGGGTACAATCTCAAAAGCCGAATTCCCGACATTCAACCCGAATTATTTAGTCGAAGATGCGTTTGAGTACCCGATTCAGATCAACGGTAAAGTCCGCACAACCATCAGCTTCGCCATCGACCGCGCCCCAATTGAAATCGAGCGGGAGGTTCTGGCCGACGAGATCGTGCAGAAATGGCTCGAAGGCAAAGCCCCAAAAAAGGTCGTTGTCGTGCCGAAGCGAATTGTGAATGTGGTGATTTAACGCAACGTGGGGTCGGTTTCTCAAAACCGACCCCACGTTGCGTTACACCGCAACCGCAACCGCTTCCGATTGCTGAGCCGCCAGCGCATCGCGCACCTGTGCGGTGAGCGTAAGCGAATGTTTGCGGGCCTGATGGTCGAAAACAGGAGCCGTAAGTATCAGCTCATCCGCTTTTGTTTGGGAAATAAAACCCGCCAGTCCGCGCTGCACCGTTTCGGGCGAACCCACTGCCGAGCAACCTAATACCTGATCAATACCCGCCAGTTCATGCTCGGGCCAGCGCGACGCGAGGTCATCGACCGGCGGCTGCATCTGTCGGGCTTTTCCGCGCCGGATGTACAGAAACTGTTGCTGCACAGACGTAAACAGCCGCTCGGCTTCCCGGTCTGTGTCGGCGGCAACTACATTGACCGCCACCATCGCATAGGGCTGCTTCAAATTGGCAGAGGGTTTGAACTGCGTTCGGTAAACGTGCAACGCCCGCATCAGGTCGGCCGGGGCGAAATGCGACGCAAAGGCATACGGAAGGCCAAGCATCGCGGCTAACTGCGCCCTAAACAGGCTGGACCCCAGAATCCAGATGGGTACGTTCAGCCCATTGCCCGGCACCGCCTGCACAAACTGATTGGACTCATCGGGTTGAAAATAACGCTGTAACTCAACTACATCCTGCGGAAACGTATCCGGCCCGGTAGCATCCCGGCGCAACGCCCGCGCCGTTGCCTGATCGGAACCCGGCGCGCGCCCCAGGCCCAGGTCAATTCGGCCAGGGTAGAGTGATTCGAGGGTACCAAACTGTTCGGCAATGACCAACGGCGAATGGTTTGGCAGCATAATTCCACCCGAACCTACCCGAATCGTTTGGGTGCCACCTGCCACATACCCAATCACGACCGACGTAGCCGCACTGGCAATGCCCGGCATATTATGGTGTTCGGCTAACCAGTAGCGACGGTAGCCCAACTGCTCGGCGTGTTGAGCGAGATTTAACGTATTTTGCAGGGCCTGCGTAGCGGTATTGCCTTCTACGATGGGCGATAAATCCAGAATTGAAAAGGGAATCATAACAACCTGTTGATTTCCTGATTAACAAAAATAAACTGATTTCAATCCAGATAGCCGCTATTAGTTGCCTGCCAAAATGCTGTCTATTAATCGAAACCGAATTGTTTACGGATTGCTAACGATAAGTGTCCTGCTTATTGGTTTCGCGTCGAGACGTTTTCTTGGAGATATTTCAGTTGTTAAGGCTTACATAGGTGATATTCTGTGGGCGCTGATGGTATTTTTTGGTTTGGCCTTCATGTTCAACCGACGGCCCACGAAAGCCATTGTGCTGGCAACCTTGCTGGTCTCATTCAGCATTGAGCTTAGTCAGTTATATCATGCGCCCTGGATTGATAACCTGCGGGACACGACCTTAGGCGGGCTGGTATTGGGCTTTACGTTCGTGTGGAGCGACCTGCTCTGTTATAGCATTGGCGCGCTCATCGGCTCATTCGCCGAAACCTACTTAATTCCGACCCGCTATCAGAGCAAGACGAAACCTACGCTACTGACAAGCATGTAATCTATTGAATGAATAAGAAAAAAGGCTCTTCCCACGTGGGAGGAGCCTTTTTTTATCATGAATTCGGGTTGAAAACGCTTAGAACGAATACCGAAGTCCGACCTGCATCCGCCAGCGCGAGGTCAACTGCGAATCGTTGAAGAACGTTGTTTTCTGGTTCGCATCGAAACTGAACGTCGGCACACCCTTGCTGTCGGTCGATACACCCAGCGGCTGAGCCAGACCTGTGTAGGACGCAAACTGCCGGACACCCCAGTTGCTATTCAGCAGGTTACCGAAATTCAGCACATCGACGCTGAGTTGAATGGCGTGTTTGTTGGGCAGCATGTATTCCTGTAACACGCGTACGTCGAGGGTTGAGAACCAGGGCGCCAAACTGGTAAATTTCTCGGCCACCTGCCCCCGGTGCGAACTCAGGTAGGCATCCTGCTGGATATACGATTCAAACCCCGCCCGTTGCGCCGACTGCTGGGCATCGGAACCCGAAAACTTCATTTGGGCCAGTTGGGAACTTGTTGGAATAAATAGCAGGTCATTGGAAAAACCACCGTCGTTGTTGAGGTCGCCCGCGTAGGTGAAGCTGAACCGGCTACCCTCGGTATATTCAGTCACGGCCGAGAGGGTCGTTGCCCACGCTTTTCCGTACACAAACCGTTTGGCCGCCGAAGCCACAATGCGCTGGCGGTTGCCATAGGATGCCTGCCCGTTCAGGGCCTGATTCACATTGCCATACGTGGGGTTGCGGTCGTAGGCATCCGACGAAATTTCGGCGCTAAGCGACGAGGCTTCCCGGGCCGTCAGGAAATTATACCCAACGCTCAGGTAAAAACCGCTGGCCCAGGTCCGCTGTACCTGAAGGCTGGTATTGAACGAGTAACCTAAATTCGTGTTGGTAAACACATACGCATCATTAACCCGGTCGGTGGTCTGATAATAGGGGCGCGTGTCGGGGCCTTGTAATTTGCCCGTTGGCAGATTCAGGCCGTAGTTACGAACCAGCATGGCGTTGATGTCCTTATTATACAGTACATCGAGCGAGGTGATCCAGCCGTTGCGGAACTTGTGGTCATAACCCAGGCTGCTTTTCCAGACCTGTGGAAATTTAAAGTCGGGCGAGGTGGTGCAGTAAAAGTAGACGTTCGGGTTGGCTACCTGATTGCCAATCCAGACAAAGGGGAACCGGCCCGTAAAAATTCCTGTTCCTCCGCGCAGTTTTTGGGTGCCATCGCCTTTGATATCGTAATTGAAACCGATTCGGGGCGAAAACAGGGGTGTTTGCTTCGGTAATTCCAATGAGTTCAGTTTAACGGGTGTACCGTTCTCATCATGGTACTGAACGTCAGGCGTATAACAGCAGTTGCGGCTTATATTTTCCTGAATTTTATCCTTTGTATCAAAATAAAGCGGCACATCTACTTTCAACCCATAGGTCAGCGTGAGTTTGGGCGTAACAGCAAATTCGTCCTGTGCGTAAATACCCAATTGCCCAACGTTGGTTTCGGCTAACGCCCACTGGCCTGCCTGAAAAGTTGCCTTTGCCGCATCGACGGTTTTCTTGAAATCTGCCCCCGCAGCCGCCGTCACAAACGCCTGTACCGACTCGAAGCCCGGCCCAAATACACCGTCATACGCCCCCAGGTTGAACGAATTATCGAAACTAAACTTTTCGAAACTGCCCCCAAGCGTAATCGTGTGTTTACCAGCGTAGATGTTAAAATTGTCGGTGAACTGGAGAACGTCCTGCGTCAGGCGGTTATTGATGGAGAAGGGTTCGTGTCCGGCCACAATATAGCGCACCCCATCTTTGTTGATATTTATGGTTGGAAAGGGCGATGAGAACGGGTCGCGCGTGTCGCGGAAGGCCGTGTAGCCTACCTGAAGTTTGTTGGCGAATTTGCCGTTGAAGTTCGAGTTCAGCTCGATAATACCACCGTTCAGCTTGTTATTAATCCGGTAGCCAGAGCTGTAAAACTGCAGCGTCAGGAAATCCGGGCCGCGCCGACCAATGGCCGACGGGTTAGCTGGTTTATCCTGAAACGCATCTAAGAAATTGTAGATGATCGACAGTTTGTGCGTCTGGTTGATGTTCCAGTCGAGTTTGGCAATGCCTTTCGTGTTTTGCGTTTTATGCGTAAAATTCTCGTAAGGGCCAGTTTCGTAGTTATACAGGGTATTCTTTTCGTAGATTGGAAAGGTAGACAAGTTTTTAAGTGTATTCGACACCAAATCAAAATCGGAGGCCGTCACCCGCGCTACGTTTGCACCCGACAGGCCGGGCCGGGCGGCTACCCAACCCGCCGTACCCAGGTCTGACCGACGGTCAAATTCGGCATTGACAAAGAAAAACAGTTTGTTTTTGATAATCGGTCCGCCAAGACTTACGCCATACTGCTTCTGGTCCGAATCGGGCACAATAATGTCGGTGCCTTTAATTTTCTTGCCCGTCAGGTCCTGATTTCGGTAGAACCCGAAGAGTGTGCCGTGAAACTGGTTCGTTCCCGACTTGGTCACGGCATTCACGCCCGCACCCGTAAAGCCCGACTGCGTTACGTCGTAGGGCGACAGGGCCACCTGAATCTGTTCAATGGCATCGAGCGATACCGGCTGAGCATCGGCCTGACCGCCCGGCGTAGACGCGTCCAGCCCGAAGGGGTTATTAAAAATGGCCCCGTTCAGGGCGAAGTTGTTGAAACGGCTGTTGCGGCCACCAAACGAGCCATCGCCCCCGGCCATCGGGTTCAGGCGGGTGTAATCGAATACGGAGCGTTTAATGGTTGGCAGCGTGCGGAGTTGTTCGCTGCTGATGTTGGTTTGCGGGCCGGTCCGGGAATTGTTCAGCACATCGTTGGCACTGGAGCGCACAACAACTTCCGAGAGTTCTCTTGAGCCACTTTTCAACACTTGATTTAGCGGCAATTTCTGCCCCAGGCTTAACGTAACATTCTCGACGGTTTCGGTCTGGTACCCAACGTAGCTGATCGTGATGCGGTAGGGACCACCTATACGCATGTTCGGGAGGTTAAACTGCCCTTCGGTGCGGGTCGTTACACCGTATTGCGTGCCGGTTGGCAAGTGAACAGCCGCAACGGTTGCGCCAGGCAGCCCTTTTCCGGTTTCGTCGCTGATGACACCGGCAATGGAGGAGGTCGTTACCTGGGCACGAGCATAGTGGTTCCCAACTCCCGTAACGAGTAGAAGTATAAGTATGAAGCGCATAAAATGATGGGATAAAGTTTGTTTCAGAATTTACCGGATAAAAATAAACGTAAGGTTATGAAACGAATCATATTCTTAAATTAATAGTAGTATTTCCTTAATAATTACATAAAACAAAAGCCCTCTGTCGACAGGGGGCTTTTATGTTTGGGAGGTTGTTAGGGTTCATCGGTGAAGCACTTTGCTGGAGGTTGGCGGTTCTTAAGTAGTCATTTTGATTAAAATTGGTAAGTTTAGGCGAAAATTTGACGACCTGATGGACGAAATAGCCTACTCTTTTTTAGTGAACCTATTGAAATCCGGTATGATTTTGCGAGCATAAGTGACGCCAAAACGCTTAATAAAGTAGTTCGGTTTACAGAAACGAATCTGCCAAACGTTTTAACCTGCCGTTGCTGGACCTACTTGACGATGGGTCAGAAAGTGACCTGAGCATCACCAACAACGACGACCTGCGAACAGTAATGGCTACCGTGATGCCAATTGTTGATAATTTTTTGACTAAATTTCCTGACAAGATTGTTACCTTCAGCGGAAGCGATGAACGCCGAACACGTCTGTACCGGATTGTAATTAGCCGGGGATTGGATAAAATTCAGAAGAGGTTTCTGGTATCTGGCCAACTTGATAATGGCCAGGCCGAGCGTTTTCAACCTAATGAGAATTACCGGCGATTCTTCATTCAACTTAAAGACTAAAAATGTGGAAAGCTTAGACCAAAAACCCCAGCGTCCGGAGCCTAAACCAGTGCCTTCTACTCGTCCGCAACGAACTCCGTCCGTCCAGCGTAAATTAGATAAAGCAAATGACGATTTGGCTGAGTTGACGCCCGAAGCTCTTGAATTGTTGCTATCGGGAAGAAAACAAAAAGCTTAATAAACCCTGCTATCAACAGAGGCTCAGCGCGTAGTGAATTCACTACGCGCTGAGCCTCTGTTGATAGCAGGGTTTAATCAATCCGCCACCACAATCAAAGGCGCCACCTCTTCGGGGTCGTTGTCGGGGGAGGCTTTCTTTGGCTGGCTGGCAACCCGATTTATGGCTTTTTTTGCCGCTTTTTTCAGCGTCACGTCGTATAAATCCGTCCGGCGATCTTTCAGCACCTGCACCGAACCGTGTTCGTGCAGTTCTTTGAGCAAACTCAAATCTACGTCGGCAATGAGCACCATTTCGGTGTTGGTGGTGGCTTCGGCTTTCACGGCATTGGTTGGGAACTGGAAATCCGAAGGCGTAAACACCGCCGACTGGGCGTAGTTGATGTCCATGTTTTGGACTCTGGGCAGGTTGCCCACGCAGCCCGAAATAACCACGTAACATTCGTTTTCGATAGCTCGTGCCTGGGCGCAGTGCCGCACCCGCGAGTAGCCGTTCTGCGTATCGGTCAGGAACGGCACGAATAGAATCTGCATCCCCTGCTGCGCCAGAATCCGGCCCAGTTCAGGGAATTCGACATCGTAGCAGATGAGCATTCCAATTTTACCGCAGTCCGTGTCGAACGCCCGAATCTCATAGCCACCAACCATGCCATAGTGTCGTACCTCATTGGGCGTGATGTGAATCTTTCGGTATTCCTCAAACGAACCGTCGCGTCGGCAGAGGTATGCCACATTATAAAGTTTCCCGTCGTCATCGACGAGTGGCATACTGCCCCCAACAATGTTGACATTATACGAGATGGCCAGTTGGCAGAGTTTTTCGCGCACCGGCACCGTGAAATCGGCTAATTTGCGGATGGCGACCGGCTCCGGCAGATCGTTGAAATCGGCCATCAGGGGCGTGTTGAAAAACTCCGGCAGCACCATGAAATCGGCCCGATAGTCACTAACGGCATTCACGAAAAATTCGACCTGATCCAGAAAGGCACTGAGGTTCTTGAACAGGCGCATTTGCCATTGAATTACGCCCAGCCGGATAATGGAGTCTGTATGGGGCCGTTTGTCTTTTTCGGCGACATAGTAGATATTAATCCATTCCAGCAACGTCGCGTACTCCTTCGATTCGGTGTCGCCGGGCAGGTAGCCACGCAAAACCTTCCTCACGTGGAAATCATTCGACAACTGGAAGGTTAGCGTGGGGTCATAAATTTCTTTTTGCTTCACCTTTGCGATGTACTCGCGGGGGCTTAGATCGTCGGCGAATTTATTGTAATTCGGAATGCGCCCTCCTGCCAGAATGCCTTTTAAATTGAGCGTTTCGCAGAGTTCCTTGCGGGCATCGTATAGCCGCCGGCCCAGCCGCAAATCCCGGTAGTCGGGGTGAACAAACACCTCAATACCGTAGAGATAGTCGCCCTCGTCGTTATGAGTCTTAAAGGTATAGCCGCCCGTAATTTCGTGGTAGGTGTGGTTATCACCAAAATCGGCGTATTTCACCCGAATGGCCAGTGCGCTGGCCACCACTTTCCCATCGACCTCCACGCAAAACTGGCCTTCGGGGAATATGTTGAGCAACTTGGTAATCGAACTTTTGGGCCAGTAGTCGCCCCCAATTCCGCTATATACCTCAATCATGGCCTCTTTCAGGTCATGATAATCTTCTTTCTGTAATGTTCTGGTTTGAATATGCATGATAAGTAGTCAATAGTCGATAGTCATTGGTTGATAGTTGTTCGTACTAAGAAGGTGAACGACCATCGACTATCAACTACAATCTGTTTTCCATTTCTGTTAATTGTTCGTCTGTGAAGTCTAAATGCGTCACGAACCGCACTAAGTGCTTGCCGAAGGCAATGCCCCGAATGCCTTTGGTCTCTAACTGAGCAACGTAATCGGCAGCTAAGATGGTTTCGGGAAGCCTGAAAATGACAATATTCGTGTCGATGGGAAGAATCTCTTCCACTTCGGGCAGTCGGTCGAGGATGGTGCCAATTCGGCGGGCACGGGTGTGGTCCTGTCTCAGCCGGTCGATGTGGTGATCGAGGGCGTAGATGCCCGCAGCCGCCAGAAAACCCGCCTGCCGCCAGCCACCGCCCATGAGTTTACGGTACCGACGGGCCTGACGAATGAAGTCTGCTTTCCCCAACAGGAGCGACCCCACCGGGCACCCCAGTCCTTTTGACAGGCAAATACTGATGGAGTCGAACAAGTGGCCGTAGGCTTCGGTCGGTTCGCCGGTTTCGACAAGGGCGTTGAAAAGCCGGGCGCCATCCAAGTGGAGGAGCAATCCATTTTCGTCGCAGACCTGCCGGATGGCGGCAATTTCGGGGATGGTGTAATAACAACCCCCGCCTTTGTTAATCGTATTTTCGAGTACTACCAGCCGCGACAGGGGTT
The DNA here is from genome assembly GCF_054781775.1 of Spirosoma areae. Classification (NCBI taxonomy): domain Bacteria; kingdom Pseudomonadati; phylum Bacteroidota; class Cytophagia; order Cytophagales; family Cytophagaceae; genus Spirosoma; species Spirosoma areae. The sequence continues at coordinate 257,451 of NZ_BAAGTT010000023.1, read as the reverse complement.
TGTGGGAGTCGGCGGGACTGTAGATATGTTCGCGGATGAGGTCGGGGGTGAGTTTGCCGCGTTCGCCGTGCGCCAGACTTGCCGAGGCCAGGGCGTTCACCGAGATGCCCCCGCCCTCGTACTGATAGACGTGCGACAGGTAGTCGCAGATCACATCGTCGCCGGGGCGGGTGTGGGTGCGAATGGCGAGTTGGTTGGTCATCGTGCCCGACGCGCAAAACAGAGCCGCTTCCAGGCTGAACAGCAGTGCCGCTTTGTCTTCGAGGGCATTCACGGTGGGGTCGTCGCCCAGCACATCGTCGCCGAGTGGGGCGCTAAACATGGCCTCACGCATGGCGGGCGTAGGTTGGGTAACGGTATCGCTACGCAGATCAATACGCATAAAGAAGATAAGCTTGCTGCCGACGTTCGCCGGTTTGGTAGTAGTTAAACCGCAAGTTAGCAACATCTGGGGGCACCTACTATTGATCGGGCCTATGCGATTAACTTTTAACGCTAAACGGTCCATCTTAAGGTACCTTGTATCGTATAAGTAAAATACGAAAAATTAATGAGTTACCTTGTTTTAGCTTTGTGTGCACTATTTTTTGTAAACAAATAAATGAATGAGCTGTTTTTATGATACATATAAAACATATCGTTATGAAAATCGCAGTAGAAAAAGGGCAGGATAAGGCATTGCTGGCTGATGGGCCGCACACCGTTACCATCACGGACATTGAGGAAGGCACGAGTGAGAATAAAGGCATTCCATTTTTTGCCGTCCGTTTTGAAAATGACGAGGGTTACGTGTCGCACCGGTTTTACCAGTCGCGGGCCGGTATGCCCAACATCGTGGGCCTGTTTGAGCAGGCGGGCATCGACGTACAGGAAGGCGCTAAGTTAGATACCAACCAACTGATTGGTAAGCAAATTGACATTGAAGTAGGGGAGCGTTCCTACACCGACCCCGAAACGCACAACGAGCGCACCCTGAAGCAGGCAGTCAATTTTCTGGCGAGCTAAGGCGCAGAACGGGACAAAAACAAAACGGGGCTACCATACGGCGGCTCCGTTTTGTTTTTGTTCCCCAACACATCCCGACCGTCTGATTTGGGCGGCCAACACAGGATTAATTGATGAAGAAACAAGATCAAAATCAGCGATGGTGTTGCATTTGTACGGACTCCGTGTATTTTTGGGCAACCATTCTACGCTATTCCGCCACAGGCAGCGGTTCGTATTCGGAGCCTGTCCAAACCATCATCCTTCATTATGCTAACAAACAAAGCGCCCTGGATCGTCCTGCTCGTTCTCTGGATGATTGGCTCAACCTGGTGGCACGTCTGCAAGATAAAGCAACAGTGTGGGAATGAACCACAGCCGGAAGCTATTTCGACCGACTCCGAACTACCGACAACCTCACCAGGGGCCACTGGCTACACGATTGCGGATGGCGACCGCTTCCGGCTGGCGCTACCCGGCAACTTCAGTTTTGCAAAATCGGGGGCCAATGCCAACCTGAACACACTGGGCGAATCCACGCGGGGCGAATCCACCGCACCGGGAAACTCGCTGGCGTCGATGGTCACGTATCTGAAAGCCAATCCCGGTCGGACGCTCACGATCACGGGCTATTATGCCCCAACAGAAACCAACACAACCAGCTTTGCAAACCTGGGGCTGGCCCGTGCCGAAGGTTTAAAACAATACGTAGTGCAGCAGGGTGTTTCGGCAGCGTCGATAAGCACGAAAGGGGAAGAACGAACGCTTTCCTTTACGGCAAAAGGTGACTCCCTCTATGGGGGTATCGACCTTGCTTTTGCCGGTACTGATCCCAGTGTGTCAACCACTCCCACTACAGTTGCGGCAACGCCACCAGCCACGGTCACCCTAACAGAGCCGACGACGGAGAAGGAACTGGCTGAATCCCAGAAGTTTACGTCAGTATTTAAGCCAATAGATCTGTATTTTCCGTTAAGTGAGGCTAACTACATCAAAACAGCCGAAACGCAGAAGTTTTTTAACGAAGCGGTTAAGTTTCTGGCGGCCAATAAAGATAAAAAACTGCTCCTAACCGGTCATACCGACAATTCCGGCCCCGACGAGGTGAACAAACGGCTCTCGCTCGACCGGGCCAATGATGTGAAGAGTAAACTGCGTAAATCGGGTATCGAACCAGGTCAGATTGAGGTGGAGGCCAAAGGCGAAACGGCGCCGAAAGCCGATAATAGCACACCTTCGGGGCGTAAAGCAAATCGCCGTGTAACGGTAGTCGTTCACTAAGGTTTATGTTTAAAGTTCAACGTTTCAGGTTTCAGGCTGGAACGTTGAACCGTTGAACCTGAAAACGGAAAAACCATAAATAAGTAGAAATTATGTTTGAGATGAACCCGCTTAACCTGCCCAACGCCCAGCTACAGCACCTTGGTATGCTGGTGGTGAGTGCCATTTTGGGCTTTATCATCGGGTATGTTTCCCGGCAGCGAACCATCCGTCAGCTTGAAGGCGACCTGGCCAGCACCGGTCGGGCCGTTGATGACTGCCACCGGATGCCAACGGCTGCGGTCGAGTCGGGCGATGAAGAAACCCTTGTGCTGAACCGCATCCGTTCCCGATCGGGTGAACTTAACTTCACCCGCATCGGGTTAGCCTCCCTTGCCGAAGCCGATGATCTGAAAGACATTGTGGGGGTGGGGCCTTTTCTGGAGAAGAAACTCCACGCTATCGGAATTTATACGTTCCGACAGATTGCCAGTTTTACCCCCGAAGACATCGACAAGGTGAACGATATTATCGAATTTTTCCCCGGTCGAATTGACCGTGATAACTGGGTTGGCCAATCGAAAGAATTTATCAAAAAAAGGTAAGCGTCAGCCGGGTTGCCGGAGTGGTTCTATGTTTCAAGTTCAACATGACGCGTAAATTTGCATCTGAAACATGGAACCGCTCCGGCGACCCGGCTGAAACTTCAGTCAAACCCATTTAAACGACAAGCCTGCCATGTTTGGATTAGACCCTTTTAACCCCACGGTGGCCGTCACCGAAATACTGCTCTTGCTGGCCCTTGCCGCCTTTGTTGGCTGGTTGTTGGGCCGGTTGGTGCTGGCTGGCCGCATCAGTGCGCTCCGTTCATCAGTTGCCGATAAAGAGGCCGAACTGGAAGAATGCCGTCGGTCAAAAGCAGGTGGCCGTGCTGCCGTTAGTGGGGCGCCAACCCGCCCGGAGCCTCGTTTGCAGGAACCCCCGGCCTTTGTTCATGCCGACCCCTTGCTGCCCCTGTTAACGAACGACGATACACCGGACTTGATCGATGCGGATGTGGCCGTACCAACAGTCAGTTCAGCGCTCGACGTGCCCACCGTAGCGGTGCCACCCGTAACTCCACCAATGCCTTATGTGCCGCCCGGATCGGCTGGATCGGGCAAGACGGATAATTCGGAAGCGGCTGTACTGAGCCGAATTGCAGCTCGTGCCAGCGAAGTTAACTTCGACCGAATTGGCCGGGCAATAGCTTCTGAAGCCGATGATCTGAAAGATATTGTGGGGGTGGGGCCTTTTCTGGAGCGTAAACTACATAGTTTGGGTATTTATACCTTTCGTCAGGTTGCCAACTTCACGAAAGAGGACATTGATAAAGTGAACGAACTGATCGAGTTCTTTCCCGGTCGCATCGAACGCGACAACTGGGTCGATCAGGCGAAAGACTTCCATACCCGCAAGCACGGTAGAAAGACTTAACGGTGCTTACTAACAACTTCATAGTCAGCCCTGGTTCATCAACATGAACCAGGGCTGACTATTTCTGGATAATTCCGTATTGACGTTAATTTAAGAATCTGTCGATTTCGTCTTTCTCCGGGGTGTGCTGCTTAGTAATGCCGTTCCACCCGATTGGTAAAAGTCGCACATATCCCGCAGAACACAGTTGGTGCATTTGGGATAATACCAGGTGCAGACCCGTTGGCCATGCCAGTAAAAATGTTTGTGAAAGTTGAACAGCAACAGAGCATCTTGTGGCAGATAAGCCAGCAGAATCGAATGCGCCTTTTCGGCGCTCACTTTCGGGCCAATAAGCCCCAGGCGTTGCGTAACGCGATGCACATGCGTATCGATGGGCAATACGGGCTTATGAAACGTGAAAAGTAACAGGAGCGTCGCTGTTTTTAAACCGATGCCCGGCAGCGTAGTTAGCCAGTTCATGGCTGCTTCGGTGGATAAATCACCCAGAAAATCAATGTTAGCGCTACCCGTTTCCCGGAAAAGGTGCGTCAGCAGATTTTGAATATACGGTGCTTTTACGTCGGGGTAGTTCGCCGTTTGGATGGCGTCGATCAGAGCGGAGAGGGGTGCATCGCGCACCTGCTCCCAGGTCGGAAACCGTTCCCGCAGGGTGCGGTAGGCCGTAACTTCATTCGCGTGGGTGGTGCGGTGCGATAAAATGGTGCCGATGAGTTCATGCATGGGGTCGGCATACCCCTGAATCGCCTGAATGCCATAGGCCGCATTCAGGCGCTCATGGGCGTCGAACGTTTTGGCAGCTAAACTAACGTTGGGTTGCATCTGAAACAGGCTGGACCTCTTAATACACGTGCTCGTAGTACTCACGAGCCATCCGGTTGGCCTCAAAATAGGCATTCACATCATTCATGCTGCGAAGAACGAGGGCCTGCCAGTCGGCGGGCCGGTCATAATACATGGGCAGAATCTCGTTCTCGATCAGGTCGAACAATCGGTCGCGGTCCTGCTCGTCGCGGGCGTGGTAGGGCAGAAGTGGGTCAGCCGTGGGCACTAAGAAACTGTTGTTGCCGGGTTTGGCAAACTCTGGAATCCAGCCATCGTTGGTTGAGATATTCACCGACCCGTTCATGGCGGCTGTCATGCCACTGGTGCCGGAGGCCTCGCGGTTTACGATGGGCGTATTGAGCCAACCGTCGGAGCCGTCTTTGAGGAGTTTGGACAGCCCCAACTCATGCCCCGTCAGCACGGCCATGTTCGGAAACAGATGGCTCATGTAATAGAGCCGGTTAAACACCTCGACGGCCCCGTAGTCCATTGGGTAGGGTTTACCTGCCCAGATAATCTGTATGGGATACCTGGTCTGGTTGAGCAGTCGGGTAAACCGCTCCATGTCCTGCGTGAGCAAATCGGGCCGTTTGTAGGTCGCAAACCGACGCGCCCACACCAGCGTCAGTACATTCGGGTCGAAGAGTTTACCAACCTGGTCGGCCACGACCCGAAACAGGGGTTTTTTTAGGCTGATTTTACGGGCCGCAATGGCCTGCGTATCACCCGCCAGCCGGGCCGTTTCGATGTCGGGGTCGGTCCAGTAACGGCTGTTTTGGGCGTTGGTAACGTGCGTAATGGGGCAAATGCCGTCAAAACGACCCCACATTTGCCGGGCTACTTCGCCATGTAATTTAGACACGCCGTTGGCCTGCCGGCTCAGCCGCAGGGCAACCAGCGAATGGTTAAATACATTGTCCTGAATGCCACCCAGTTCCCGAACCTTCGCCAGTGGCATTCCGCCGAAAAAGCCCAGTTCGTTCAGCAGGTTTATATCATGTTTTTCGTTGCCCGCTTCTTCGGGGGTGTGGGTCGTGAACACCAGCCGCCGGCGTACTTCATCGGCAGAACCCAGCTTCTGATATAGATAAAAAGCGGCCGATAAGGCGTGGGCTTCGTTGAGGTGATACACGTCTGGCGAGTAGTCGAGGGCGTCGATGAGTTTAGCGCCCCCAATTCCGAGTACCATACACTGGATAACCTTCATGCGGGCATCGTTGTCGTAGAGCCGGTAGGAAATGGACCGGGCTGCATCGTCGTTTCCGTCGATATCGGTAGTCAGAAAAAACAGGGGAACCGTTTGGAATGTCGTAGGCGGTAAGAAATAAGCCCGAACTCCAACAGCCTGATTACCAATGTCGATGGTGAAGGTAATGCCCGTATCCTGCAAAAACGAGTAGATCTTTTCCCGAAACTGCACGTCCATGGCATTGTCGGATTTTCGCATCTGATCATAATACCCATACTTCCACAGCATACTGATGCCAATGAGATTCTGGTTTAGTTCAAACGCACTTCGCATGTGCGAACCGGCCAGAAACCCCAACCCGCCGGAGTAGGTTTTGAGGGCCTGGTCGACGGCAATTTCCATGGAGAAATAAGCGACTGACTTCGTATAACGACTGTCAATTTGGTAAGGAGGGCGAAACGCCGAAGGCAACTGTGATAGCATATAGGGAAAGGTAAGAAAAGCAAAGTAACGGTAATAACCCGCAAAAACAGGCATGGGTTTTCGCAGCGGGTGAGGGAAGACGCAAAAAAGCCTTACACCCAACCCGCCGGTATCATGCTGGACCGGCGGGTTGGGTGTAAGGCTGCTGGATAAGAAGCGGAAAAACGATTAGTTCAAATAGGCTACTTTATTGTTGGTCAACTGCCGCCGAACCATACTCCACCGCCGACGCGAAACGGGTAATACGTCGCCAGTGGTTAAATGAACCAGCCCACCCGTATCGGTGCGTTCCAGACGCTCCACAAATTGCCGGTTAACAACACAATTGCGGTGGAGCCGGATGAATAACTCGGTGGGCAACTGAGGAGAATAATATTTAAGGGTACGGGGCATCAGCATCCGGCGACCATCCACCCAGTTCAGCCAGCTATAATTGGCAACAGCCTGCAAATACACTAAATCATCGACCGAAAAAAGCTGTCGGCCAGTTTCGCGAAGGTAAAGTTTGAGGGGCGGCCATTCTGCCGGTTTTGTGCGAACGGAGAAAGAGAGAAACGTCATGGGCTAACAGATATAAATCGCTTCAGAAGTGGACGAAGTATGAGTATGTATTGATACTGCAATACTAAGTCCAACGAATACCCATCTCTTGCTCTTTCGTAACAAGGGCTATAAAATTTGTAACATCACCAGGAGAAGTCATATGATAAATGTCGTTATGTCTCCAAAAACATAATCGAGTATGTTTTTGGAAGGTGTAATTAGCCTTTAACGACAAGGAATAAACGATTTGTCGCCTTAGGCGACTTCGTGGCGATTTTGGTCGACGTATTCGGACGGTGTCAGGTGGAATTGATCTTTGAAGACTTTGGAGAAATAGGCTGGTGTGTCGAACCCAACCCGGTCGGCAACTTCCGAAACCGACACTCCGGTTAGCAGTAGTTCGGCCGCTCGCTTCAGCCGAACCACCCGAATCAATTCGTTTGGGGTCAGGCTGGTCATGGCTTTCACTTTGCGGTTGAGGTGCATACGGCTCATGCCCATGGCGGTGGCTAACGGTTCGACTCCGAAGCTGGAGTCGTCCAACCGGTTTTCCAGAATGGCATAAACCCGGTTCATAAATTCGTCGCCGGGATTCTGGCTGGCCATGGGCAGGTTGCCTTCCCGCAGGAGCCGGGTTCGATAAAACTGTTGAATCCGTTGCTGGTGCTCCAGTCGATTCCGAACCCGCCCCCGGAGTTCATCAACCTGAAACGGCTTGGCTAAATAATCGTCGGCTCCTGCGGTTAGCCCCTCAAGGCGGCTCTCCACGGAGGCTTTAGCGGTCAGGAGCAAAATCGGGATGTGGCTGGTAATGGGGTTGCTCTTTAGTTGCCGGCAGAGTTCATAGCCGTCTACCTGAGGCATCAGCACATCGCTGATAATCATATCGGGTCCGTCGGCAACGGCCGCGTCGATACCTGCCTGACCATTGCCAACCCGTTTCACCCGCCATTCCGTATTCAGCGTCGTGATAATGTAGTCGGCCAGTTCGTCGTTGTCTTCAACCAACAGCAATTGATGCACCTTTTCGGCAGATGTATCGGCGCTGGCAGGCTCAGGCGCGGTGAATGATAGGGGAAACGAATTGCTGGTGTTCGTGGAAGCGACAAGGTCGGCACGAGCCTGCCGACAGGGGAGTTCGACGGTGAAGGTTGTTCCGTAGACGGGCAGGCTTTCTACGGAGATAGTGCCCTGCATCATCTCAACTAATTCTTTAACTAAAGCAAGCCCAATACCTGACCCGGTCACGGCCTGCTCGGGCGACGGGTCGGCCTGGTAGAAACGGTCGAACAGGTGCGGTAGCTGGTGGGCAGAAACGAATGCTCCGGTGTTATGGACGCTCAACCGGAGCAGGTCGGTGTTTGCCGGGTTGGTTAATTCCGGGTCCAGCGGAGCCGTGATCACAGAAACCGTTATGGACCCGCCCTCCGCTGTAAATTTCAGTGCATTAGATAACAAATTGCTCAGTATTTTTTCGATCTTATCCGGGTCGAACCAGTAAAAAGGCTGGGCGAACTCAGGCGTAAAATGCAGTTGAATCTGTTTGCGCTGGGCCTCTTCGGAAAAAACCAGGACGGTTCGTCGGATAAACTCCTGCAAATCGGCGGGTGTTGGGGTAATGGTGAGGTTTCCGGCGTCGAGTTTAGCCAGGTCGAGCAACTCATTAATGAGCCGCAGAAGCCGGTTGGCATTTCGGTGAATCAGGGAGAGCCGCCCGTGGTAGGGCGAATCGGTTGAGTCGTTTAATACTTGTTCTAACGGTGTTAGAATTAAGGTTAACGGCGTACGGAACTCATGCGTGATGTTGGCAAAAAAGCGTGACTTTACCTCATCAAGCTGCTTTAGCTGAATGGATTCCTGTTCGCGTAGTCGACTCTGGCTTTTCTGCTGAATGCGTCGTATTCGGACCCGCAGAAATAAAACGATAGCTCCCAGCAGCAGAAAAATGTAGGCCGAGTAGGCCCACCAGGTTGCCCAGAGGGGTGGCTCAATACGAAGCTGTAGCTGGTGCAAGTGCGGACTCCAGATGCCCGACGTATTGGACGCGTTGACCACAAAGGTATAGGTGCCGGGCGTGAGATTGGTGTAGGTAGCGCTGGCCTGATTGCCACTATAGACCCAATCCTTATCTAAGCCGATGAGTTTATACCGGTACTGATTTTTGTGACTCTGGTTGAATTCAAGGGCCGCAAAATCAATGGAGAGAAAATTTTGGCGGTGGTCCAGCGTGATCGCACTGGTTTGGTTAATGTCCTGCTGAAGGGGTGAATCGGGCGTATTGACCGTAACCAGTTGGTTGTTCAGGCGCAGGGCGGTTAGCGCCACCACTGGTTTTACGGAGTCTTCACTGACCCGGCGCGGGTCGAACACCGTGTACCCGCCGATACCACCAAAAATGAGCCGCCCATCGGGTAAGGTTATGTCATGAAATTGCCTGAATTCGTCGCTCGGCAGCCCATCGTCCGACATGTAGTTCCTGACTTCGTAGGTGCGGGTATCGAAGCGGCAAAGCCCCCGATTTGTACTCAGCCAAAGATGGCCATTCGCATCGGTACGGATGGCGTAAATGACGTTATTGGACAGCCCCTGCCCAACCGTGAACCGCTGAATCCGCCCCGTCATTTTATCGAGTCGGCACAGCCCTTCGCCAAGGGTGCCAATCCACAGAAAATTATACTGGAGCGGGTCCTGTGCCAGGCATAAGAGTGCGTCGCCCGGCAGCGAATGGGTGCCCATACTGCCACCATGCCAGTGAATCAGTCGCTTCGCCGACAGGTCGGCCCGAAGCAGGCCATGATTCTCCGTAGCCATATACACGCGGCCCCCATCGATCACCATGGCTGTAATGACATACGGATGGTTGGGGGGCAACGGCAACGGAAACGCCGTGAACGTTTCCTGATCGGGATTGTGACGCACAACGGCCTGATTTGCAGGGCCGAGTAACCCCCAAAGTTCTCCCTCCGCCCCGGTCGACAGGGCCGTCAACCGGAACATACCGTTGGGTAACCAGCGGGCCTCTATGCCGGTTGGTCGCACCGGGACAAACGTTTTCCGGAAACTGTCGTAGCGGTAGGGATCGGTTAGCGGGCTGCTGAGCCAGAGGTTTTTACGCCGGTCGAACTGGTAGCGAATATCCCGCGACGGTTGCTGGCGGATAAGGGCGGGGATGGCTTCCAGCGGCACGTTAGCCTGTTGGGTGAGCCAGTCAGTCTGAAAATTATTGACGTAGGGCCAGGTTTGAAAGGGTCGTTTAGTCAGGTCATATTTGATCACGCCATCCCCATTCAGACCAATCCAGAGAACGTTCGTTCGGTCAACGAGTAGCGAAAGGGCCGAAAAACGGGCAAATTTAGGGTCAGGCGGTATTAATACGAAGCCGGTCTGATCGGTATACGGACTTTGATTCACGTAGTCGACGCCCCGGCTGTCTCTGGCAAACAGCGGAACGGTGATCCGATTGCCCGCTACGGGAACCACCTGCCGAACGCGCCCGCCATCGGGATCGAGAATGGCAAAATGCCCTGGAAATCCCAGCATTAGTTCGCCATTGGCCCGTTCATGCAGCCGATAGACATCGTTGCCCGGCAGGCCCTGAGCCACGGTAAAAAGCGTAAACTGCCCCGAGGCAACGTTGTAGCGAAACAGACCCGTTCGGGTAGCCAGCCACAGTTGGTTGTAGCGGTCAAGCAGCATGGTGTGGATGAACTGCTGAGCCGAATCGCCCTGGGGCGCCCAATGGCGCTGCGAGATCGACCCGTTTGCATTCAGCCGAAAAAAGCCGTTCGTTTGTGTGGCCACCCAGACATTCCCGGAGCGGTCGGGCTGCATACCCACCAGTTGGTCCCGGCCCAGCACATGCTGAAACGCGGGTGAGTTAGACATTCGGTTTGACTGCTCGGTTACCGGGTCGAACCGATCAATTTTATTGTTTTCCGTCCGAATCCAGAGTTGCCCTTTATTATTGTTTTTTATTTCATAGATGCTGCTGAACGACAGTGAGTTGGCTTTTTGAGGGTCGTGTGTGTAGATGCGGAATCGGATACCGTCGTACCGGCAGAGGCCATCGCGGGTGGCCAACCAGATAAACCCCTGCTTATCCTGAATCAGGGAGTTAACCAGGCCCTGCGGCAGGCCATTTCGCACGGTAATGTACTCGGGTTCGGGCATCCCGGCGTGTGTGCGGGATGCACCACTTAGTAAGCCAATAACCAGCCAGCAAACCGCCCAGCAATGAAACCGATACATAAATAGGGTAGGTAGTTGCACAACACGAGCCAGTATGAATCGGCAATGCAAAGACAAAGTATCCCTTTTAGTTGTTACAATCAACTTTAGAGGAGTATTATTTTGTAAAAGGTAAAGTTTACGTTTACTACTATACGCTACAATTTGTTCACCTGTCATGCGTCTTGTCCTTAAAACCTCAGTTGACCAATCATTGCCTACCGTTTGGGCTGGATTTAATCGCACCCTGTTCGAGCAACTTGCCCCACCTTTCCCGCCCGTGAAGGTGGTTCGCTTTGATGGCTGCCTCCCGGGTGACGTCGTGCATCTGCGGTTAAATTTTTTCCTGTTTCGTCAGGATTGGATTAGCCTCATCGTTGATCAGCAGACCACCGACGACGCCATTTATTTTATTGATCAGGGAACGCGCCTGCCGTTTTTTCTGACCCGCTGGCACCATCGGCACCACCTTCAGCGCGTGCCTGCTGGCACTACCGGCGGACAAACCATCATCACGGATGATATTACGTTCAAAACACCGTTTGGCCTGACAGATTATCTTCTGTATCCCTTTCTCTGGTTACAATTTGCGTGCCGGAAGCCCATATACCGACGACTATTTGCTTAGTTTCTTATCTACTGGTTTTGTTTACTTAGTCCACTGACTAAGTCGCATAATACGGTGTAAATTTCAAAAAAAGCAAGAAAATAGCTTATACGGTCGGTATTCCCTTAAATAGTGATAGTCTGCATTGTCATAAACCTACAAGGGGTATAAACGCGCTTTTGGAACTGTCTGGATTCCGTTACATTTGCCTGATACGGTTTTTACTAATTTCACTGCATGAAACTACCGAACCTGACAACACGTATCTTTTTGGGCATGGTGCTCGGAATTGCGATTGGTTATTTTTTTCCAGACACTGGCTCCGGCTTTTCGGGCACCGACCTGAATATTCTGTCGAAGATTTTTCTGCGGCTTATTAAAATGATTATCGGGCCGCTGGTCTTCGCCACCCTCGTGGTTGGCATTGCGAAACTGGGTGATTTTGGTACGGTTGGCCGGGTTGGCCTGAAAACATTAGCCTACTTTTATTTTGCCACCATCCTCTCCTTAGTGGTGGGTTTATTAGTGGTCAATATTATGCGGCCGGGCGAGGTCATGAATATCCCCCAACTACCTGCCAAAGGCACGGATGTGGGTGTACAGGTGCAGAAAATGTCGTTCAATACGTTTATTGAGCACATCGTCCCGACCAGTTTTATCGACGCGTTAGCCACGAACGAAATTCTCCAGATTGTGGTCTTCAGCATCTTTTTCGGGATAGCCGTTGGGGCCGTTGGGGCGCAGGGGAAAATCATGATAAAGGCCCTTGACGCGCTCTCGCACATCATGTTCAAAATTACCAGCTATGTAATGTCTTTTGCGCCCTTTGGTGTGCTGGGTGCCATTGCGGCTATTGTTGCCCAGCAGGGGCTGGGTATTCTGGGCGGCTATGTCTACCTGATTTTGTGTTTCTTCGGCGGGCTGCTGTTCTTTATTTTTGTGGTGCTGGCAGTCATTTGTTTAGTTGTTCGCATTCCGTACTTCGCCCTGATGCGGGAAATTCGCTCGGCGGTTATTCTATCCTTCAGCACGGCCAGTTCGGAGGCTTCGTTCCCGCAAACCATCGAAGCTCTCCGCCGATTTGGCTGCTCCGAACGCATTATTTCATTCGTACTACCGCTGGGCTACTCCTTCAACCTCGACGGGTCGATGCTCTACATGACCTTTGCCACGGCTTTTATCGCCCAGGCGTATCATGTTCCCCTGAGCATCGAACAGCAAATTACGATGATGCTCACGCTGATGATTACCTCCAAAGGGATTGCGGGCGTACCGCGAGCGTCTTTGGTAGTTATTGCCGGTACGATGTCGCTGTTTAACCTGCCCATCGAAGGGCTGGCCCTGCTGCTGGGCATCGATCAGGTGCTCGATATGGGCCGCTCAGCCACGAGCGTGGTCGGCAATGCCGTGGCCACCTGTGTGATCTCGAAATGGGAAGGTGAGTTCAGGACGCAGCCTGTTGAGAGTGAAGAGATTACCGTTTAATAAATCATTTGCCCTTTATACGGGATTCTATAAAGAAATCCGCCTGATTTCGTAGGTTCGGGGAGAATAATCATTCCTTTATTTCACCTAAACCCCTACGCTTGTGCAACCCACTTACACCTCCATCAGTACCCACGTTAAGGCTACGCCTGTCCAACGGTTCATTGCCGCTTTTATTGACGGCATCATTGGTAACATACCTTTTTGGTTGCTGATTATGGTATCGCCCAGAATGGCCATGATAGGGTATATAATTACGATTGCTTACCTGCTTACGAAGGATGCACTACCGGCTACGGGTGGTTTTCTGGGGGGGCAAAGTATCGGTAAAAAACTAATGGGTATTAAAGCCATTAAGGAAGAAACAGGGGGCAGCCTTCTGGGCGATTACGGAACCGCCATTACCCGGCAGGTGTCATTGTTAATTCCTCTGTTTAACATTGTCGATGCCCTAATGGTATTTAGCGATGACCGGAAACGGTTTGGCGATAAATGGGCCAAAACCATCGTCGTGAAAGCCTGACTTTAAAAAAACCCTAAACCGACCCGACGGGTCCTGCTTTTCAACCCTGGAGGGGTTGTATGATTATAGTTAAAACGTAATCAAAATGGGTTAGAACCTATTTTCCTGCCTTTCATTACTCCTCTCATCCTGATGGGTCGGTTTAAGGGTTTTGGCCACAATCCAGCCGGGTTGTGGCTTTTTTATGACCGCCCATATAGCCGTTTGGCAGTTTATCCGTAAATTGATTGCCCTTGCATGGCTAAAATGCGTAGTTTGGGCCTGCCAATGCCAGCGAATGGCTAACCTGAACTGAATGAATATTCTTGAAACGCATCACATCGTTAAACAGTATGCCCAACACCGGGCCTTGGACGACGTAAGTTTAGTCGTGCCGGAAGGTAGTATTTTTGGCTTGCTTGGCCCCAACGGCGCGGGTAAAACCTCTCTCATCCGGATTATTAACCAGATTACAGCCCCCGACTCGGGCGAGGTCATCCTGGCGGGCGAACGGCTCAAACCCGACCACATCAGGCGTATCGGTTACCTGCCCGAAGAACGGGGGCTGTATAAAAAAATGAAAGTGGGCGAACAACTCCTCTACTTAGCCCAACTCAAGGGCTTGACCGAGAAGCAGGCCATGGAAAAGCTGAAAATCTGGTTTGAGAAGTTCGACATCAAAACATGGTGGACCAAACAGGTGGAAGACCTCTCTAAAGGCATGCAGCAGAAGGTGCAGTTCGTCGCAACGGTGATGCACGACCCCGACCTGATTATTCTCGATGAGCCGTTTTCCGGCTTCGACCCCATCAACGCCAACCTCATCAAAGACGAGATTCTGGAATTGCGCGATGCGGGCAAAACGATCATTTTCTCGACCCACCGCATGGAGTCCGTTGAGGAACTCTGCGATTACATTGCCCTCATCAACCAGTCGCATAAGGTGCTCGACGGGTCGAAGCGGGCCATTAAAGAGCAGTTCAAAACGCATACCTACCACGTTGACTATCAGGGTGCGCTTGATACGATGCCTGCCGCCTTTACTGTCCTGAATACGCGCGAAACCGACGACGGATTCCTGCGGGCCGATATTAAAATTCCGCCCGATGCGGCTGTTAATGACCTCATTCGTTACCTGCTCGACCGTGTGGCCGTCCGTTCCTTCGGCGAGAACATTCCCAGTATGAACGACATCTTCATCAAAACTGTCGGCGAATCCAATGAGTGAATGAGCGAGTGAGTGAATTAGCGAATACCATCCGGCATAGCTATTCACTCATTCACTCATTCACTCATTCACTCATTGAAACTATGAACAAAATCCTACTCATTATCAAGCGCGAGTACTTAGTCCGGGTTCGCAAACGGTCGTTCATCATCATGACGATTCTGGGGCCGCTGCTCATTTTTGGCTTTTATGCCATCATTGGCTGGGCGGCTGTGAGCTCCATCAATCAGAAAAAAATTGCCATTATCGACGAGAGCGGGCAGTTTACCAATAAGTTCAGGAACGACGACGAAACGGTATTTTCTTACCCGACACAGTCACTGGCCAACGCCAAAAAAACGTTTGTGAAACAGGGCTATAATGCGCTGGTTTTCATTCCGAAAGACGTTATCGAGCAGCCGAAAACGGTCCGGATTTTTGCCGAAAAGAGTGTCAGTTTATCCCTCCAAAGCACCATCGAACGAGCCATTTCGAAAGAAATTGAAACCATTAAGCTCAAGGAAGCCGGTATAACCCAGAAAATTATTCAGGATGCGAAAGTCAATGTCGACGCCCAGACAATCAGCCTGAGCGACGATGGTGAAAAAAACAACAGCGGCATTGCCACCACTATCATCAGCGGGTTTTGCGCCATGCTGATCTACATTTCGGTGCTGATTTACGGTACGCAGGTGATGCGGGGCGTCATGGAAGAAAAAACCAACCGCATCGTAGAAGTGATTATCTCGTCGGTGAAGCCGTTTCAATTGATGCTGGGCAAAATTATCGGGGTGGCGCTGGTGGGTCTGACCCAGTTTATGCTCTGGATTGTGCTGACGGCGGGCCTGATAACGCTTGGGTCCAGCATTATGGGCCGACCGCAGGCGTCTGTATCGACGCTGAGCGCACGGGCCAACGGAATGCCCGGTCAGCAGGAGGTACAGCGTAAAATGGAATCGGCCAATAATCCCGTCGCCGAGGTGATGAAGGCCATTCAAACGCTCAACATTCCCCTCATCGTCGTTTGTTTTCTCTTCTATTTCTTAGGCGGGTACTTGCTCTACAGCGCCTTGTTTGGTGCTGTTGGCGCGGCTGTCGACAACGAGACCGAGACGCAGCAGTTCATGTTTCCAATTATGATGCCCATTATTGCCGCCATTGCCTTCGCGCAAATTGCCGTTCGCGACCCCGACGGCCCACTGGCATTCTGGACATCCATGATCCCGTTTACATCGCCCGTGGTGATGATGGTTCGCATTCCGTTTGGCGTACCGGCCTGGGAAATCGCCCTGTCGATGCTGCTGCTGGTGCTGGGCTTTGTGGGCACAACCTGGTTAGCCGCCCGAATCTACCGCGTTGGTATTCTGATGTACGGCAAAAAAGTCTCCTTCCGCGAATTATCGAAGTGGGTGTTTTATAAAGGGTAAACTAAAACCCTATATCAATCACTAACGGCTGCACGACCCATTCGCCGGTTGTGCGGTTATAGATGGTGCGAATGCCAGCTTCCAGGGAATTCCGCTGCCGAAGGGCATTGAATACAACCGATACATCGACGCCGGTTGTCTGGAACGTGCGGGAGCGGGTTTCGTAGCCACGCAACTGCCCGGTCCCATCCCGAACGTCTACGCGACTTTGTCCCTGAGCCAAATCATAAAATCCGCCTGCTTTGATGCGCTGCACGTACAGCCATCGCCCCATCGACCAATGCATGTCGGCTACCGGCAGCCGGTATTCGGCACTGCCCGTGCTGATGTTATCATCACTGACGTACAATTGCCCACGCGGATAAAACACAACCGGACTAAACCGATAGGTTCCCTGCGCCTGCTGCTGATAGCCCGCCCGTAGTCGTATGGCGTGGTGTTTGGCGAAACCCGGCAGGAACAAGTTTCCCTGAACGCCCCACTGTTCGCCGGTTAGTTTCCCGCCAAAGGGTGTGTTCCGGTAGGTCGCCGAGAGGGCCTGTCCCCAGCGGGGAGCTACATCGCGTTTGCTTTGCCGGAGTTGACGGGCATAGCTGAACCCGTAGGTCATGGCGTTAAGTGACCCCGACGAACCCACTTCGGTGATGTACCGCACGGGCAAATCGTACCCGGTTACGTGCTGGTAATTGTAATACGCCGACAAACTCAGGCTCTGAATGTACTTGGATTGAGTCAGTTGCAGCGGTAACCGGAAACCGGCAGTCAACTGGTTATACTGCCAGCGATCCGTGCGTAGGCTATCGAACGGGGTAACTTTGTCGATGTAGAGCGCCGTTTTGCGGGTGCCGCGCTGAAAACTTACGTCAATGATCGGGTAAAGTCCCTGATAACTCAGCAGCGCGTAGGCATTGCCAACCTGCTCGGCCTGGTTGTAGGTGTAACCAACGCCAACCTGCATTGTGCTCAGCAAATCCTGCGAACTGATTCCTACCGACAGTGCCTGACCCGTGCTGCCAATGGTTGGCCCCCAGCTATACACATTCAGCGCGTTGGCTAACCGCCGAAACCGGGTAGGAGCATAGGGCGTGATGGCCAGCGAATCATTCCGCAGAATCTGCCGACCCTGAGCCGCGCCCGGTTCCCGCTGAATCAGTGACCCATTCAGTCCGGCCCCAAAATAATACACGCCCTGATCGCGGACAGGTTTGGTAACGGGTTTCCAGTCGGCAGGATCAAGTGGCATATCGGCAATACGGAAGCCCGTGGCCGAAAAATCCTCGAAGGCCAGCCGCGCGCCCGATGGCGACACAGCCGCGTGATAGGCCGCTAAGGGCCGCGACGTAACCTGAACGACCTGCTTCGAGCGAACATCAACGGCATACACATTATCAATGCCTGAGCGCGGAGAGTTATAAAGCACGTAATTACCCCAAGCCTGCGGGTGGCTGATATTCTCGTTCGCGCGGGGCAGCAAATCAAAACCTGTAGCTGACTCGGTATCAAGTTGTTGAATGGTTTTCAGGCCATCTTTGAGTACGACCGCTACGAGGGTTCGGTTGTCGGCCTGCCAGCGTGGATGCTGATAAAACTCGTTGTTCAGGTTCGGTAACTGGCGTAGCAACTTACCCGTCTGTGCGTCGAGCACGAGCAACCGGGTTTTGTAGCGGTCGGTATTCTCCACAACAACCAATTTCGTGTTGTCGGGCGAGAGTGCCACCGTCGTGTAGCGGGCGCGGTGAGTCAGCCGGGTGAGTTTTCCGGTTTTGAGATCGAGCAGCCGAATGTTCGAGTAGATGCGCTGCCCCCAGCGCGGGTCGTAGCCAAACTCAATCCAGCAGGCTTTCGTCGGCGTTGCCGATAACAGGCCCGGATCGTTCGGAAAACCCTGTACGTGCAGGGTTCGCTCACGCCCGTTTTTCGACAGAACAACCAGCCGGGGCGTATCGCCGAGTCCACTTTTTACACACAACACCGTCGAATCGGTCAGGAATTGCGGATGCTGGTAGTTGGTAAAGACCGGCCCGTTCCGCCGTTGCAGTTCCGGGTTTGTTTGCTGCTTCTCGACCGTAACGGCAAATCCGGTTGCGGGCGTGATAGCCAGACCTTCCTGTTGTTTTTGCCAGGTTTCGGTCAGGTCGTCCATCGTTTGTCGATAGAGGTCTTCCGTCCGCAACTTCGTTTCGTCTTTAATGCTGGCCGAAAACGCAAACGGCCACGGAAACCGGCGGTAGTTTCGGTTCAGGATGCGGCTCCATACCTCCGGGCTGTGGGTACGTTTCAGGTAGGTCGTCAGGAAATAACCCAGCACATAATGATTCGGCACGTTGTCTCGAAATGAGCCGCAAACGGCTTTGGGGTAGTCAAATTGGTTTCCGGCCAGCAGGTTTGCCCGCATGCCCAGGTCGAAGTTGGGCATGCGTCCGCGACCAGCGCTGCTCAGGAGTGTTTCGGTACTAACGGCATCGCCCTCGGCAAACCAGTCGGGCACCGTCAGGAGCGGCAGACTCAGGCCCGTGTTGCCGAGCAGGGTATACAGCACCCGCCCGTAGCCTTGCAGGGCCTTGTCATACTGCACAACATGCCGGTATTCATGCACGGCCAGCAGATCGAGCCAGTCGAAGGTGCCGCCTAAACTGGGGTCCTGTGGCATCACCGCAAAAAACTCCGACCGGCGCGGATACAGCGTCACAAAGCCATTGCTGTTGGTGGTCTGGTTCTGGAGCAGCACCGAAATGGGCCGGGGCCGTTTCTCCAGCGACGCACTGACGGGTTCATACAGGCTTTCGAGTCGGTTGGCTGTTCGTTGAGCCGTGGAGTCGAATCCAGCCGGATAAAGCACCCGAAAATGGGGCGTTACGAGCCGATACCAGCGCAGGCTGGCCGGGTTTTGGTTGAGAACGGGCAGGGTTTGGGCCGTGGCCGCGTGTGCAACAAGCAGCAGAAGAGCCAAAGAAAAACATCGTTGAAACATCAGTATCAATAAACCCAATTATCAGGAGATAAATTGTGATAATACTCCCAATCTTCTCCATGAAGTGGTCTTTTCCAATCCAGTCTAATTTCATCTATTACTTCACTCATATATCGTAATAGTTTTTTCTTAGATGTGAAGGGCGTAGTATTGATAATCCTAACATCAACGTCAGCTTGTTCATGATTGTAATACCAATCCTGTTGAATCAATTCTATAAACCTATCCTTGTCGAAATCGTCACATTCAACCCATTTTATATCATCGAAGACTTCTGAACCCATATTCAAGCTAAACTTTACTTCAAATATTATTGCAAAAAACATAGCCTTGTTGTTAACTGATTAGCAAAACATTTACAGTACATTCATAAGAAACTTATAATTTCATGCTTGATGATCTGCCTGGCAGTAATAGGCATGGAAGGTTCTAATTTTTAGAATTGGCCAGTCCCCAGCCAGTTCACAAATACTTCACCAGAAAATCCACCAGCTTCTTCACCTTGTCTGTATACGGCGGATAAACGAATTTCATGGTGCCGAAGTCGCGCTGCATTACGCCCCGCTGGTTGGAAAATTCCTGGAAACTGAAAAACCCATTCGACTTACCTAAGCCGCTGTTGTTGACGCCACCAAAGGGCAGTTCAACATTGCCAAACTGGAGCATCGTATCGTTCACCACCGTGTCGCCCGCCGAGGTCCGATCCATAATATACTGCGTGTTGGTTCGGTTGCGGCTGTGAATGTAGAGAGCGAGAGGTTTTTCGCGGCTGTTCACGATTTGGAGGGCCTCGTCGAGGGTTGAATAGGTCAGCACGGGCAGCACCGGCCCAAAAATTTCTTCCTGCATCACCCGCATCTCATCGGTAACGTTTTCGAGAAGAGTCGGTGCCATAAAATTCTGGTCGGCGTTCATCTGCCCGCCAACGGTAACGGTTGCGCCCTTCTGCACGGCGTCGTCGATCAACGCTTTAAGTCGCGCAAAATGGCTGCTGTTCACAATTCGGGCGTAGCTGTCGGAAGCCTCAACGGGCTTGCCGTCGGGGCTATACATGCCCGTCAGCCGCTGGGTCATGGCCTGCATGAACGGCTGTTTAATCGACTCATGCACCAGCAGATAATCGGGCGCAATGCAGGTTTGGCCGTTGTTCAGGCATTTGCCCCAGGCCAACTGACCGGCGGCCTGGTTAACATCGGCCGACGCATCGACAATGGCGGGCGACTTACCACCGAGTTCGAGCGTAACCGAGGCCAAATGGCTGGCGGCAGCGGCCATCACGATTCGGCCAACGGCAGGACTTCCGGTAAAGAAAATATGGTTGAATGGTAGCTCCAGCAGCGCACGCGACACGTCGGCATCGCCCTCAAAAACGGCTACCTCTTCGATTGGGAACAGGTCGGTAATCATTCGGCTGATCAACCCCGCCGTGTGGGGCGTCATCTCCGACGGTTTCAGGATGGCCACATTGCCAGCGGCAATAGCCGATACCAATGGGCGAATCGTGAGCACAAACGGGTAGTTCCAGGGCGCAATGATGAGCACGTTGCCTTTGGGTTCGTGGCGGAGGTAGCTTTTGGTGCCCACCATCGACAGTGGTGTGGGCAGCGGCTGGGGCTTCATCCACCGGTTCAGATGCCGGATGGTATGCTTGATTTCGGCCATAAGCGGCATCACCTCGGCCAGCATCACTTCAACCACCGGCTTCCTGAAATCGTCGTACATCGCCCGCTGAATGTCGGTTTCGTGGCTGGTAACCCAGGTTTGAATGCGCCGGATGCGCTCGATCCGCTGGCTGGCGGAGGTCAGCGCCATCGGGAGGGCGTGCTGGCGCTGCGCGTTGAAAACCGTTTGCAGCGCATCCCGGAAATCCGTTTTTTGGGGAAGAGTGGTCATCTTGACGTTTTTTAGTCAAAGTCTCATTTTGTTCAATGTTCAATGTTCCAGGACACCGAACCTGAAACATTGAACATTTTTATGCTAAAAATACAAAAAAGCGGGGGATATGGATTTAAATCACGAATCGTATAACTTAGCTGAAACTTTAGCAAACCCGAACCGGATGACACTCGTTAGTGACAACATCCGCTACCTACGCAAACTGAACGGTTTAACGCAGGAGCAATTCTCACGAAAAATAAATATAAAGCGTTCATTATTAGGCGCTTATGAAGAAGGTCGGGCCAATCCAAATGGACAGAATATGCAGGCCATTGCCAAAGCGTTCAATACAACTGTCGAACTGCTGACGCGGCAGGACCTCCGCAAACTTCGCGAAACACCAAACCTGAGCATTCCGCTTGGGCAAGCCGGCAGACCGGCAGAGTCACGCCCGCCAACGATTCGTACCGATGGCAAAATCGACCCCGACGAAGACGACCCCTTTCAGCACCCCGACTTCCCGGATATTTTTGCTCAGCCAACACCTCCTGCCCCCGAACCACAGCCGTTGTCGTCGGTACTGAATAAGTATTACAAAACCCAGGACGACGCTCCCCGGCCGGTTCCGCCGGTCATTACATCGCCGGTTGTGCCGGGTCAGCCCAGGCCCGCAGCCGAGCGTCTGCAACCAACTGCCTATCAATCGGGACCGGCCAAACCGGCTGGCCGTTTGCCTGCCGACGAACTGTTTAGTCTGCAGCCCGAGTTTTCGTCGGGTATGTCCTCATCGCCCGCCCGACAGGCCGACACGCTGACGTTCAACAATATATACGAAGGCACGGGCAATGCTGCCCGCCCCAATCTGGCCACTCAATCCGTTGCCCAAACCATTCCGGTAGTTATGCAGCGTCAGTTTGCCGAATATGGGCAACGCAGCCAACAGGCTGATTTTCTGCATCGGCTCCCGGCTATGCACCTCCCTACGCTACCCGAAGGGCATTACCGTGCCTTCGAAGCGGGCGATGATTTTACGTTTCCGGGGGCACTGCTCATCGGAAAATTCATTAAAAACTGGTTCGATATTGCCGATGGCAAACTCTATGTGCTGCTCGTTCACCAGCAATCCGCTGGGTCGGGCATTTATTGCCGCCGGGTGTACAATCAGGTGAAAGTGAAAGGAACGCTGCTCACTACGGCTGACCGCGCCGATGTTCCGAATCGCGAGGTAGCCCTGAAAGACGTACTGGAAGTATGGGAAGTCTGCGCCTTTGTTAGTCAGAAACTGCCTCCACCGGCCCCCAACACAGACCGGCTGCGGCAGTTGGTCGATGAACTTCGCTTTGAAGTCGAGCGGCTGTAGAGGGCAACGTATTGCGCTGATGAAAAAAGTAAACTTTTACTTAAACAAGGAGTTAAGAGGGAAACTAACGTAATTCACTATATTTTTCTTCTTAATTGTATCCTTAGGGAAGAAAATTAAGTCCAAAGAATTACAAATCAACTTTTTTGTGCCTTCCTCTTTTTAACGCAGGGGCTTTTGTTTCAGGAAATCATCCGGAACGAAGGCCCCTCTCTTTTTCGCCGACCCACGCGCCGTATTTTTGTCTCTGTTATGCGTTATTTTCTTCAGGTAGCCTATCGGGGTACCAACTATCACGGCTGGCAGCGGCAACCCAATGGGTTAAGTGTGCAGGAGGTACTCGAAACTGCACTGACTACCGTGATGCGGCAACCCATCGCCATCGTGGGCAGTGGTCGCACGGATGCGGGCGTTCATGCCGGGCAGCAATTTGCTCATTTTGAGATAGATACGCCACTGCCTGCTCACCTGTTGCGGTCGCTGAACAGCCTGGTTCCGGGCGATATTGCGGTGTATGACTGTTTTCCTGTCCGCGCCGACGACCATGCCCGCTATACGGCTACGTTTCGGTATTATCAGTACCGGATTAGCCACCGAAAAGACCCTTTTCAGGAGAACATGGCTTATGTATTTCCGGTATCGGTAGCTATTGAGCGAATGAATGAAGCCGCCCAAACCCTGTTGCAACACACAGATTTTGAGAGTTTTAGTAAAGTTAAAACCGATGTTCGGACGTTCGATTGCCGAATTGATCGGGCCGGGTGGGAACGAAAACCTACTGGCGATTTAATTTTTCATATTCAGGCGAACCGATTTCTGCACGGCATGGTCCGGGCCATTGTGGGTACGTTGCTGGCCGTCGGGCAGGAGCAGCTCAGTGTTGCCGATTTTGAGCAGATTATTCTGGCCCGAGACCGAAAACGGGCCGGACGGGCGGCTCCTGCCGACGGGCTGTTTTTAATGGAAGTGGGCTACCCGGCGGAGGTGTTTAAAAAAGGAATGATGAATGATGAATGATGACCGGGTCGCCGGAGCGATTATTTTTTATAGAATCATTCATCATTCATCATTCATCATTCCTTTTCTTATCTTTCATCAACCAAAACGCATTTCTCTTGACAATCGGAACCATCATATTAGCTGCCGGGGATTCGTCGCGCATGGGCGGTGAACCCAAGCAGTTGCTGATGTATAAAGGCCAGTCGCTGCTGCGTCGGATTACGGAAAGTGCGCTGGCCCTACAGCGAGGCCCCGTTGTGGTTGTGCTGGGTGCTAATCGTGACCGAATCGTGCCGGAACTGACTGAGTTGCCCGTTACACTGGTCGATAATGCAAGCTGGCCAACGGGGCAGGCATCCTCGCTCAAAACAGGGCTGGCGGCTCTGTATCTGACCAACAAGTCTATCGATGCTGTGCTGGTGCTGCATACCGACCAGCCCATGGTGTCGCTGGGGTTGCTGCTTCACATGCTCGACGTTCGTCGGGATGGCGGCAAAGGCATTGTGGCCTGCCGCTACGATACACAGCTTAGCGTTCCGGCTCTGTTCGACCGCTCCTACATCAACGAGTTGTTGCAGTTAGCGGGCGATAAGGGCGTAAAATGGGTAGTTGGCCGACACCGGGATGATTGTTCGGAAGTGCCGTTTGAGGCCGGAGCCATCGACTTAGACTCCAAACGCGACGTTGACCTGTTCAGGCAAGGGCTGGCCCACGTTCAATAAGTGCTTAAACACGGAGGTAATAAAGCCGGGCCGTTGCTACGGTCACACAGCGCATATAATTCTTTTGTGGGGCTTATGTATTTCAGAAACGCTGTTACCTCCGTGCAAAAAACTTTGACAAAGCTGATAAGTCTAACCGCCTGATTAACAGAGTTATTAGCTTTGTCAAAGTTGAACTCAATTTTGCCTGATTACTTATGTATTTCAGAAACGCTGTTACCTCCGTGTCCATTTCTGTTTTCTCCGTGTTTAACTGCACATGCAAAAAATCCAAACCGCCCACGACTTGCAAACCCGCCTTTCCACAGTTCTGGAAACGGTTGACCGGGAATTTGCCACGCTTACCGAGGCCCAACTGCGCTGGAAACCCGCTCCCGACCGCTGGAGTATTCTGGAATGCCTGCAGCACCTGAATCTGGCCGAACGGTTCTATATCCGTAACCTTCAGCACAAAGTAGAGACACTTGGCCTGATTCAGACAACCCCAACCGACCAACTCATTGAAAGCGATTGGGTGGGGAAAGCTATGCTGTATGCCATTGACCCGCAGGTGAAAATCAAGCTGCCCGCACCGGGAATAACCCGCCCCCGCCCAGCCGCCGATCTGGTACCGACCGATGTGATGGGCCAGTTTGTTGAGCTTCAAACCCTGCTCCGCACCCTGCTCGACAAAGCCGTTTACCTCGACTGGAATCGGGAAAAAGTAATGACACTGGTTGGTAACTGGCTTAAAATCAGGCTTGGCGATGCTTTCCGAATGTTAGTGGCCCATACCGAACGGCATATGAATCAGGCCATGCGCGTGAAAGCGGAACTGGGCATTGGGGCGCCTACGAATTGAGGCTATTTAGCGGGCAATACGATGATTAGCCTGGACGACAAAAACGTGTTGCCTACTTCTACGCATCCGCCAATTCCTTCTCTCCAGACGCGCGTTCTTTTGTGCTGCTCCGGTAAAACACATAGAAAATCAGCGGAAAGATCAGCAGCGTTAACAGTGTTGCGGTTAGCAGGCCACCAATGACCACAATGGCGAGCGGCTTCGACGTCTCCGAGCCGATACCGGTCGAGATGGCCGCCGGAATCAAACCAATGGCTGCCATCATAGCCGTCATCACCACGGGCCGCACCCGCGACAGGACCCCCTCAACGATTGACTCGTGCAGGGTCAGCTTGTTTTTCAGGTTTTTCTTGAAGACCGAAATGAGAATGACGCCGTTCTGGATGCAGATACCAAACAGGGCAATGAAGCCGATGCCCGCCGAAATGCTGAAGTTGACATGCGTGATGAGCAGGGCCGCAATGCCGCCAATGATGGCAAACGGTACATTAACCAGCACCAGCCCGGCGTCTTTGGCATTGCCAAACAGTACGAACAGAATCACAAAGATCATGATTAAACTGACGGGCACCATCTGGCCCAGCCGTTTGGTGGCCCGCTGCTGATTCTCGAAGTCGCCCGCCCATTTGGCCGTGTAGCCCGGTGGGAAGGTCACGGCAGCCGCTACTTTCTTCTGCGCTTCGGCAATGGCGCTGCCCATGTCGCGGCCCCGAACGGAAAACTTCACGGCGGTGAACCGCTGGCTGCCCTCCCGAAAAATCAGCACCGGCCCAGTCTGAGTATACACTTTCGCGATTTCCTTGATCGGAATCTGGGTACCGTTCTGGGTGGGCACCATCAGGCTGGCGATTTCGGCTTCGGTTTTGCGGAAGTTCGGCTCGTAGCGAATCCGAAGGTCAAATTTGCGTTCGCCTTCATAAATCTGCGTAGCGGCTTTACCACCGATAGCCATCTCGATGACGGCCTGGGCATCCGCCTTGTTCACACCGTAGAGCGCCAGTTTGTACTCGTCCAGTTCAATCCGCATTTCGGGCTGACCCAGATTTTTGATCACACCGAGGTCTTCAATTCCATGCACGGTGGCGAGTTGCTTTTCTACCTGACTGGCTTTCCGGGCCAGGATCGTCAGGTCATTGCCGTAGAGTTTGACGGCAATGGACCCTTTCACGCCCGACACCGCTTCGGCTACGTTATCCATGATGGGTTGCGAAAACCCGAAGTCGATGCCGGGGAAGACCTTCAGCTTATCCTGCATCTGGGCAATCAATTCCTGCTTCGTGACGCTGTGACCATTGCGACGTTCGGGCCAGTCGTCTTTCGGGTAAATATCGACCAGAAACTCCACGTTGTAGAAGCCGGTGGGGTCGGTACCGTCGTTGGGGCGGCCCGTCTGCGAAATTACGCCCTTCACTTCGGGAAACTGCGAAAACACCCGGCGCATCTGCGTCGTCAGCCGGACCGATTCGGGCAGTGAAATACTCATCGGCATCGACGCCCGCACGTAAATCGACCCTTCGTTGAGTTCGGGCAGAAACTCCGTTCCCAGCAGGCTAAAGCCCATTAGCCCCACAAGCACGAGCAGACCCGTTAGCAGCAGACTGATTCGTTTATGGGCAAAGGTGAACGCAAACGCCCGCGTGGCCTGATGCGTAATAAATTCGACAAACGGGTTGTGCTTTTCGCGCACGTTTTTGTTGAGCAGCATACTGGCCAGCACCGGCACCAGGGTCAGCGTGAAGAGTAGGGCACCCAGCAGCGCAAAGCCCAGCGTCCAGGCCAGGGGAGAGAACATTTTTCCTTCCACTTTCTGGAATGAGAAAATGGGAATCAGGCACGTGATGATGATCGCTTTGGAGAAGAAAATGGCCTTGCCCATCTCGGTGCCGGTGGTCCGCAAAAGACCCATTTTGGCGGCTTTATTAAACCGGTCCATGCCTTCCTGGTGGGCTTTGGCGTCGAGCGTCACAAAAATACCTTCCACCATCACCACCGCCCCATCTACGATGATCCCGAAGTCGATGGCGCCCATCGACAGCAGGTTGGCGTTCATGCCCCTGAGCCGCAGGCAGATAAAGGCAAACAGCAGCGCCAGCGGAATCACGATGGACACCGTCAGGGTGGTACGCCAGTCGGCCATGAACAGAAAGACAATCACCGTCACAAAAACGATGCCTTCCAGCAGGTTGT
Source organism: Spirosoma areae (assembly GCF_054781775.1). Taxonomy (NCBI): domain Bacteria; kingdom Pseudomonadati; phylum Bacteroidota; class Cytophagia; order Cytophagales; family Cytophagaceae; genus Spirosoma; species Spirosoma areae. The sequence goes on along the minus strand of NZ_BAAGTT010000023.1, from coordinate 230,278 downwards.
GCGTCACGGTATGCGTGGCGAAATTGACCAGCGTTTCGCGGTTGTAAAACGTACTGATTTTGACGTCTGAGGGCAGAATACCGTTATTCAGTTCCTCAATTTTGGCCTTCACTAAGTCAATCACTTCCGTAGGATTTTCACCCTTACGCATAATAACCACCCCTTCCACCACGTCATTTTGTTTGTCGCGGCCAGCCTGCCCCAAACGCGGCAACGCTGATTCAGCCACCCGCGCCACGTTGCGGACCATAATGGGCGTTCCGTTCACGTTTTTGACCATAATGTTCTCGATGTCGCGCTGATTGCGGAGCAGTCCGATACCCCGCACCACGTAGGCTTCGGCATTTTTTTCGATGACGTCGCCCCCAACATTCACGTTGGCGTTAGCCACGGCCTGGTAGAGTTGCAGGGGCGTAATGTTGTAGTCGGCCAGTTGGCGCGGATCGACGGCTATTTCGTAGGTTTTGGCTTCTCCCCCGAAACTGACCACATCGGCCACGCCCGGCACGCTCTTAAACTGACGGTCCAGCACCCAGTCCTGAATCGTTTTTAGTTCGCGAACCGTGCGGGTGGGCGATTCCAGGGTGTAGCGGAAAATCTCCCCCGTGGGGCCATAGGGCGGCTGCACGTCGGGTTTGGCCCCGTCGGGCAGTTCGACGCCGGGCAGAAGGTTGTTAATCTGCTGGCGGGCGAAACTGTCGTCCACCCCATCGTCGAACATGACGTTCACGACCGACAGGCCGAAGAGGGTCGTGGAGCGGACATCGGTTTTTTTCTGGACGGAGTTCAATCCGATTTCGACCGGTATGGTCACGAATTTCTCTACCTCTTCGGCCGAGCGGCCCGGCCACTGCGTAATGATGGTGATGCGGGTGTTGGTGACGTCGGGGAAGGCTTCAATCGGGGTATTCTGATAACTGATGTAGCCAGCTATAATCGTCAGGCCCGTCAGAAAAAAGATAAAAAACCGATTCTTCAGCGAGAAAGTGAGAATACTTTTGATGAACTTATTCATAGTGCTTAATGAGTGGTTGAGTGGTTGAAAAGGTGATTGGTTGAATGGGTTATGCGTCAGCTATTCAACCAATCAACCATTCAACCACTCATTAATTAGTCAGTGCGGTATAAATCAGCAGTTGATTCTGGGTGACGACGCGCTCGCCCGCCCGCACACCGCCGTTCAGGTAGGTGGTAGCGCCAACGGTTTTAAACGGGTCTACTTCGCGCACGACCGGCTGGTTCTGTGCGTTGGCGACCACAACAAAATTACGGCTGTTGGCAAAGACGATGGCTTTGGCCGGGATGGCTACGCGCCGGTCTTTACCCGGATACTGGACACTCACGTTGGCGAACATCTCCGGCTTGAGGGTATTGTCGGTCGGTTCGTCGCTCCGGTTGAGGAGCGTGATGCGTACCTTTTCGGTCTTGCTGTCGGGGTCCAGCACGTTGAATACTTTGTCGATTTTTCCCTGATACACCCGGTCCGGGTAGGCCAGGGTAGTGATGCGGGCCAGGTCTCCCTCGTGAATGCTGGCAACATCGGACTCATACACATTGGCCATCACCCAGACGTGGTCCAGGTTGGAGATGGTGAACAGGTTTTCGGGGTCGTCGGAGCGCAGTTCCATGCCCGGCGCGGCTGTTTTCTCCACCACATAGCCGCTGACGGGCGCTTTCACAAGATAGACCGACGAGCCGCGCCCGCCCAGAATGCTCCGCCGTTCGGTAACCCGGTTCAGTTCACCTTTGGCCGCCTGTAGCTGTTCGCGGGTGGCAATCAGGTCGCGCTGGGACGATAAGCCCCCTTTGACCAGGTCTTCGGTCACCTGGCTGTTTTTCTGCGCTACGGCCAACTGCCCACGGGCGGCAATGGCCTGCTGCTCCACATCGGCCATCTCGCCCGACCGGATGATGGCCAGCGTCTGCCCTTTCTGGACATAGGCACCCAGGTCGGCTTCGACCGCTTCGATATGCCCACCCACCAGCGGAAATACCTTTACAACTTTGTCCTGGTTGAAGGTAATTTTTCCCGTCAGGTTAATCTCAGTGGTTACGGGCATCAGCTTCGCCGTATCGAATTTGGCCGACGCCAGCAGGTTGACCGATTTGGTTGAAGCATCCGGCGCGTTGGTCGCTGTTGCATCGGACTGGCAATTGGTCAGCAACGTACTGACCAGCGTACTGATGGGCAGCATCAGCCAGACAGTACGGGAAAATTGGCGTGTTTTCATGAGACGTTAGAAAGCGTGTTTCGGTTGGTTGACTTACTGGGTAAATGGATTGGCACCGACAGCTAAACTCAGTTCTTCCAGGCGTTGCATCCGGTCGTTTTGTAGTTGAATGAATTGAATCTGACTGGTTTTGTAGGCATCCAGGAAATCCAGAAACTGAACCACGTCGATGTTTTGTTTACGGTAGTTGAGCGTAACGCCTTCGATGAGCCGACCAAAATCGCTGTTGAAACGCTGGTCGAACGTGCGGTACAACTGGTCGGCCTGCCGGGCTTTGGTGAGCGACCGCTGGAGTTCGCTTTCCACCTGAAGCTGGTAGGCCGATGCGAATTGCTGGCTGGTTTGGGTGCGGATGCGGGCGGCCTGAATATTGCCCTGATTGCGGTTGAAGAACGGCAGCGACATGCCCACGCCAAGCCCGAAGTAGTTGGGAATATAGCCGGCATTGCGGTCGTAGGTGCCCTGTAGGGTCAGGTCGGGAACGGCCAGCGCTTTTTGCAGGGTCAGATTCTGCCGTTCGGCGGTCATCTGGTCGCGGTAGCCGCGCAGGTCGGGCCGGTTGCGTTCGGCGCTGGCCACTAAACTATCGAGCAACAGCCGGGCCGGGTCGCGCTGGGTATCGGTGTCGGAATCGGTCACGACGGGCCGGATGGGCTGGTTTGGGGCCGTGTTGAGCAGCACCGACAGGGTGGCCTGATCGTCGGTGAGTTGGGCCAGCCGCTGCTGACGTTCGCTGGACAGGTTGAACAGATACGCTTTCAGCCGGACCAGGTCTTTCAGCGGTACATTGCCTTTCTCGTATTGCTGCTGGTAGAGCGTTACGGTCTGGCTGAGCGTATTGATTTCCTGTTCATAAACGCCCAGGGCCCGTTGCTGATAATAGAGATCATAAAACGCCGACCGCAACTGGAAGGAGAACGTCCGCAGCAGATCGTCGAAACGGTCGGCCGCTAATCTGGTGTTGGTAGCCGCTATAGCTACCTGCTTGTTTCGTTTTCCAGCCAGCAACAGCAATTGCTGCACCTGAATGACCTGCTCGGAATTGCTCTGACCAACGGGCATGAACTCGCGGGTTTGCCGGTTGTAGGGCATCTGCTCGATGTAAATCGTTGGATTGCTGACCAATTTGGCCTGCGCCTGGTAGGCCCGGTACTCATCGACGCCCAGCCGGGTGGCCAGCAGCGACAGGTTGTGCCGGCGAAACTGGTCTTCAGCCTGGGGGAGCGTTAGCCGGAGCGAATCGGCGTCGGGGGGTGTCTGGCTGAAGGTCGGTTTGCTAAGAATCAAACAAAATAGCCCCGTTATTAGTCGTTTCATACCTAAGTGGCGATTGGTGTGTTACCGATGCCTCAAAAGTAGACCGGGTAGAAACGAGCAGGACCGGCTAACCCGGTGAAGCGGGCAATTTTGGGAGCCAAACAGACCAGATTGGGGGTGGTGTTTGCTGAAGGTATGAATTCCGGTAAGCCATCCTCTTCACCGCAATTCTAACCAGCGCATAAACTCGCCTGCTTTGGCTTTACTGATAATGACCGGTTCGGGCGTAGCGAGGTGCAGCCGAACGGCGAGTTTGCGGTTAAAATAAGCTTCAAACTCCTGAATAGCCTCATACCGGACAATGAACTGCCGGTTAGCCCGGTAAAACTGCGCCGGGTCGAGCAGGGTTTCCAACTCATCGAGGGTGTGGTCGAGGTCGTATTTCTCGCCCGACGATTTGTAGAGCCACACGATTTCATTCTCCGTATAGAAGAAGGCAATCTCGCCCACCGGAATGGGGAAATATTTTCCCCGGTAATTAACCAGAAAACTGGAACGCCGGGCGGGCCGTAGCTGGTCGATGAGTCGTTGCAGCGGTTCATTCAGGGCGGGCGGGGTGAGGGGTGCCGGAGTATGGTGTTGAAAGGCGGCCTGCAGGGTTCTGAATTTGCTCAGGCTGCCCGCAATGGCTTTCCGGTCGAAAGGTTTGAGCACGTAGTCGATGCCGTTGGCCGAAAACGCCTGCATCGCGTACTCATCGAAGGCAGTGCAGAAAATGACCGGGCAGCGGACAGGCACCTGCTCGAACACCTCAAAACTCAGGCCGTCGGCTAATTGGATGTCGGAAAAAATCAGGTCGGGACTCTCGTGCGTTTTCAGGAAATGCACGGCATCTTCGATGGTTTCCAGCAAGGCCAGGACCTCAATGGTGGGGTCGATGTCGCGCACGTAATGGCGCAGTTCTTCGGCCGTGATGGCTTCATCTTCCAGAATGAGAACGGTCATAATCGGGCGGGATGATGGGTAAGTAAACGGTAAAAAACTGGTTATCCTGCACCACCCGCAGGGGCTGGCCGCAGAGGTGCTCGTAGCGACGGGTCAGGTTTTCCAGGCCAATGTGGTTAGCCGATTGCAGCGACTGTTTGGGTTGCAGGTTGTTGCGAAACAAAACGGCGCCAGCCTCCTCGGTTAGGCTCACGCGCAGTTTGCGGCTCTGGGTCAGCACGTTATGCTTCACGCAGTTTTCCATCAGCATCTGGAACGTGAGCGGGGGCAGCACCGACCGGCGGGTTTCCGGCGACAGATCGATGGTGAGGTCGATGGCATCGCGGAACCGATTTTTGAGCATGTAGTGGTAGGATTCGAGCATGAGCAACTCATCGGCCAGCACCACATCTTCCTTCGCATTGCTTTGCAGAATGTAGCGGTAGACCTCGGCCAATTTAATCAGGTACGCTTCGGCATCTTCGTTGCCCGTTCGGATCATGCCCTTCAGAATGTTGAGGGAATTGAACAGAAAATGCGGGTTGATCTGCTGCTTGAGCACTTCGTATTTCGCCTGAAAATTTTCTTCCTTCAATCGGCTTATCAGCCCCATTGCCTGTTGCTGCGCCAATGCTTTTTCAACCCCCCAGGTCGTAATCAGGGAGAACGCCACAATGAGCAGCCCCCGAACCTGCAAAACGCCGGTGAAGTTGGTGGTGCCTGTGTTTTCCATCTGATACAGCACATCCAGGCCCGTCCAGACCCGGAGTAGACCCTCGCTGATGAGTAAACAGATCAGCACCCGCAGGGTGAATTCATAGTCGGGGTTAATGAACTGATACACAACAGCCAGGCCCCGATTGTTATTGATGTAGATATTGAACATCCAGATCAACACCGTGAAGATGAACGCCATCCCGAACGAAAACAAGGCTACCTCCGGCTCCGGACGGGCGTCGATTACCTCGTAGAACAGGAGCGAAATCAACCCCATAAACAAGCCCGTCACCACCGATGCCCGCACCAGAATCTTGTCGATTTCGCGGTGCAGCCGCTTGCTGGAAGGGTCTTTCTGAACAGGTTGATGCAGCCGCATAGCTTGTTTACCAACGCTCCGCCAGCCGAATCGACGGAGGGTGTTAAAGATACGATTGGCCCTGCCTCTGAAGGCGAAAAAAGGCGGTGAAGTAGCCAATTTAAGCGGTGAATCGTCGGCCTGCGCCGACCGAATATCCAACAAAAAATCGTGAACTACCCATTGTTCCGCTTAAATTCGCGCAACAACTGATATCCCTTGATGAAACACTACCTTACACAAGACCCCTGGCATATTGTTGAAGAAGGATTTCACCGTGAGTATAATGAGGTGACGGAAAGTTTGATGTCGCTCGGCAATGGCCGGCTCGGTGGGCGCGGTTCATTTGAAGAAAAATTCTCCGGAAAAACCTTACAGGGCAATTACGTTGCCGGCGTCTACTATCCCGACAAAACGCGCGTCGGCTGGTGGAAAAACGGCTACCCCGACTACTTCGCCAAAGTGCTCAATGCCGCCAACTGGATTGGCATCGACATCGACATCGAGTACGAAAGTCTTGACCTGAACCAGTGCGAGGTGCGCGATTTTCGGCGGGTGCTGAACATGCAGGAAGGCTACCTCGAACGCTCGTTCATCGCCGTGCTTAAAAGTGGTAAACAACTACAGGTCAACGCCAAACGGTTCTGCTCCATCGTCGACGACGAAGCCGGCGCCATCCGCTACGCCATCAAACCGCTGAATTTCGACGCGAAGATTACCATCACCCCCTACATCGACGGGGCCATCCGCAACCGCGATGCCAATTACGACGAAACCTTCTGGGACGAAGTGCGGAAGGAAACGGCCTATGGCGAAGCCTACATCGAACTTCGCACCCGCAAAACGGGCTTCCACGTGGCTACGGGCATGTGCGTGGAGATTGAGCAGGATGGCGTGAAGGTGGACTACCAGTCGCAGCCAATAAAGTACGAAAAATATGTGGCCAACCGCATCACGCTCGATTGCCGGAAAGGGCAGGAAACGGTCATTTATAAGTATGGCGTCAATCTATCATCCCTCAATTATGACCCGGACACCATTCTCAAAGATGCCCGCCAGGCCATTCAGCAAATTACCCGGAAGGGCTTCGAGAAGATGCTGTTTGAGCAGAAGCAAGCCTGGGCCGACAAATGGAGGACCAACGACATTGTTATTGAAGGCGACATTGCTGCCCAGCAGGGCATCCGGTTCAATATTTTCCAGTTACACCAGACCTATACCGGCGAAGATGAGCGATTGAACATCGGCCCCAAAGGCTTCACGGGCGAGAAATATGGTGGGTCTACATACTGGGACACCGAAGCGTACTGCCTGCCGTTCTACCTCGCAACAGCAGACCAGAAAGTGGCCAGAAACCTGCTCGTGTATCGCTATAAACAACTGGGCAAGGCCATCGAAAACGCCCGGAAACTTGGTTTTCGGGCTGGAGCTGCACTCTACCCGATGGTGACGATGAACGGCGAAGAATGCCATAACGAATGGGAAATTACCTTTGAGGAAATTCACCGCAATGGGGCCATCGCCTACGCCATCTACGACTACGTGCGCTACACCGGCGACGAGCAGTATCTGGTCGACTACGGGCTGGAGGTGCTCATTGCCATCAGCCGCTTCTGGAGTCAGCGCGTCAACTGGTCGACGACAAAAGAGCAGTATGTGATGCTGGGCGTGACGGGGCCGAACGAGTACGAAAACAACGTTAACAACAACTGGTATACCAACTACATTGCCGCCTGGACACTCCGCTACACCACCGAAGCCGTCGGCAAAGTGAAGGCGTTAGACCCTGAAAAATACGCCGACCTGATTGACCGGATTCACTTTCGCGAAGAGAAAGAATTAGCCACTGCCCGGCAGATTATTGATAAAATGTATTTGCCGCAGGATGAGAAAACAGGTGTTTTTCTGCAGCAGGAGGGGTTCCTGGACAAAGACCTGATGCCCGTCTCAGACATTCCCAAGGGGCAGCGGCCCATTAATCAGCACTGGTCGTGGGACCGGATTCTGCGGTCCTGCTTCATCAAGCAGGCCGACGTGTTGCAGGGGCTGTATTTCTTTGAGGACGAGTTCGATACGGACACCCTCCGGCGTAATTTTGACTTCTACGAACCCATGACCGTGCATGAGTCGTCGCTGTCGCCCTGCGTGCACAGCATTCAGGCGTCGAAGTTAGGCCTGAACGAAAAAGCCTATGAAATGTACCTCCGCACGGCCCGGCTCGACCTCGACGACTACAACAACGATACCGAAGATGGGTGTCACATTACGAGCATGGCCGGCACCTGGCTGGCCGTTGTGAAAGGGTTTGGTGGCCTGCGGGTCGGGAATGACCAACTCGTGCTGAACCCGTATTGCCCCGACAACTGGCAGTCGCTGGCGTTCACGATTCGGTTTCGGGGGGTGTTGCTACAGGTGACGACCACCCAGCAGGACGCGACAGTGCAGAATTTTTCGGCCCAGCCCATTACCATCAACCTGCATGGGAAAGACGTGACCGTGAAGGCCGGGAGTCAGAAAACGGTAAGCAGTAAAGTGGTTGCCTAACCCACAGGCCCGTCCTTGACTAACCAACGCCCGAGCGACTGATCGCTTGGGCGTTGCTGTTTATGTGCTATCTGTATCCGCAACCGGGGTAGTGAACCAATTGAGGGCAGAAAAACCGGCTTCATTCCCAAATGAGATAGATTTTGACTCAAAACCGCCATTCATTCTTGGCCGGGCAGGCGACCTTTGGTCTGTTCTAAGCGATACAAAAATCGTACAGACAAACCTGGTTATCGGGGAATTTCAGTAGCAACCTTTAGTCCATATATACACGTTAAATCCTCTTTCATCATGAAAACAAGCCCGTTCATCGCTGCTTATTTAACGGTTTTAAGTACAATAGCCACTACGCAGGCCCAGGTACTTAATCCAACGCTGGCAGACAATAGCCCGTCTACACTGATTGTTCAGAACACATTCGAGCCACCCCTGTCTGTGCAATCCTCCGACAAGTTTGTCCCGTTGAACAATGTGGCTTTTTTTTCGGGCGGTAAACAAGCCCTGGAGAAGCATATTGAATCCCTTGACCTGTATCCTTATTTGGCTCGGGAGATACAGGCCGAAGGGACCGTATGGGTACGGTTTCGGGTGCAGCCCAGCGGCTATTTGACTGACATTCAGGTGGTGAAGTCGCGTGGGCCATTGCTGGATTCGGCGGCCGTTAAGGTTGTCGGCAGGATGCCCCGCTGGTATCCGGCACACCGGTCGGGTGTGGCCGTCAGCAGCCTGGTTGAATTGCCTGTCACGTTTCGTCTCGACTGAATAACTGACGTTACGCCCAACTGCTACCAAACCAGACGCCCCTACAGGGCTGAACCAGCACCATTCCGCAGCCCTGTAGGGGCGTCTGGTTTGGTAGCAGTTGGTGGAGGGTGTCGGTGGTTTCGAGGGTAGCCCCTTTCGCCAGGAGTAACTCGATGCACTTCAGCGTTTCGGGCAACTGGTTTTCCAGTGCCCGGGTGGTGGCAAAGTCAAGCAGGGTGGTCTGTTCTTCGCCACTGTCATTCAGTACTGGAACGGGCTGCTGCAAACCGGCCTGAAGTTGGGTAACATCTCCGGCGGCAACGTGGGCGGCAAGCTGCCGGCGGACCGGATCGTGGAAATAATAGGCCCCACTGCCCCGTGCCAGCATTTCATCCGAATAGCCTTTCTGCCGACGGTTTGCCAGCAGCGGGCCAACAACCTGGCTAATCAAAAACAGAATCAGTGGCCCTCCGCCCAGCACCAGCGCCGTTAGTTTAGACCACTGATAGGGCAGGCAGTTCAACACCACAATGGTTACCAGGAAAAGGCCGGTCAACAATAAAAGACCCGACAGCATGCCCCGGCCTGCGGCATCCTGCCCGGAACTGGAACCCGACGCAAAGCCCCATAAAAGCACGAGTCCGTAGATGCCGACACTGATCCAGTTGATGGTTGTAATCGTTTTCATGCCGCTAACTACGTGCTCATTCGTGTTGATTGCCAGCGGCAATGCACAACAGGAGGTATTCAGTGGATAACGAACAAGAAAGACGGACTGGGTGCCATGAAACTAATCGGATATAAAAATTTCGTTCTAAATACCTGGTTTTATAATGACTTGGTACTGTGCTGATAATCAGTTACCTTGCCCGGACATTCTCTCGACTTTTTGTCTTCCTGATTATGGCTGTCCGACGGATTTCGTTGATCCTGCCCGGTAGGATATGCTGTCTGCCAGCATTCGCTCAGACCGTACTGGCCAGTGGCAGACCAGGTGCCATTGCCGACAGCCTGCCTGCACCGTAATTCAGTATTGGCTGAATTTCATTCGAGCAGGGCTGCCTATGTGCCAATCGAACCTGCTATCCACTATTTTCGGGTATGTCAACGCGAAGAGCCAGCTAACACTGTTACCGAAAAGGCCCTCATCAGGATTCCTTCGATCGTCCTGCCCACGTCCAGCATACATTAACGTATGTACATCACCGTTCGAACCTCCTTTGGTAACCATGAACCGACAACACTCCCTTACGCTGCCTGGCTGATGAACTCTATTTCGGCTTAACTACTTCTTTTTGAGTTTTTCTTTTTGATTCACCTAAACAAACCCCCGTTCACTATGAAAACGAACCTGATTTTCCGCTCCCTGCTGACCCTTGTGTTGGGTCTGTGTATTGCCACTGTCAATTACGGCCAGGCCGACAAAGCCCCGCAACGCACCTATTCGGAGGTGTACTACCACAAGCTGAAACCCGGCCATACAGTTCAGGAGGCCCGGGCCATCGAAAACGAATGGAAGAAACTACACCAGGCGCAGCTTGACGCCGACTTTATTACGGGCTGGTATATGCTATCGTCGGTACTGACCTCGAACCCCAACAACCGGGAGTACGACTACATAACCATCAAAACCTTTAGTGACTTCGGCGTAATGGACAATGCCTACCCCGCTAAATTTAATGAGAAAGTCTTTGGTGCCACTGCCAGCGCTAAATGGGCTGATTTGCTCAAGCGCACGGAGGCCGTTCAGGATTTTGGCAAAATGGAACTGTGGGAAACCATCGATGGCGTATTTGCCGAAAAACGGGTTGCGCCCGACAAGTCGCCGATCTGGGTTTTTGACCTGATGCAAGTAAAAGACAACAAGTATGCGGAGTATGTAGCGATGGAAAAAAGCATGAAAAGCCTGCATAAAGAGCGCATCGCCATGAACAACATTGTTGGCTGGAATCTGGCGAGTCTCAGGTATCCGTCGGGCACTGAGAAGGGCTACAGTTACGCCACCGTCAACTTCTACCCGAACATGAAAGAGATGGGGGATGCCCACTACACCGAAGCCTTCCAGAAAGCCATGCCCGGCGGTGATATACAGAAAATGATCGGCCAGGTTTACGCTACCCGCGACATAGTCCGGCAGGAAGTATATTATTTACAGGAGTTTGCCGTGAAAACCCCGGCGGTACAGGCATCGAAGTAATCTAACCGCTTTTCACTTCTATTCACAGTGCATTCACCTAAATAAACCCGCGTTCACCAATGAAAACCAGTTTTCGCTTTCCGCTCGTGGCCGTAGTCGCCAGCCTCCTGTTCGTCAGTGCATTGGCGCAGGCCCAGAATACCCCCGCCAACCCACCCCGCTACAAAGATGTCGTGGTCGACAATCCCACGGCTGAAGCCGATATGAACGTAGTCGGCGGCTTTGTGAACGCGCTGGTGTCGGGCGACGTAGATAAGGCTAAAAGCCTGGTTTCTGCGACCTACATGGGTCATGGCCCTGCCGCAACCGATTCCAGCACCACTGAGCAGACCATTACCCGATGGCAGCAAACGTACAAAACCCAGATGAACCGCAAGGTCAGTTTTGTGACCCAGACGTTCCGGGTGGCAGCCGGTAATCTGAAAGGCAACTGGGTGTCACTCTGGGGCGATTACACGTTTACGGAGGCTGGAAAAGCCATTTCGTTTCCGTTTCAGTACACAGCCCGTGTCGCTGATGGTACGATCATGAGCGACCGGATTTATTACGACCGGTCATCCATTTTAACCCAGCTCGGCTTTACAATTACCCCGCCCGAAGTAGCCAAAAAGTAGAGCCGCAAGATGTTACGTTTCAGATGATTAGTATTGTCGAACGTCTCAGGCTGGCTTGTATCACTACCGGCCAGCCTGCTCCTTGGCTCAAATCCTGTCAGTTCTATGCGAACGGTTCCCAATCCTGAAACCACCCTGCCCGTATCGGCTCAGTCGGAGCGATTCCATGCCTTAGACGCCGTGCGGGCCTTTGCGCTGATACTGGGCATTTTCTTTCACGGTGTAGAGCCATTCATTTCTTACATTTCGCCAACCGATTGGGCAATTCAGGATGGCCAGCACAGTGTTTTTCTGGATGGCTTTTTTTATGTGGCTCACCTGTTTCGGATGCAGGCTTTCTTTGTCATTGCCGGTTATTTTGCACACCTCCTGTATCACCGTCGGGGGGCCATTGGCTTTCTGCAAAACCGTGCCAAACGGATTCTGCTTCCATTTCTGCTGTTTTGGCCGATTATGTATGTCCTGTTGGGCGTGCTGTGGGTATGGGGGCAGCAGAAGCTGGCGCTACCCAACTCGCCAACTGCCCTGATGTCGCCCTGGCGCGTGATGTATGAGGATGTGGTGGGGCTGAAATGGGTCAAGGCCGACGTACCGATTACGCATCTCTGGTTTCTGTATTACCTCACCCTATTGTGCGCGGCTGTATTGCTGGTTCGGCCATTAGTAGCCAGACTGGATGCTAATGGCCGGCTGCGTAGGGGTCTGGACAGGGGATTAACTTATCTGCTGGGAAAATGGTGGGGCGGAGTCGGTATGAGTCTCCTGATTGTAGCGCCCATGAGTGGCATGAAAAGCTGGTTTGGGGTCGATACACCCAATCGGGGGTTAGTACCGCAATTGGGTCCGCTTGTTTTGTACGGCGTTTTTTTTGCCTTTGGCTGGTTTTTGCACCGGCAGGCAGGTAGTCTCAACGGGTTCAGGAACTACTGGCGGCAGAATCTGCTCATCAGTGGGTTGCTAATAGCCGGGCTAACCGCTTTTTTTCTGAATTTGGTTTACTCCGTATCGACTCAGCCCAAAAGCCCGGCTCCCGACCCGGCGGCCGTTGCCAACGTGCTGTTACTCTATAATAGTGTTTATGCCATTGCGTCGATGACCGCCGTATTTGCCTTTATCGGGCTGATTCTGACGTACTTCAACCACCCCAGCCAACATATCCGCTACCTCTCCGATGCTTCTTACTGGCTCTATATCGCGCACCTGCCAGTGGTCGTGCTGTTCCAGATTCTGGTGACCCCGCTTCCGCTGCACTGGCTGCTGAAGCTGCCCCTCATTTTCATCCCCACCTTCGTTATTCTGCTGCTGACCTATCAGTATGGGGTTCGCAGTACGTGGGTCGGGGTGCTGCTTAACGGGCGACGCTATCAACGTAATCAGAAGGCTCAATGACCCTGCGGCTGCCCGGCGTATTCTCACCAACTCCTAAGGTGAACCGGTATTTTGCTTTAAATGAATCCAGACAAGTCCCCTGCCGGTGGACGGTTACCTGGTGTTTGACGGGGCCGACGGAACGAGTGTGCTGAAGGCCGGTTCTACTTTGCGCGTGGTCATACCCGCTTCATAAGCGGTGCGGCTAAGCCGCCACCAACGGCAGACTCACGCGGAACTCCCGGCCGTCGTCTTCAACGATGGGCATAGGCTGGCCCAGCATCTGGTACTTGGCCAGGATGTTGGTCAGCCCCACGCCGTTGGAGAACCCCCGGCTGGGTTTGCGCTGGAGGTTGTTGCACACCACCAACTGATTCTGGCCGGTGGTGGCAAGGCTAATGGTCAGGGGTTGTTCGGGCAGGATGATGTTGTGTTTCACGGCGTTTTCCACCAGCAGTTGCAGCGTCAGGGGCGGCAGTTGCAGGGTTTCGGTACCGGGTTGAATGCGGGTCACTAAGGTCAGGGCCTCGCCGTAGCGGGTTTGCAGCAACTGGTAATACGACTGGATGAACTCCAGTTCACTCGCCAGTGACGTCAGTGGCTGATCATTGGCCCGCAGCAGATAACGGTATACCGAACTGAGTTCTTCGGCGAAGGCTTCGGCTTTTTTGGGGTCTTCGCCGATGAGCGAAATGAGCGAATTGAGGCTATTGAACAGAAAATGGGGGTTAACCTGCTGGCGAAGGGCGTCGAGCTGGGCCTGTAACTGGGCTTTGCTGAGGGTATCGACCTCCTTGCGCGACTGCTGCCAGTAGCCGAAACTATCCATACTCTCGTAGGTAATGACCACAATTGCCACAATGATAGTGGTAAAGAGCACGGCCAGCCCCAGCCGGAGAATATCCGGCTCGAAACCAGACATGCCGATAAACCAGTACACAAAAAACAGAACGACAACGTGCAGGCTGGAGCTAATGGCGCAGGCAACAAACCGCCGGATTGCCCGAACCACATACTGCTGCGGATCGGGATATAATTGGTTCATTTTCAGGGCAATACTGTTGTTGACGTACCAGTTGAAAAACGAGTCGAGGAGGGTGATGCCGGTTGCCAGCCCGAGCGTGGCCCAACTCTGCCAATACGCGTTTCCAATCAGCAGCCAGTTCAGCACGCTTACGTAGAGAGGCAGAACAATGACCTGTAAAAGCCAGTCGTAACGGGAGTAAGCAGGCAATCGCATACGAACGGAAAGAGGATTGATTACAAATATGGCTATTGATGCTATGGATTCTTTAGCATCCATAGCATCCACAGAACCTGATGACCACTCACGGCAAACCCTCCTGACTAACCAGCAGGTTCTTCGACAGCAGCAACGGCAGGGTGATTCGAAACCAGCCGTTTTCTTCGTCAATGAACGGCTCGGGCTGATTCATGATTCGGTACTTTGTGGCAATGTTGACCAGCCCCATACCGGTGGACTCGACCCGCAGGATTTTCCGTTGCAGGTTGTTTTCGACCACCAACTGCCCGGCATCGGTAGTGCGTATACGAACCGTGAGCGGCTGTTCGGGCAACACGATGTTGTGTTTCACGGCGTTTTCCACCAGTAGTTGCAGGGTGAGGGGCGGCAGCAGGGCTTCGGCATAGATGGGTTGAACGTCAATTTCCAGCCGGATGCTGGCCCCGTGACGGGTGCGAAGTAAGTGAAAATACGACTGAATGAAGCTCAGTTCAAGGCTGACCGTTGTCAGGTCGCCGTCATGGTCGGTCGCCCGGTTAGTTCGGATCAGATAGCGGTACACACTCGATAGTTCGTCGACAAATTCGCCCGCCTGACGGGGGCTTTCATCAATCAGGGAGGAGAGTGTATTGAGGCTGTTGAACAGAAAATGCGGGTTAATCTGGCTTTGCAGCGCCCGCATCATGACCTCGGTTTTCTCCTGTTTGAGCCGCTCCATCGTCAGGTCAGCTTCGAGGTGCTCCCGCTGATGCTGTTCGCGCTCGCGGGCAAGCTGCTGCTCCACAACCGCCTTTCGAACGGCTTCCTGCCGGTGCCGGTGATTGATGCCTAAGCCAAAGAAAATCAGGTCCAGCACCACGCCCGTCTGCACAAACAGATCGGGGTGTTGCCAAAAGGGCATTTGCAGGCTGTAGACCGGCGACCGGAGCAGCAGGAGGGTAGTGATGAGGTGGTTGATGAGCAGCGACGCCGTTCCGGCCACGAAAAAACGGGCCACAGTGTCTTTGGAACGATAGAAGGAAAAAACGATGTAGGCCCCCACAGCCATCAGTGCAAACCGCACGGGCTGAAGCAGGAGACTGTGGAGGGGTGTTTGCCAGAAATCCGTGAACAGATAAATGTAGGTTTTGGCCACAATATAGAAAAGCAGCAGACCCTGCACCCGCCAGATCCAGCGCCGAAGCAGCGGTCGGTCGCTCAGGTTCAGGAAGAGCTTGGCCAGCTCTAAGTACAGAATATACCCCGAATACGACAGCAGGACCTTGTAGAAATTGCTGATGTTTTTGGGTAGGTCAAAGTGGTTGATGGTGAAATAAAGCGCCCAGATCAGGGTATAGATCGTGTAGAGACCATAAATGCGTTCGCGGTACATGAACCACTGCACGGAGTTAGCCAGCAGCATGGCCAGCACCATACCCAGAAAAAGAGGAGACCAGGCTTCGTAGGTCATGGACAGGTTACGATTCGGTTCATTGGCATTCCGATAACGAAAATACGCGAAATAGCGGAAAGACAAGCGGTCATCTACGTCGAAACGGAAGAATGGATGGATAAAGCAGGACGATGACCCGCTAAAAACGTGGGGTGCGCCTTATTGCCCGGTGGGTCGGCAATGACGCTTCAGGGTAAAGTTGTTCCGGTTGAGCACAAATGGCGCTGGACAGATGGGGGTAGGCCAGGACCTTTAGGGAAACCAAATACGGCAATCGTTCCATAAAACA
The DNA here is from genome assembly GCF_054781775.1 of Spirosoma areae. Taxonomy (NCBI): domain Bacteria; kingdom Pseudomonadati; phylum Bacteroidota; class Cytophagia; order Cytophagales; family Cytophagaceae; genus Spirosoma; species Spirosoma areae. Next base: position 214,300 of record NZ_BAAGTT010000023.1, on the reverse strand, counting down.
CAGACGACCATGGCCTTTTCCAACAAAACGATTCATAACCCCAAAACCGGGCAGACCATCCGGTTTATCCGGTCCAGCCACGACACCGGCGGCCAACTGCTCGAAATGGAATCCACATTTCGGGCGCATAGTACCAAACCGGCGGCTCATTATCATCCGCATCAGGTCGAGAACTTTACGGTCCTAACCGGCGAACTGACGGTGCAGGTGGATGGGCAGGTGAAAACGCTTCGAGCGGGCGACAGGCTGCACGTTCCCCAAAATACGGTTCATTCGATGTGGAATGCCTCGGCCACGGAGACCACTGTCAACTGGCAGGTGAGTCCCGCCCTGAACACGGAGTATTTTTTTGAAACCGCTTTCGGATTGGCCAGCGATGGTAAGGTCGGCCCGACCGGGATGCCTCCTTTGTTGCAAACGACCCTGCTGGCGAACTACTTTTCAGCCGTTTTTCGGTTAGCTAAACCGTCGCGAATCATTCAGCAGGTCGTTTTTGGCCTGGTATCACCCTTGGCGTATTTAGCTGGCTACCGGCCTGTCTATAAGAAGTACCTGGATTGAGTGGTTTAATGTGAGTTCGGGATTAAAGTCAATTTGTTAGACCGCTACGCGGCCCTTTTTAATCACGTAATCACGTTAGTTTATGGGTCGGGGTTTATGGGTTTGGGTTGGCGGCCACCAGGTTGTCTGGCTGCCCCTTTATGACGCTTCACCGATAGCTTCTGCCGGTTCATTGATCCAAAGGTTGACTCGGCAACCGGAAAATGCCCATTTTTGAGGCATTTTACCTAACTGAGCGAAAACACTTCATGACGTTTGCCACCTGGAATCTGCTGTTCACGGGTATGGTCAGCTCCATTCTGTTGCTGAACATCGTGCAGTGGGGCATCTACCGTGAGCGGCTATACGGTCTCTACACGCTATACATGCTGGCCTGGCTGGTGTATTTTGGGTTGCGGGCGGATGAACTCAATACGTATGTGTCGACCAACACCTGGTATTTTGTGCGGGTGGCCGCGCCAATGCTGGCCTATTTTATTTATTTTGACTTTGCCGACACCCTGATTCTGTTACGTACCCGCCTGCCCCAGCTTTTTCGGCTGTTTACCCGCGCTAAATACCTCATTCTGGCCTATGTAGCGCTTATGTGGGTCTTGTGTTTCGGCGTAGACGAGTGGCACGAAACCGTGTATAATACCGCCCATACCCTCATGCGGCTGCTTATGGTTGCGGTGGCGATTTATGGCATCTGGCGGCTAAGCCGGCTGAAGGGTGTGGTGCCGCGCTACGTTGCGCTGGGGTCCGCTTTCTTGCTGGCGGGCGGCATCGCGTCGATGCTGCTGACCATACTGTTTTTGCCTTCCAAGACATCCACTTCATTTTTGTCGGCTCCGCTGACCTGGTTCATGTTCGGTATTATCGCCGAGTTAATCTGCTTTACCTTAGTGCTGGGCTACCGCCAGCGCCGGGGCGCCATCCGGAGTGCGATTATTGAGCAGAAACTCGCCCGCGAACGCGAACAGCATCAGCGCGAACAGGTTGAAGCGGAGTTAGTTACCGAGAAGTTGCAGCAACAGATGTCGGCGGTGCAGATGATGGCCCTGCAAACCCAACTGAATCCGCATTTTCTGTTCAACAGCCTCAACTCGCTTTCGTCGCTCATCGCCGACGAACCGGCCAAAGCCGAACGGTTTGTGGACGAGATGTCGAGTGTGTATCGCTACCTGCTTCGCAATAATGACCACCAGCTAACGACCCTGCAAGCCGAACTGACGTTCATTGACTCGTATTACCACCTGCTGAAAACCCGCTACGGACCTGCCATCGACCTGACCAAAACCATCGATGAGTCGTATCTGCCCTGCAAACTACCCCCACTGACGCTCCAGTTGTTGCTCGAAAATGCAGTGAAGCATAACATTGTCTCCGCCGAACAACCCTTAACCATTCGGCTGTCAACCAGCCCCGACGGCTGGCTGCGGGTGAGCAACACACTCCAGCGCAAGCCCATCAATCGGGTCAATTCCACCCAAAAAGGTCTGCTGAATATTCTGTCGAAATACCAGTTGCTGGGGCAGGCGGCACCCATCGTGGAGGAAACCGCAACTGATTTTGTGGTCGCGCTGCCGCTCATTTACTGAATACTTATTTTTAAGTAAGTAGTCAGGCAAAATTAGTTTAACATGAATTCGGGAATAATATCGTCGCGTAGGCACGAGATGTTTGTAGCCAAATGGCTACAAACATCTCGTGCCTACGGCACTTAACTACTTAAAACCCAAGTCATATTAGTTTAGAGTTTTTAAGTGTGTAGGTGTTTGCTGGTCAAAAATATATACACCCACACACTAAAAACTAAATTTGCTTACGTAAGTGATCAGGCAAAAATGCGCTAGAGCAGTATAAGCTATAAACCCCATTCGTATGCGTATCGAAGAAGTAGCCGAAGGCGATTTTCAGGACTGGCAACGGCTGGCATTGGCCTTGTGGCCGGATTCTACGGAGGCCGAAATGCAGGAAGTACTGAACGAGATTTACCAAGCGCCAAAGCAGGCTGGGTTTCTTGTTCGGGATGGGCAGGGCACGGCCATTGGTTTTATGAATCTGTCGCTTCGGGTCGATTACGTGCCGGGGGCCTCACAAACGCCGGTCGCCTTTGTCGAAGGCATCTACGTGGTGCCGGGTTGCCAGCAGCAGGGCGTGGGGCGGGCGCTCATCGGGCGGGCGGAGCAATGGGCTAAAGAACAGGGCTGTACGGAACTGGCGTCCGACGTATTGCTGGACAATACGTTGGGTGCGGCTTTTCATGAGCGGGTAGGCTTTGAGGAAGTGGAGCGGACCATTTCGTTTATCAAATCGATTCAGGCCATAAACCGCTAATCACCCGCAGCCTATGAAGCGATTACGTCGGGTTCGTTTATCTTTGTTGAGTAACGTATTCGCTCAACTATCATGGTTAGGTTCGTTAAACGACTTTTGGTTGTCACCTTAGTGCTTATGGTATCTTGTGCCCTCGGTTTCGGCCAGTTGGCGGCCAACCCCACCGATACCAGCTATGTGCTGGCGCTGTTGAAAAAAGGAGAAGCCGTTGAAACCAAACAGACCGCAGCGGCTCTGAACTATTACCAGAAAGCCTATGCGTTCGCGCAAAAAATCAACTACACGAAAGGCTACTTCGAGAGTGTTCGGCTGATGGCTTATCTGCTGAATAACATGGGTCGTCATGCCGAGGCTAAAAAAATCGCGCAGGATGCGCTGCAAAAGGCAAAGCAGGATACATCGAAGCGGAATATGGGCCTTAGTTATTTCGCCCTGGCCAATACCGCCCTGTATTCGGGCCAGTTGAGCGAAGCCGTACCCAACTACCACCGGGCGGCTCACTTCATGAGGCTGATTGGGAAACTGAAAAATGTGGCTGTCATCAACCAGAATCTGGGTTATATCTACGAACAGCAGGAAATGTATCCGCAGGCACTGGACCATTTCAACCGGGCACTGGCCTTCGACAGTACGGATAAACAGGATAGGCGGTCCATTGCCATCGACTATTTCAGCATCGCGAATGTACTCAGCAAACAGAAAAAAATTCGGGAGTCACGGGCGTATTACCTGAAAGCGAAGCCCTGGGTTGACCCAAAAAATGACCTGGATTTCATGGTGAACCTCTACAACAACATCGGCTATCAGTATGGCGACGAAGCCAGATATGATTCGGCCCTGTACTACCAGCGCGAGGCCCTGCGGATGAGTCGCCGTTTGGGTAACCCCCGCCATGAGTTGCATCTGTTAATGGCTCTGGCGCAGACAAACAGCCGCATGAAGCAGTATGCACAGGCTAAAACACTATTGGACGAATCCTACGCCATCGCTACAAAAAACAAGGTTGGTTTGGCCGAATTCAGAAATATTTACCGCGAATATGCCATTGCCAACACCGGACTTAAACAGTACAAAGCGACGACCGAATGGCTGGACAAATACATTGGCGTCGATGATTCGCTGAATAATCAGGAAACCAAAGATTTGCTCCAGGAGTACGAATTGAAACTCAAACAGGCCGAAAATGGGAAGAAACTCGCCGAAAAACAACGGCAGATTACCCAGTTGGAAGCGGACCGAAAACGCCAGAATCTCTGGCTGCTGATAGCAACTTTAGTGGTTGCGGGCGTGGCTGGCGGGCTGGTGTTTGGCTATTTATACTATCGCCAGCGGCAGCGAACTGCCGCCAATGCTCTGCTTGCTGCCGAGCGGGAGCGCGAACTGGCGGTGGTGCAGTCGGAGTTGCAGGGCCAGCAGAAAGAACGACTCCGCATCTCCAAAGAAATGCACGACGACCTGGGCGCATCGCTGACCGCTATTGGCCTGCTAAGCGAAGTGGTCAAGAGCCGTATGGGGGCCAGCACCACGCCCGAAGTGGAAAAAATCTCCAGCATCTCGGCGGACATGATCACGTCGATGAATGAGATCATCTGGTCGCTGAACACCAAAAACGACAGCCTGAACGGGCTGATTGCCTACACCCGCTCGTATGCCAGCGAGTTTATCGACAACACCCCGCTGCATCTGCGAACGGAGGTCGAAGAGTCACCCCAGGAGATTCCAATGCGGGGTGTGGACCGGCGAAACGTGTTTCTGACCGTTAAGGAAGCCCTGAACAACGTGGTTAAGCACGCCCATGCAACGGAAGTAACTCTCCGCATTCAGCCCCAGGCCGACCAGTTGGTAATCGACGTATGCGATAACGGGCGTGGATTTACGCCCGGCGGCAAGGCCAGTTTGCGGAATGGGTTGGGCAATATGCAGAACCGAATGGCCGAATCGGGCGGGAATTGCGACATTTTACCGTCGCCGACGGGCACCGGCGTTAAAATAACCTATCCTTACGCGCCGGTGCCTGCCGAGAAAATACGTCAAATGTAGTATAGCATTTGCCCGGAAAAACGGTCAATATTGCCGGATGAAAACCCCCATAACTGTTGCCATCGTTGAAGACAAAGAGCCTATCCGACAATCATTGGCCATTTTGGTCGATGGTGCCGATGGGTTCGCCTGTCAGGCTACGTTCGAGACCGCCGAAGCCGCCCTGGAGTCCCTGCCCGGCCACTGCGTCGATGTGGTGCTGATGGACATCGACCTGCCGGGTATGAACGGCATCGACTGCGTGCGGCATCTGAAATCGCTCTGCCCCGACACACAGTTCATGATGTGTACGATGTATGACGAAGACGAAACGGTTTTTGAAGCCCTCAAAGCGGGCGCTAATTCGTATATTCTCAAGCGCAGCCCACCCCATAAACTCCTCGAAGCCATCACCGAACTGCACGAGGGCGGGGCGCCCATGAGCAGCACCATTGCCCGTAAAATCGCCGGTTCGTTTCACACCAGCCCATCAGGACCGAACGAATTAAACGTGCTGACGCCCCGTGAGCGCGAAATTCTGGAGCGGCTCTCGAAAGGCCACAGCCACAAGGAGGTTGCCAATGACTTGTTCGTCAGCCCAACCACCGTGCGGAAACACATCTTCAACATCTACGAAAAACTCCAGGTCCACTCCAGAGTGGAAGCCGTCAATAAGTACCTGGGCCGGAGGTAAATTAATGAGTGAATGACTGAATGAGCGAATGAGTGAATAGGGCTTGCGTCAGCTATTCACTCATTCACTCATTCAGTCATTCACTCATTAAACCAATCTGAAAATCATGCATTTGCGGTATTGTCAGGCCCGGAATGAGCCGATAGTTTTGCCTCGGTGATTGACGGTAATCGCCCCTGCAAAACAACCAAAAATCATGAAAACGCTCATTCTTTTCCTACTCGTCCTCGTATCGTTCACCGCCTGCAAAAAAGGAGAAAACGACGTCAACCCGCAAAAAGCAGCCGAAGCCGTTGCGGGCACCTATACGCTGACTTCCTTCCGATATGCGTCAGGTTCGGATGTGATTAATTTGCCTAAAATGCCGTACACCCAGGGCGGCCAAACGGTTTCGGGTACGGTCAAACTTAGCCCCACATCGGAGGAAAACGTGACGCTCACCCTCACGCTGAAAGTAACGGGGGAGCAGGACCAGTCGATTGATATTGACAATGTGGAGGTAAAAAAGACCAGCGAAGCCTATGGGTTGTATGTCGATAATCAGTTGGTCGCTGACGTCGATGGCAACAACATCATTTTTAACCTGAATGAGACCGACCCGCAAACAAAAGAGACACTCGAACTCAAGTTCACGGCTAAGAAATAACATGTTCCCTCACCCCGGCCACTTACCCTTTGGGCAGTACGCCGTTGCGCGAAGGGTTGGGGTGAGGGAACCCACGCATTTCCCCTAACTTCGCGCTCTATGAAACGTGTGGGAACGTGGTATAGAAACGGAGTTGTCTTTCTAATGCTTTGCGCGGGCCTGTTCGCCTGCCAGCAGGCCGAATCGCCCAAACAACTGACGCCCGCTTTTTACCACTGGAAAGTTGCTTACAACCCCACCCGTTCTGAACTAAGCGAGCTCAACCGGCTGCATGTCAGGAAATTATATATCCATTTTTTTGATGTGGACTGGGACGCCCGAAGCCGCCAGCCCATACCCAAAGCGAGGGTGCAGTTTCGGCAAAAGCTTATCGGAAACGTCGTGCCGGTGGTGTTCATCACCAACCGTACACTCACCCATATTCTGCCTGCCGCGTTGCCCCAACTTGCCACGCACATTACGCAAACCATTGCGCGTATCAGCCAGAAAAATGCGCTGACATTCAGCGAATTACAGATTGACTGCGACTGGAGCACCGGCACCCGCGACCGCTATTTCCGGCTCCTGACACTGCTGAAAAATCAACTCCGCTGCCCGCTTTCGGCTACCATTCGCCTGCATCAGATTAAATACACCGACCAGACCGGCATTCCGCCCGTGTCGCGGGGAATGCTCATGCTCTACAACATGGCCGACTGGAAACGGGCCGATACCCGCAATTCCATTTACGACCGTGACGTGGCCGACCAGTATCTGTCTTTTCTGCCAACCTACCCGCTGCCGCTCGATGTGGTGCTGCCGCTGTTTCGCTGGACGGTGGTGTACCGCAACAATCGCTTCCTGACGTTCTTGAGCAACATCGACCGAAAAACGCTGGCTGATCGGAGTTTTCTGGCGGCTCAGCCCGATTCGATGCGCTTTGTGGCTACCCGCGACACATCGGCGTTTGGGTTTTCCATCTGGCGGGGTGATTTGTTTCGGGCCGAGGCTGTTACGTCAGACATGCTGCTTAAGGAAAAAGCCCGCCTGCTGAATCAGATTCGGGGTAAGCAACTTACATTTGCCCTATATCACCTCGACTCGATCAGTCTATCTGCTTATCCGCGTGAAACGCTCCAAACCCTCTTTCGGCCTGCGTCGATTCCGTAGGCCCGCCCTGCTGGTTGCCGTGTTGCTGGGCTTTGCCTGTGGCCCCTCCTTCGACCCCAGCGAATTCATGAGTTTTTTTCTGCCCGAAACGGCTACTACTCAACCCGACGACAGCCGGTACTTTTTTACGCCCCAGTTTTACAACGACGCCGAAATCGCCGAACAGTATAGCGACAGTGCCGTTGTTGACGAGAACGTGCAGGCGTGGGCGACATACGCGGGCGGCAACCTGTCGGAGAGTCTCATCAGCAAGGCGTTATACAACGAAGAACAAGGGGCTGTCGGTAAACTAAAGGCGCAACTGGAGCAAGGTAAAACGCCGGCGGTGGCTTACTTAGACTTCGCCTGGGCAGCCGACAACGGGCAGGGTAACCCCTGGAATGCCGATGCTCCCAAAGCCGACAGCGCCAAACTCCCTCAATTGCTCAACGACGCCAAAGCGGCCTACGCAACCACAACCGATGCGTTTTTGAAAGAACGGTGGGCGTTTCAGGCTGTGAAGCTGGCCTGCGAAACCGGCGCGTACAAACAGGCACAGCAATTGTATGACGGGTTCGTCAAGCCCCTGCCGAAGCCGACCTTTATCAGCGACTGGGCATTGTGCCGCCGGGCAGGGGCCACACTGGCGCTGGGGGATACCGCACGGGCTATCTACGAGTTCGCGCAGGTGTTCGACCGCTGCCCATCGCGCCGGAAAGCCGCCGAAACGAGTTTACGCAAGTACGGCATTCGGTTTCGGGAAGATGCCCTGCAATATGCCAAAACCGATCGGGAGCGAGCGGCTGTGTATGCCCTTTGCGCCATTCAGCCGGGCGGCCCGACGGGTCGGCAGGATGGGCTGGATTTGCTCAAGGCGCTGGTTCATCTGTCGCCCAAAAATTCATTAGTGGAGTTGGTGATGGCGCGTGAAATCAACCGGAATGAGTACTATTTTTTTACGAGTAGCGAGGTATTCACCAACTATGGCCTTTCGGAGCGGCCCGATTCGACGCTATTTGTGGGTCGTCAGGCCGAGTCTCCCTCGTACTTTACAAAACTGCGGGCGTTCGCGGTCGAATCAGCGGAGAACAAGGCGCTTGGTAATCCGGCCTTCTGGTACACGGCTGCGGCTTATTTAGCGTATAGCGGGAAAGAGTACAAAGCCGCTCAAACCTACTTAGACCAGGCGGCTCTATTACCGACAACAAACAAAAACCTGAAGACGCAGATTGCCGTGCAGCGCATGTTACTGCTGGCCGCGCAGACGGAGAACGTAACACCCGACGTTGAAAAACAGTTGATTGGCTACATAGAACAATTCGACAGTACGGGTAATTTCCGGCTCAACAACGCCTTTGTGGCGGTCTGTAACCAGTTTGCAGACCTTTACCAGCCCAAAGCTAACGCGAAAACCGGCTGGCTGTCGGGATGCAGCCGACTAAGAACGTCACTGGTGGATGGGCCAAGTCAGGCGAAGGCCTATTTGATGACCATGCTCACCACGCAGTCCGGCTCAGAGACGTATTTCGCCAGCACTGCCGACCCGCGCTACATTGAGGATACGGTCCGGGTAAGCACCGTTCGGCAGGTTATCGCTTTTGCTAATCAAGCTACTCCTACGGATTTCGACAAGCGACTGCTGGCCTTGTCGGGTCTCACCAACGACCACCTGCACCTGTTGCTGGGTCGTCGGCTGATGATGGAACACCACTACGCCGAAGCCGCCGATGCCCTGGCGAAGGTCGATCCGAAAACGTGGGCGGGTGAAGCCTTTACGCTCTATTTTCAGAAGAACCCATTTGCCGTAAAAATGCCCCGCCTGTATGCGCCCGCCGGTGGACTGAATTTTCCGGCTGAACAAGAAGAGAACCCTTATACACCGGTTTCGTTTGCCCGGCACATGGCCGACCTGGAGCAGCAGGCCAAAGCCGCAACCGGCGACAAGGCTGCCGGGCTGTATTACGAGTTGGGTTGCGGAGCCTGGAACCTGAGTTGGTATGGCAATGCCTGGCTGCTGGCAAAATCGTACTGGAGTTCGGCGGAACCGCCCTTATATGACGCGCCAACCGACCCTACGGCGAAGCAAAAATACTTCGACGTGGTGATGAATACGGATTATTACACGACGACCCACGCCCGGACCTACTTTGAGCAGTCGGCGAAAGCGGCCAAAACGCCCACCCTTGCCGACCGGGCCGCCTACATGGCCGCCCGGTGCGAAGCCAATGCCTTTGCGGTCAATCGCTCCATCGAGCAACTCCGAAATGGGTACATTGCCGATGACGATTCGACGTTTGTGAAGACGATGACGACGCTGCGTAAATCAAAATACGCCACTGTTTACACCGATTTCTTCAAAAACCACACCCGCTCGGCGTTTCATCAGGAAATGATTCGCGAGTGTGCGATGTACAAAGATTTCCTGTCGTTTGGGGAGTAATTTTCTTGAAAAGGCTGGAACCAGAGATGCACAAAGTATTTTATTTATTTCCTCTGTGCATCTCTGTATCCCAGCCTTTTACTGCCTTTATTATGAAACCTCAACCCACCGTAGGAGGGAATTTCAACGCGATTGCCCCAGCGTATGACGCCCTTGCCTTTGCCGTCTTTGGGCGACGATTGCAACGGGCACAAGTAGTTTGGTTGAGGAAAATACCCGTCGGTGCGTCGGTGTTGATTGTGGGGGGTGGCACCGGCTGGCTGCTCGAACAGGTGCTGACGCGCTGCCAGCCGCGCCGGGTCGTTTACCTCGAAGCCTCAAGCCGAATGCTGAGCCTCGCCAGTCGCCGGATGATTCGGAATGGCCTGTTGGGTTCGGTTGACTTTCGGGTAGGGGATGCCCTCAATTTGAGTACTAACGAGCATTTCGACATTATCCTGACCCCCTTTGTGCTGGACCTGTTTACCGAACAAACGCTGCAAACTCAGTTGGTTCCCCGCTTACTCACTACGTTGAAAACGAACGGGTTATGGTTCGTTACTGATTTTGTTCACCCCCAAATCTGGTGGCAAAAAGCCGTACTTTGGGCGATGATTCGTTTTTTTCGGTTAACGGCGGGTAGTCAAATTCGGCAAGTAGCCGATTGGTCGAAACTCCTGGCTGAATCAGGATTAATCCGCCAAAAACAGCAGGCACAGGTGGGTGGTATGGTCTCGTCGGAGGTGTGGAAGAAAGGAACCTGATCAGTACTGTTTTATGAAATCAGCCCTACCCGTTTATAAACTCCAGTCGTTTCCCCGCCACGAGCCGGACACGCTTTTTTACATGACCCGGCTGGAAAAACTCGTGCAGGAGTTTACCGGCATCGACAAGTCGCATGCACACACGTTTTATCTGCTGATGTGGATCAGCCAGGGGAGCGGCACGCACACGATTGACTTCAGAACCTATCCAATAGCGGCTCACCAACTCTACTTTCTGACCCCCGGACAAGTGCATAGCTGGCAGTTATCGGCTGATACACAAGGGTATAACCTGTTTTTTGAGGCCAATTTTTTTCGCACGCGCTTCGGAAACCGGCTGCATCAGTACCCGTTTTACCACTCACACCAGCACCAGCCCCTGCTGGAAATTACCGACCGGCAAGCCTTTTTTGGGGATGTACTGACGTATGCCTACAACGAATACGAACAGCACCAGCCGAGCCGCGCGGAGGTGTTTCTTTCCTTCGTGCATATCCTGCTGGAAACCGCTAACCGACTGTACCACCAGCAGCGGGCAGGAACCGATACTCATCTGTATGACCGGATTCGTCAGTATGAGGATTTGCTGGAACACCAGTTTCTGACCGTTCGGCAGGTTAGCGCTTATGCCGACCAGATGAACCTGACGCCCAATTACCTCAACCACATCTGCAAAAAAGTATTGGCAAAAACTGCCAGCCAGCTACTTCATGAGCGGGTCGTTATTGACGCGCAGCGGTTACTGACACACACGACGCAGTCCGTCAAAGAAATCGGGTTTCATCTGGGTTTCAATGACCCGTCTTACTTCGTTCGCTTCTTCAGGAAATACGCCCGGCAAACACCGGCCGAATTTCGCCAGCGTGCCGATACGCATCGTTGATTTGTACCATATCTGGCTTGATTTCTCATTTCATCGGCCTTCGCTGTCAGGTATCTTTGTGCCATGAAAATAGCCTGATTAACAAAAAGTGTGAGGGTCTTTTTTCGATTAACTGATGAACGAAGTCATGAAAACCGATAGCCGATTATACAGCATTCTGTTCAATAAATGCCCCCGCTGTTACCAGGGTGACTTTTTTGTGACGAACAGCGCATTCAGTAAACGATTCGACCAAATGCATCCGCGTTGCCCGCACTGTGCTGAAAACTTCATGCCTGAGCCGGGTTTCTACTGGGCCTCCATGTTTGTGAGTTATGCGTTTTATACCCTCTATACCCTGCTCACGTTTGGGGTTATGGTCTGGCTGAATATCGACCTGGATTACTACCTGATTGGGCTGATACCGACCCTGATTCTGTTAACGCCTTACTTCTTCAGGGTAGCGCGCCGTACCTGGCTGGCTATTTTCATCAAACCAGATCGGGCTAAAATCCAGACGGTTCAGAAAGGGCAGGTAAAGAACCCTCTTGCCGTTGCTGTGCCCTCACAGCCACTTAAACGTAGTTCATACGTATGAATCGCCATGTTTGACCCCGTTGGGGTCAGACTACTTTATCAGAGTTCGTTCAACAGCGATACCAGCTTCCGAAACGGTCTAACGTCATACCATTCCTCACCGCCCAGGTTTAGCCAGTTGCCCGCCCGTTTGGGGCGTTTAAGCTGGGCATCGTTGGGGTCATACTCGTGTTCATACACCTGACGCATAAGGCGTTGCAGGCTCGCCCAGGGTAACGTTCGGGTGCGCTCCCGCCCGCTCTGAATGTTCACAACCGTTACAGAACGTTCGGCAAACGAGGCCGTCAGATGTAGGTTAAACTCATTTTGCTGGCTAAGACTCAGGTACGTCAGGTCGAATGGGCGCTCCCGGCCAATGGATTCGTAGGCGGCCTGCATTAATTCCTGAACGGTATACTGCCAGTCGTCGGCCTGTTGGGGTCTTCCCTGTTTGGGTTCTTTCCCACCGCTGTCAAGCATAATCGCCCAGAAATCATCGTCTTCGCCCAGCGCATCCTCATCGAGCGGTTGCAGGCGGGTTTTACTTACTAACTGCGTCAGGGTGTCGAGCCACGCGCCGGGCAATCGCCCCGACCAACTGAAATCGTCGTCACGGGTATAACCTTCGGCGATCAGCTCGTCATCGTCAATATCGTCGCGGTCGGGATACGTAATGGCGAGGTCAACCTGAATCTCCCTGCCAACGGCTTCGGCGGTCAGGGTGTAGAAATACGCGTAGGGCGCGGGCAGCGAACGGGCCGTCTGGTAGCGAATCTGAAGGTGTTTGAACGACATAGCAGGGTACAAAACAGAAGTACAAACTTAGCGGTAACGCCGGATAGTTTTCAGCCGATCAATTTTTCCAGTGGGTGTCTCAACGAACTCATCCACCGTAATGGCTTCTTTTACAGCCGCATAGGGCCCTACCTGCTGCCGTATTGTTTCCTGGATGATGGCCCAGTGATCCTGAGGAATAGTCTGTTTTTCCACAAATACCGCCAGCCGCTGCCCCAGCCGTTCGTCGGGCAGGCCCGCCACAAACAAACGCGGAATCGGCAGCACACCCACCTGAGCCAGTACCGCCTGAATGATCTGCTCAATCGGCTCCGGCTGCACCTTCACGCCCCCCGTATTGATAACATTGTCGGCCCGGCCCAGCAGCCGGAAGTATGCCGGGCCAGCGGCTGCGGGGGTAATCAGTTCGACAACATCATTGGTTTGGACACGCTCAAAATTCGTAGCCGCCGAGGTAATATGCAGACAACCACGTTCATCAGTGCCCAACTCTACACCTTCGAGACCCGTGAACACATCCGTAGCCTCCGGCCCATTGAGTCGGCGGAGGGCGATGTGCGAGACGGTTTCGGTCATGCCGTAAGTTGCATAAACCGGGGCTGTAATGACCTGCAACGCCTGTTCCAATGCTGCGCTGGTTGCGGCTCCACCGACCAGAATGGCCTTCATGCCATTCAGAATCGGTAGTTTATCGGGTTGCTGCGCCGGACTGTTCGTCGCTAAAATTGTCTGGAGTTGCAGGGGAACAAAAGCCGTGAAGGCAAAGTGATCGTTTGTGGCGTCAAAACCGGCCAGGGGGTTTCCGGTTGGTTCAATGATGGTCATGGGCAGACCCAGTTCAAGCCCCCGAACGAGCATCATGATACCCGCCACATACTGCACATTCAGGCAAACTAAGGCGGTATCACCAGGCAGTAAACCAAGTGTTTGCCCCGTCAGATGGGCGCTTGCCTGCAGTTGCGCCCGCGTGAGCCGGATTGGTTTCGGTGTTCCCGTCGAGCCGGATGTATGCAGCGTAAACTCAGGCTGACCACTCAGCCAGGCCCGGCAAAAGTCAAGTGCCTGCATCTGGTAACGCGTTTGGGGCAAAGGCCAGCGGTCTGGGGCAGCGGGGGCGAGGAACATAATTAATGGATAATGAATAATGTAGAATGTATAACTGATACCAGTCCTACCGTGTATGCTACATTATCCATTATCCATTATCCATTATCCACTATTCATTATTCATTAATTATGCACCCGTACCGTTCCTGTGGTGAGGTTGGGTTCAACCGTGAATTGGGTGAGGGGTAGGGTGGCCGGGCCAACGATTACGTTGCCGGTCGTGTCGAAACGGGACAGATGCAGCGGGCAATAGAACTGCCCTTCCGTTGATTTATAGATTAATTCGGTGCCCTGATGGGTGCAGTTGGCCGACACGGCCACAAACTGTCCATCTTTGGTTTGAGCAACAATAACCCCATTGGTTGTCACATAGCCGCCTTTTTTGAGTAGATTTTCGTTGGCTTTGTCGCTTAACCGAAGGGTAAAGTCAACTTTCTGGCTCGGATCGGGGGTTGGATCACCTCCGGCCTGACTGGCGCACCCCGCTACGCAGCGGGTTAACAGAATAGCGCCGATGCTGATACCAACCAGCCGAAAAAACTCGTGCCGGGGCATTATAGGTGAGTCTATGGGCGTCAGGGTGGTTTCCATAGCGGTTTTCGCGTACTTTTGTGGGCAGATGCCGATTTACACCCGTAAAGATGCGTTATTTTTTGTCATTCAACGACAGCGAACAAAGACGTTTGCCGGGCAGTTACCCCATTAACAACTATGGAAGAAGCGAAAGTTTTCATCAATCCGATTTCGCCGGATAAAGTTGCCGACGCGCCGGGCCTGCTGGCCTATGCCCACTCGGCGGGCGGAGCTGTTATCCGCCCCGAAGACAAAGGCAAAATCACCGGCCGGGCGGTGGCCGCCATGCGCGAGCAAACCGACATGCAGCTAAGCCAGCTTTACCGGCAAATGCAGTTGCTGGCCGAACAGGCCACCGCCATCCGAAACCGCGTCGAAATTTCGGAGCGGATTTACTCGGCCCAGATGGGCTTTGAGCCGGTGGTGGGCCACACCTACTATTTCTACACACGCAAAAATGGTATAGACCTGCTTTCCCTGATCGGACCAACCGAATGGGGACGCAAATTTCCCTTTGAACGCTGCCTTGCCACCGTCCGCATGATGGCCGACCACACGTGGGATGTGCAGTATCACGAAACTGAATTTTCAATGAGCGAATGAGTGAATGAGTGAATAGCTGGCGCATACCCTATTCACTCATTCACTCATTCGCTAATTCACTCATTATGACCAACTGGCAACCCATTAAAGAATATCAGGAGATTCTGTTCAGCTACTACGACGGAATTGCCAAAATCAGTATCAATCGTCCGCACAAGCGCAACGCGTTTACGCCCCTGACGGTCAGAGAGATGTCGGAAGCGATGGAACTGGCCCGGCAGGATGAGCGCGTCGGGGTCGTTATCCTGACCGGCGAGGGGGGCGAAGCCTTCTGCTCCGGGGGCGACCAATCCATTCGTGGGCACGGCGGCTATGTGGGCGAAGACAAGGTGCCGCGCCTGAACGTGCTGGACCTTCAGATGCAAATCCGGCGCATTCCCAAACCCGTCATTGCGATGGTAGCAGGCTATGCCATTGGGGGCGGGCACGTGCTGCACGTTGTCTGCGACCTGAGCATTGCGGCCGATAATGCCCGTTTCGGACAGACCGGCCCTAAAGTAGGCTCGTTCGATGGCGGGTTTGGCGCGAGTTATCTGGCGCGGGTGGTGGGTCAGAAAAAAGCCCGCGAAATCTGGTTCCTCTGCGATCAGTACGACGCGCAGGAAGCCTTGGATATGGGTTTGGTGAACAAGGTGGTGCCGCTCGACCAACTGGAAGAAACGACCATTGCCTGGTGCCGCAAAATCCTCGAAAAAAGCCCCATTGCCCTCCGAATGCTGAAAGCCTCCTTCAACGCCGAGTTAGACGGTCAGGCCGGTATTCAGCAGTTGGCGGGCGATGCCACGCTACTGTATTATCTGTCGGAAGAAGCCAAAGAAGGTAAAGACGCCTTTCTGGAAAAGCGGCAACCTGACTTCAGCAAGTTTCCGAAGTTTCCGTAACCCAGACTGGGGTACGGAAACTCACTCGAGTGGCTGCGCCGGATCAGCGTTATCATCTTTCTCGTAATCTAAAATGTCGCCCGGCTTACACTGGAGCGCCTGACAGATTGCTTCGAGGGTGCTGAACCGAATGGCCTTCGCTTTCCCCGTTTTCAGAATAGAGAGGTTGGCCATAGTGAGGTCTACTTTCTCCGCCAATTCCGTCAGCGACATCTTCCGCCTGGCCATCATTACATCAACGTTCACGATAATTGCCATTGACTCAGATGGTTAGTTCGCTTTCGGCTTGTAATTCAATACCCCGCCGGTAGACCTGCGCCAGAGCCAGCAGAATCAGGCCAAGCAACCAGGGACCATTCAACTGGAGGTCTACGCTCAGGAAATTGCTGTACGCTACATGGATTTGGCGAAAGTAAGGTCTTGTTTGGCTCCAGAGCGCCATTTTCAGTACGATCTCCAGCAACGTCTGACCAACAAAGAGTAAGCCCATCTGATGAATACGGCGGGCCGTGTTGATATGGAAGGGAGATTCCGTCTGTACCTTCTGGAAGATTTGCCGAAGCAGTGAAAACGTCCACACGGCAGTTGCCAGACCAACGAATCCCAGTGCCACGATTAACAAGCCCGGTGTCGAACGAATGGGTACCTGTAATTGACCCGTTTGCTTTTGCGGCTTGAGGACCACGCGCGGTTCGCCCGTAGAGACCATTGGTTTGTCGCTTACGGCTCCCCAGGCTACCGGCACCGACACATAACCAGCCGGTTCTTCGTCAGCGATAAAGCGTTCCGCAGGCAGATCGAATACCGTCAGGCTACTCTTCACTGTAAATACGATCAAACTAATCAGGACAAAGTAATACAGGAGGTTTGCCAAAACCTTCACGGTTGGGAATACCCAAGTGGCTGAGTGCTTTTCCATTGTAGCGAAGTTGATTAACGATACAAAGGAATACAGAATTTATTGATAAACAATAATATTTTCTCTTTTATAGATAAATATTTATTGATTGATAGCTGTATGCTCGTTCAGTGTACGCTGATTTTGTTTAATTCGCCTTGTGCGGCTATTCCGATTTCAGCAGGTTTTTGAAAAGTTAGCTTCATTGCCGGGTGGCAACGAAATTGATAACCGCAGAAAGCAGCCTGCTTTAGTTGGTGATTGGTGCCAATACTGACTTGCCAGCGGTTGCAATTCGGCGTTAGAAAGAATTCTGGTAATAAACTGCGCTCCCAAACCAGCGTTTTTTTCGCATTAGGGCAACGTAAATTTTACCTGGGTTTGCAACCCAAATTGCACATCCTGAAAGCGCGTATAGGATGGGTCTGGTCTCCCTAACTGATACGTAGCCGTTGGCTGAACAATCAGGGATACCTTTGGCGATAAGCGGTATTGAACCCCGGCGCCGATCAGGACATGGAGTCTGGCTCCCCATTCTTTATCGACATACTCACGCCCGGTCAGGTTGTTGACAGACGTTCGGCGGTAGTTGTCAGTAAGCAAAAAACCGGCTGATAAATAAGGCGACAACCGCCGGACCGACGGCGAATAATGCAGCAACAGAGGTACCTGTACAGCTCGCAGGGTCTCGGTTCGGACCGGCTCAGCCGGACTTACCGCAGCGCCGTTGAACGACTGAAAATTGACATCCCCTTTCACCTGGTTGTACCATAAACCGGATGAAATTGACCAGTTCGGGTGGAGCGCGTACTGGACCGTTAAGCCCGTCGTGAAGCCACTGTACCTACCCGAAAACTCGGCGCCAAAATTCTGGATTTGACTCCGTCCGTCGAGGCTTCGGTAAATGGGCGAGACGGTTGCCGAAATAGCGAACCGGCCCTGACCAAAAGTGGCCGGACTGATAAGCAACGGATAAGCCAGCAGCGTGCAGAAAAAAAGAATAGCTTTCATAAGTGAGAAGAAACAGATAAAATGAGCAACCACACAAAGTTACCAGGCAGACCCGAATGCAACCCAAAGCGTTGGGGCTACTCCATTAAATTTACCATTTTTTGATAGGTTGCCGAAGTTGCTTAATTTCTTACTTTCGTACTATAAAAGTCAACTACGATGAAAAAAGTGATAATGCTGATAAGTCTGCTGGCCGTTGGCCTGCGGAGTTATGCTGATGAAGGTATGTGGTTGCCGCAGCTACTGGGTCAGCAGGTGTATGACGACATGGTGAAGCGTGGGCTGAAACTCTCCAAAGAGCAACTCTACAGCGTGAACAAGAGCAGCCTGAAAGATGCCGTCATTATTTTCGGCGGGGGCTGCACGGGCGAAATCGTCTCACCCGAAGGCCTCATTTTCACCAACCACCACTGCGGCTACGAGGCCATCGCCACCGCGTCGTCGGTGCAGAACAACTACCTGCGCGACGGATTCTGGGCCAAAAGCCGGGCCGACGAGATTCCGACCAAACTGACGGTGCAGTTTCTTATCGGCATTACCGACGTGACCGCGCAGGTCGAAGACAGCCTGAAAGGGCTGAACTGGACCGACCGCACGGCTGCCCAGACGCGGGTATTCGAGAACATCGCCCGGCGGGCTACCAACGGCACCGACCGCGAAGCCCGGGTTTCGGCGTTTTTTAAGGCCAATCAGTTTCTGCTGTTCACCTACGAACGCTTCCGCGATGTGCGTTTTGTGGGCACCCCGCCCGAAAGCATCGGTAAATTCGGGGGCGACACCGACAACTGGGAATGGCCCCGGCACACGGGCGATTTCAGCGTCTTTCGGGTGTACATGAGCGCGGCCGGGCGGCCCGCCGACTACAGCACGGCCAACGTGCCCTACAAGCCGAAACATTACCTGCCTATCAGCATTAAACCGCTGAAAGACGGCGACTACACCATGATCTACGGCTACCCCGGCGGCACCAACCGCTACGAGACCGCCCTGGGGGTGAAACTGAAAACGGATATTGAAAACCCCGCCCTTGTTGGCCTGCGCGATGCCCGGCTGAAGCTGATGTTCGAGCAGATGCGGAAAGACCCCGCCGTGAAACTCAAACTGGCTTCGTCCTATGCTGGCATCGCGAACTACTGGAAATTCTTCGATGGGGAAACGAAGCAACTCAACAAGTTTAAGATCTACGACGCCAAACTGGCCGACGAAGCCAGGTTCTCGGTCTGGGCGAAGGGCAAAGCCGACTACGAAAACCTGTTTGCCGACTGGCAGCGGGCCTACGACGCCTGGCGGCCCTACGCCCGCCACCGGATGTACATAACCGAGGGAGTGCTGGGAAGCCCCCTGGCGGCATTGGCCGCACAACTGAGTGCCCTCGAACCCCTGCTAACGGCCGAGTCGGGCCGGGCCGATGCCCTCAAACGGGCGCTAACAACCGTAGACGAAGCCCGCACGGCCTTTCTGAAAGCCGAAGATCAGGCGAGTGACCGGCAGATTCTGGCTGCCACCGCCCGGATGTTCTATACGGATGTGGACAGCACCCAGCGGCCTGCCCAATTTTACACCGACCTGAAAAGTCGCTACGGCGAGCTGATCAATGCGGCTACGTATGAAAAATGGGCAGCCGACGTGTTCGCCAACACCCTGCTGCTGGATGATGCCAAATGGCGGGCATTCCGCGACAATCCGTCGGTGAGTGCGTTGCAGCAGGACCCGGCCTACGGGTATGTCAGCGCGTTTCTGACCAACTACCGGCAGAACTACCTGCCTAAATACCTGG
Source organism: Spirosoma areae (assembly GCF_054781775.1). NCBI lineage: Bacteria > Pseudomonadati > Bacteroidota > Cytophagia > Cytophagales > Cytophagaceae > Spirosoma > Spirosoma areae. The sequence continues at coordinate 194,667 of NZ_BAAGTT010000023.1, read as the reverse complement.
CCTTTACCAACCAGAATAACGAACTCGGCCGGCAGTATCTGAAGGGAATCAGAACCATGAATCCGGCTCAGGCCGCTAAAATGTACCCCGACGCTAATTTCACGATGCGGGTGTCGTTTGGCACTGTCAAAAGCTACCAGCCCCGCGATGCCGTGCAGTATGATTACGTCTGCACGATGAAGGGGCTGATGGAAAAATACAAGCCCGGCGATTACGAATTCGACTTGCCCGCCCGGTTCGTTGACTTGTACCGAAAAGGCGATTTTGGCCGCTACAAAGACCCGGTTCGCAACGACGTGGTGGTGTCGTTTATTACCACCAACGACATCACAGGTGGCAATTCGGGCAGTCCCGTGCTGAACGCAAAAGGTGAACTGATTGGCTTGGCCTTCGACGGCAACTACGAGGCTTTGAGCCACAAAATTGCCTTCGACAAAGACCTCAACCGCACCATCTGTGTGGATGTTCGCTACGTGCTGTGGTGCATCGAAAAACTCGGCGGAGCCACCAACATTATTAACGAACTGACGATAAACAACAAGTAGCGTTATCGGCATGAATGTAGTAGATTAATGTTCTTAACTGGCTGATTAAAGCCAATCTACGTCTTAGGATCTGCATCTTAGTTTGACCCCGGAGGAGTCAAACTAAGATGCAGATTGTATTCACCTAAACCATTTATGATTAGGTAAACCTATCCGTAGCGCTCCGCTAAATACGCTTCCCAGGTTTTTGAGCCGATAGCCTTTTCCGCACAGGTATGCTCTCCCCTGGCGAAACTCGTCATGAGGCCGCCAACAGCAGGGATCGGTACGATTGGTTTGGTAATCTTCCGGTGCGTCATCCAGGTCTGCGTCAGTGCTCCCGCATCCAGTACCTCCGGGCCACCCAGATTGAGGATGGTCTGCTGCGGGCCTGATTGGGCCAGCTCGTATAACTTCTGCGCTACGGCATCAACGTGAATGGGTTGATCCAGCAATTTCTTTGGCACAAACCCAACGGGTAAGCTCATGAGTTTGCTTATAACGAAATCAACCAGGTCGTGGAACTGCGTTGCCCGCAGAATCGTGTAAGGCACCCGACTTTCCTCAATCAATACTTCTGCTCTTCGCTTGGCCTTGTAGTAGCCATGCTGAATTTTATCGACGCCGACGATAGAACTGTAAATCAGATGCTTCACATCCGACTGCCTGATGGCCTTCAGCAGATTCCGGGTAATGACGGTTTCAACCGGTTCGTTGCCAAGTTTACCCGGAGCGCTGGCCAAATGAAGAACCGTATCGACCCCGGCGAGCGCGACCGACAGGCCTTCCCCCGTCACTAAATCAAGGTGCGTCCAGGGAACGCTCGTCGACTGATTGACCGTACTGTATGACTCTTTTTTGATCGCCTTCCGGCTTCCGGTCAGAAAATCAAGTTGCGCTTGTTGGAATGTATGAACAACCGCCGACCCGAGTACGCCCGAACCGCCAGTGACTAAGACTTTATTCATGGCTGATAGTTGATTTAGCTCAAAAAAGTGGGTTTCGATTTTTCAGAAACGGGTCGGTGAAGCAACAGCAGCAGTGTCAGCAGCACGCTGAGGGACAGAGACCCGACAGTCCCGACCTGGTCGATTCGCGGAAGCCTGTGCAGGTGATTCAGATGATACCACAGATGGGGCACGTTGAACACGAGCAGGCAGATGGCCGTTGCCCGCACGGTGACTAAATGAGGCCGAAGCAGGGTCAGCCAACAGAGGGCAGTGAGGGACAGAAAGAAAGCGCCCACGTCCCGAATCAGGTGTTCGCTGTAGGGGCCGTCGATGGCAATCCAGGTTCGGCCAAAGCCGGGAAAGTGATTGTAGAAAGCCTGGGGCATGAATAAAGCCCAGATGCCCGGTACGGTATTGGCCAGCATGAAATAAAGCAGAATAGCCCGCACCCAGCGGGGTTGGTTGGTTTGCATGTGCGTGAATGGTTGAGAAAACAGAAACTTTCACGTTAGACAAACCAGCCTTCACGTTTGTGACAGGCTCACTAAAAACTATGTTTGACATGCGCCAGTTTATCGGGATTCCGAATGGAGAAAAGTTGACGGATGCCCGTTTCGTCCAGTTCCATAACCAAAACGGTGCTCACCAACTGGCTATCTTTTTGGATAAACAGCAGGGCCACGTCGCCGTTAACCAACGCTGGGCTAACACTCAGCTGATCACCGTATTTGTCGGCTAATGAACGCAGGAACTGGTCGATCACCACCCGGCCAAACAGCGTCTTAACGGCGGCAGGCACTTTGCCACCCCCATCGGTGTAAAGAGCAACATCCGTTTTGAGCAACTGAATCAGGTTGTCGATATTGCCCGTCTCGCTGGCCGTGGCGAAGGCCTGCAAAAGAGCCTGCTGCTGTTCGGGGTCGGGCGCGAAACGTCGGTTCGTTGCCGCCATTTTCTCTTTAGCCCGGTGGTAAAGCTGACGACCGTTCGCTTCCGTCGTGTCGAAGAGTTGAGCTAATTCGGGGTAGGGAACGTCGAAACTTTCTTTGAGTACGAAAACGGCCCGCTCCAACGGCGAGAGCTTTCCCAGCAGGAGCATAAATCCGTAGGAAATATCCAGCTTCGCGTCGAGGGCGTGCTGACCCGCCAGAACCGGCTCGGGTAACCAGAGGCCCTTATACAATTCCCGCTGGCGTTTTGCTTGGGCCAGGTGGTTCAGCGAGGCATTCAGCACACTCTTTGCCAGGTACGCTTTGGTATCCTGAATCCCGTCTGCCGATTTATTCATCCAGTTCAGCAGCACTTCCTGTACAATATCTTCACTGACCATCACTTCGCCCGTCATGCGGTATGCGATTGACACTAAAGTAGGGCGGTACGTCGTGACAACTTCCGTGGGGGTCATGGGCGAAATGGTTTTGTCTGCACAACAAAAATAAGCTAATGTGTTCGTACTGACTTACCTGTACTGAACAGTAGACTGAACGGGCTGAGGCAGAAGCAGACTAATTCTGCTTGTTTATAGGCCTTGATTTATAGCCTAAAACGTGTAGTTTTACCGTAGTTCGTTCATCCTCACGCAGCTATACAACCATGTCTACTTCTCGCCGAACCTTTTTTCGCCAGACTGCAGCCGCAGCCACCGGCGCTCTGACGCTCCCGCAGTTTTTACCCGAAACCTTCGCCCGCCCGCTTATCACGGCCGATGCCGCCCAAAAATCGGCGGCCGGGTGGGCGCAGAATGAAGATTTCTGGGCGTGGGTAAAATCAGAATATACCGTCTCGCCGAATCTGCTCAACCTCAACAACGGCGGGGTTTGTCCGCAACCGAAAGTCGTGCAGGACGCGCACATTCGGTTTTATCAGTACGCCAACGAAGCCCCGTCCTATTATATGTGGCGGATTCTGGACCAGGGCCGCGAAGCCCTGCGCGAAAAGTTAGCCGATTTGGCGGGCTGTTCAGCCGAAGAAATTGCCATCAACCGAAACGCTACGGAGGGACTGAACACGGTTATTTTTGGCCTGAATCTGAAGCCGGGCGATGAGGTCGTACTGACTAAACAGGACTACCCGAACATGCTCAACGCCTGGAAACAGCGCGAAAAACGCGATGGGGTTAAACTGGTGTATTTGAATTTAGACCTGCCCAGTGAGAACGACAATGCCCTTGTCGAGCAGTTTGTGAAAGCGTTCACGCCAAAAACCAAAGTAGTTCACGTTACGCACCTGATAAACTGGGTAGGGCAGGTGCTGCCGGTCCGGAAGATTGCCGACGAAGCCCACAAACGCGGCATCGAGGTCATTGCCGACGGCGCGCATTCGTTCGCCCTGTTCGACTTTAAAATTCCTGATCTCGGCGCGGATTATTATGCCACCAGCCTGCACAAGTGGCTTTGTGCGCCGTTCGGCAGCGGGATGCTCTACATCCGGCAGAACAAGATTCGCAACGTATGGGCCTTGCTGTCGAACAACGAACCCGATGGCCCCGACATTCGCAAGTTTGAGAGCCTCGGTACGCGCTCGTTTGCCTCCGAGATGGCGATTGGCACGGCGGTCGATTTTCACAACAGCATCGGCACGGCCCGCAAGTTTGCCAGGGCGCATTACCTCAAAAATTACTGGATGGAGCGGGTGCGGGAGTTGCCGGGAGTCAACATTCATACGTCGCTCAAACCCGAATATGCCGGTGCCGTTGCCCTGTTCTCCATCGACGGCATGAAACCCGCCGAGATTGACGGCCAACTGCTGAATAAATACAAAATTCACACCGTTGGCATCGAGTGGGAGAACATTCATGGCGTTCGGGTGACGCCCCATATTTATCATTCGCCCAAAGACCTCGACCGGCTCGTAGCGGCAATCACGGCGATGGCGGAGAAACAGGCCGTGGCCGGAAAACAAAAGAAAAGCTAATCGACAGTAGGCGTTCCATACTATCAATCTGAACAGTAAAGCGAATCGGGAAGCGGAGTTTTGCCAAAAATCCCGCTTCCCGTTATGATTCACTTCCTGGTTCTATTCATCATTCTGGCCAATCAACTGGCTTATGGCCAAGCCCTCAACGAACAGTACGGTATACTTAGTTTAGGTACATCGGCCTATACGCTGCAAGACCCGACCGTATCGCCGATGACCTACCACGGCAGCCTGTTTTCGGTGGGTCTGGGGTTCGAGAAACGCAAATCCCGGTCCTTCACCCGATGGAGCCTGGCGGGCGATGTGGGGAAACTTCATTCGGCCAATGCCACTAAACTGCGCCCCATGCAGAGCAGTGTGTACCGGCTCGATCTGCTAATCAATTACAATCGCTGGCTGTCGGACGAAACGGCCCGCTGGCGGTGGTTCGCTGGCGGAGCCTACCGATGGCATAACTCGCTTCGCCTTACCGAACAAAACGATACCGGCATGATTTCGTTTCTGATTGCCAACTCACTTGGGGCGACCGGCGGAGTTGAACGAAAACTGCCGCTGTTTGGTAAACTCATCCGCGTCAACGGTATGGCCGAACTGCCCTTATTGAGCCACGTTATCCGCCCCAGTTACCTCAATCTCTACAACTACATCGACCCGAAAAATGACCTCCTCCAGGAGCGACTCGACGATGCGCGGTTAGTGACCATCAATCGGTTTCCGGCGCTGGTAGCAAACCTGTCACTGACCTGCCCGATTGCCGGGGAAAACCAGGTACGGCTGGGGTACGAATGGGCTTTTTATCACTACGACCGCCCTTTTCCAGCCAATGTAGGTCGGCATACGGTGGCCCTTCAATTAGTGGTTCGACTATAATCCAGCTTTTTTATGCGTACTCTGAACATGCTGATCAGCCTTGCGCTGGCCGGATGCCTGTCGGGTTGTGAGCAGGCATTCATCAAAAAAGACCCGGTCAACTCGCCGGGCGAGAACGTCGATATTTTGTGGAAAACGCTGAAGGAGCGGTACTCCTTTTTTGCCTATAAACACATCGACTGGGATTCGGTTTATGCTGTTTACCGGCCCCGCGTTACGGCCCAAACGACGGAGCGCGAGTTATGGAATACGATGTCGGCGATGCTGGACGTATTGAAGGACGGCCACGTGAACCTACGCTCGGAGTTTGACGTGTATTACTACAACTGGTATGTCGATGCGCCCGCCAATTTCGACCGGTCTCTACTGGATAAATCGTATTGGCCAACCACCGAACGAACGGGCCGACTGATCAATACCGTCCTGAAAAACGGGCAGGTCGGCTATCTCTACTACAGCAGTTTCACCCAACCCATTACGGAGGATCAACTGGATTACCTGGCCGAAAAATTTAAGGATACCAAAGGCGTCATCATCGACATTCGTAACAACGAGGGCGGTAATCCCATCAATGGATTCAGGCTGGCGCAGCGACTTGCCGACCAGCGACGACACATCTATACGACGATTTACAAAAACGGCCCCGGCCCGACCGAGTTCACCCCGCCCGATGATGCCTTTCTGGAGCCGAAAGGAAAACCCTTTCCAAAAAAAATCGTCCTGCTCACCAACCGCACGGTCTACAGCGCGGGTAATTTCTTCACGGCCATGTTGAAAGCCTTTCCGAATGTAACCATCGTTGGCGACCGCACGGGGGGCGGGGGTGGGGCGCCGGTAGGGTGGGAGTTGCCCAATGGCTGGTCGTTCAACTTTTCCTCGTCGATTACCTACCTGCCCAATGGCCTGGTTATCGAAAATGGGATAGAACCACACATTCGGGTCGATTTAGCCGAGGTTGACCGGCAGGCTGGAAAAGATACGATTCTGGAGCGGGCGCTGAGTTTGTTTTAAACGAATGACGGTTAAAGGCCAGCTATTCGGGCAACCTAAGTCCCCAAAACTGCATCTTTAGGTGTGTAATCAGCACCGGTCAAGGATGAAATGGAATGAAGTAGTGTCGATACTGGGGGCCGTTCAGGGTGTTTTAGTAGCCGTATTGTTGTTTTTCAGAACTAAAAACCGCGTAGCAAACCGATTTTTAGCCGCTTTTGTGCTTTTGCTGACGCTGAGCCTGACGGAGTATCTTTATCAGCCTCAGCTCTCCGGGCTGGTTAATTCGGCGGTTGGCGGGCTGGTATTTTTGTATGGCCCGCTGGTTTTTTTCTACGGTAAGACCCTGTTGGGTGATGACCTGAGTCGGTCGTTTTTGATTCGTCATGGCGCCGTGCCGGGCCTGTACTGGGCGTTGCTCAGCCTTAGCTCCGCCGGGGGATGGGGAGATCATGAACTGCTCGATTTTGCGTTGTCCAATGTTTTTTTTCTGCACGTATTCTGGTATTCGGGCAAGGCATTGAAGCGGGTGAGGCAGGAACGCCGACTGGAAACATCGGCAGCCCAGCCTGCTATGCTCCATTGGCTGCAGATACTCGTAAGCCTGTTGGCGGTTGTTTACGGGTTGGCGTTCGTGGCTATGTATTTGCTGGTGTTCAACATACCCCAGGCGGGTGGGCTGCTGCGGATCATTCAGGCGGGTTGTGTCGTGGTGGTGTACGCGCTGTCGTATTGGACGTTAATACAGCCTGATCTGGAGGTATCCCGCCGGGAAATTGCCCGAGAGGTCGCCAAATACCAGCATTCAACCCTGACCGAAGCCGATAAACAACAGCATCTGCACCGAATTACCAGCTATCTCGCGAAGCAGAAACCCTGGCTGGAACCTGAGCTTACGTTAGATAAGCTGGCGAAAGAGCTGGGTATCAATCGGTTTTACGTCTCGCAGGTCATCAACGAACAACTTGGCAAAAGCTTCTCAGACCTTATCAACGGCTACCGGATTACCGAAGCGAAACGCCTGCTGCTCGACCCGGCCAAAGCGCATTATTCAATGGTAGGGGTCGGCTTTGAGGCCGGGTTTAACTCGAAAACAGCGTTTAATACAACCTTCAAAAAACTAACGGGACAAAGCCCATCCGATTATCGAAAATCAGCGCAGCAAGGTGTTCCACTTGACCAAACAGAACAGTGAACGTGGATCGAAGGCGTAGGTTTATGACAAAAAAAAGGGTATGAAATGGATTTTGGTTCTGGCGTTCAGTGGCGGAATAGCCGGTCAGACGATTGCACAAACACGGCTGATAACGGGGCACGTAACCAGCCCGGACGGCTCACCGCTGACCGATGTTTATGTCGTGACGAACAAGCCCCGTTCTATTGGCACAATGACCAATCAGGATGGCGATTTTCGGCTGATGCTGTCGTCTCAGGCGGATTCGCTTTCGCTCTCACGGCTTGGCTATCAACCAAAGCAGGTTGCTGTTCTGGCTGAACTTAGGGTCATGTTGCAGCCGGCAGCTATCCAATTGGCCGAAGTCACGGTCAAACCCCAAAAAGCGCAGGCGCTGATTCAGAAAACCATTGCCGCTATGCCGGTAAATTACGGGCAGGAACCCGAACAGGTGCGGGGATTCTACCGGGAAATAATTCGTGACCAGACCGACTACCTGTCCGTAGCCGAGGCTGTTTTCGACCTGCTGTCGTTTCCGGGTAAAAAGGAAACTCTTCAGCTTCGGCTGGTGCAGGGCCGGGCCAGCAACGATGTGAAAGCCACCCGATTGTTCGACGATTTTCATCCGGGCGGTGGGCCACTGCTGGCGGCCGGATTGGACATTCGCCTGAATCCGCCAACTTTTTTGCAACCCGATTTCCTCGATAAATATGAATACGCGCTCGATTCGATGACCACGCTGGATGCGCGGCAAGTGTACACGGTTCGGTTCGACCAGAAAGAAGGCGTTAGGGAATCGCTTCAGAAAGGCACTGTTTTCATCGACGCCGATACCTACGCCGTTGTCCGGTTTGAGGGAGGCCTGAGTCCGCGTGGGCTGCCTTACCTGAAGCATCTGACCGGTTCCGATAAAGTAATGGCGAAGGTGCTCAACATCACCCTCAAACGCCAGCAGCAGGATGTCCGGGCCGATTACCGCTTTGCCAACGGAAAATGGCAGTTAGCGTTTGCCGCCGTTGATCAGTCGATGAGCTACCAACAGCCCAAAAAAGAACTCGACTTACAGGTGGCCATAACGACGGAACTGGTGATAACGGAGCGCAGCACAGCCCCGGTTCAACCCATCGCTTCATCGGATAAATGGCTTCCCAAAAATTTGATCATTAACCTCGCCACCGACTACGACGAAGCGTTTTGGGGGCAGAATACGATCATTAGCCCCACCAAAGCCGTGCGCGCTATTGTCGCTGGATTCGACCGGCAGGAGGCCACCAATGGGTCGGTAGTCGACTCGGTCTGGCAGGTTTTTAAGCCGCAGTCCGTCAAACTGTATCAGCAACAGGGGGCTATCCTGATGAAACCCCTCATGAAGTCGGGCTGGAAAGATGCCGAAACCGGGCCAATGCTCTACCAAACGCGTCAGGGTAATTTCAGGGTCGAAACGCGGGTGCAGGTCAGCAAAGCAACCGATACCACAGCCGCGCCGGACCGGGGCTTTCAGGCGGGTGGGCTGCTGATTCGTCAGGCAACCGGCGACGCGGAAAATCACCTGTTTCTGGGCGTAGGAACGGGCGGCAACGCGAACCTGAAACTACTATTACAGAATACGGTTCGTGGGCAGTCGGCGGTGCAGCCGACAAAGGCGGCCGCTATGGAATGGTATTTGCGTATCGAACGACAGGGTGCCCGCTTCAGCCTGTCGGCCCGCCCGCCGGACGAAGCCAACTGGACCCTGCTGAAAACCATCGACCGGGCTGATTTCCCCGATACCGTTCAGATTGGCTTAGCGACCTATGCCGACTTCACGGGCAACGGTCCCAAAATGCGCCCCGACCTTCGGGTGCGCTTTCAACATACCGCTATTCAGCCATGAACCGATTTCTTGCTCTGTTGAGCGTGCTGCTGGGCATACAGCCCGCCTATGCCTGCCTGATTCTGGTGCTCACGAGCGGCAACCATGTACTGGTCGCCAATCATGAAGACTGGACGGCTCAGGATGCGGAGGTTGTGGTGCGTGCTCCGGCAAAAGGGCGCTACGGATTTGTCGGCTTTGGGTTTGCCAGCGATGGGCAACTACAGGGGGGCATGAACACCACCGGTTTGTTTTTCGACGGAACCGCTACGCCCTTCGTTCCCCTCGACTTCGGGCAGAAACTAATCTTCAACGGCTCTATCTGGCAGGCTTTACTGGAGCGTTGCGCCACCATAAACGAGGCAATTTCGTTTCTGCAACGCTACCGGCTGCCCGACCTGGAACGGGTGCATATGACCTTAGCCGACAAAAGTGGAGCCTCGGTTGTGCTGGGTGCCTACGACGGAAAACTGGTGTTGCACAAGCGAATGGGCCACTCGTTCCAGTTGCTCACAAACTTCAATCTTAGCGATCCTGACTACGGGAATGAGCCGGTTTGCGAACGCTACCAGATGGCCACTGTCCTGCTCGCTGCCGACTCGTCGGCAACACGGGTCAACGCCACCCGAATTCTGGCCAAAACGCATCAGGGCGAGTTAACCGTTTATTCCAACGTGTATGACCTGACAACCGGCGATGTCTGGATTTATCAGCACGCAGATTTCAGGCGGGCAGTGCGGATAAATCTGACGCATGAATTGCGAAAAGGAAGCCGTCGCCAACGCCTATCGGCGCTGTTCGCTAAAAAATAACCTGCTTCTGAATTAACAGCTGATGTTACGCCCGGTCTATTGCTACGCCCCTACGGGGCTGAAGCCGATGGGGTGCGACAGGCTACCAAAGCTAACGCCCCTACGGGGCTGAACCAGCACCATTCCGCAGCCCCGTAGGGGCGTTAGCTTTGGTAGCCTGTCGCACCCCATCGGCTTCAGCCCCGTAGGGGCGTAGCAATAGACCGGGCGTAACATCAGTTAACGGGTCTACGGTAAACTATGAACTAATCTGCTTTTATAAATAGTATCAGAACCTACCTGAATTCACCCCCAACCCCCTGAAAAGAGGCTCTGCATGGGGGTGAATTCAGCTTAATGTATCAATCTGTTAGTAGCCAAATGGATCAAATCAAGTGGGGAATTATTGGTTGCGGAGACGTAACCGAAGTGAAAAGCGGCCCGGCCTTCTCAAAAGTGCCTGATTCAACGGTGGTGGCCGTGATGCGGAGGGATGCCGAAAAAGCCGCCGATTATGCCAGACGACACAATGTGCCAACCTGGTACGACGATGCCGACGCCCTGATTAACGACCCCAACGTTAACGCGGTGTACGTGGCGACCCCACCCGACAGCCATGCCGACTACGCCATTCGGGCCATGCGCGCCGGAAAACCCGTGTATGTGGAGAAACCAATGGCGCTCAACGCCGACGAATGCGCGGCTATGAACCAGGTGAGCCGGGAAACGGGCGTGCCGCTGTTTGTGGCATTTTACCGCCGGGCACTGCCGTATTTTCTCAAGGTGAAAGAACTCATCGACCAGCGGGCTATTGGTGATATTCGGTATGTGTCGGTGCAATTGAACTGGCAACTGGCGGCCAGAGAAATGGGTGAAGGGCCAGAACCCAACTGGCGGGTTTCTCCGGCCATGTCGGGGGGCGGGCTTTTTCACGACCTGGCGTCGCACCAGTTCGATTTTCTGGAATATGCACTTGGCCCCATCAAAACCGCCAGCGGCATCGCCCGGAATCAGGCCGGACTGTATGCCGCCGACGACATTGTGGTGGCCCAGTTTGAATTCGAGTCGGGCGTGCTGGGAACCGGAAGCTGGTGCTATACGGTGAACAAAGAGCAGCGCATCGAGCAAACGCAGCTTATCGGTTCCAAAGGGAAAATCACGTTTTCGTTCTTCGAGAACTTCATCATCACCGTCGAAACGGAAACAGGGTCGGCGCAACATACGATTCCATTTCCAGAGCACGTGCAGCAACCCCTGATTGAGTTGATTGTGAAAGACTTACGGGGTGAAGGCAAAAGCCCCAGCACGGGCGAAACCGGCGCGCGGTCCAGCGCCATCCTGGATTGGATAACCAGACGGTAGACTGCTCCAAACCTAAAAGGTTTCCAAAATCTTTTAGGTTTAGTGTCAAACAATCCCTACCCGGCACAGGCCCCTTTGGGCGTCAGACGCAGGGGAGCGAGAGCTGTCAGGCAGGGGCTGCAGGCTGGGTGATGAAGGCAGTCCCGTCCTGGCTCCCGCGCTATTCGTTTATTTAGGTAACAACTGATAAATTAACTTGTCAGTTTGGAAGTCAATTTTATCTTTGCAAAAGACAATTTTCTTCCTTATGCTGCCTACCAAACTAATTCCACGCACAGCGTCGGCCCACGAAACGCCGATGCTCCTGAAAAACCTGCTGGCCCAATCGCTGAAATACGAACCCCAACGCCAAATTGTTTACCGCGATTTGTTTCGGATGGACTATCGGCAGTTCAACCGGCGCGTTCAGCAGTTAGCCAATGTGCTGGTTCAGCACGGCGTTGGGCCGGGCGATACCGTCGCTGTCCTCGACTGGGACAGCCATCGGTATTTAGAAGCGTTTTTTGCCGTGCCGGGCATGGGGGCCATTCTGCACACGGTGAACGTGAGGCTGTCGCCTGCCCAGATTCTGTACACGATGAATCATGCCGAAGATAAACTCGTGCTGATTCACGAGGACTTCCTGCCGATTCTTCAGGCGGTCCGGGGGCAGCTCACCACCGCCGACCGCTTCATTGTCATCAGCGACAACGTTTATTCCGACGCCGGTTCGGTGCCGGTGCCGGATGGTTTTGCCGGCGAATACGAAGCGCTCCTGCGCGAAGCATCGCCTGATTATGACTTCCCGGATTTTGACGAAAATACGTGGGCTACTACTTTTTATACGACCGGCACGACCGGCAACCCGAAGGGTGTTTACTTTTCACACCGGCAGTTGTTCATGCACACGATGGGGCTAATGATGTGCACGACTGGTTATAAGGCCGTACCGTTCGACGCGGCACAGGATGTGTATATGCCCATTACGCCCATGTTTCACGTTCATGCCTGGGGGTTCCCGTTCCTGGCGGTCACGCTTGCGGCTAAACAGGTGCTGCCGGGTCGCTACGAACCCGAACTGCTGCTGAAATTGCTGCTGAAAGAGGGCGTTACGTTTTCGCACTGCGTGCCAACGATTCTGAACATGCTCGTCAGTAGTCCGGCGGTTCAGCAATTCCGGGCGCAGTTGAGTCGCTGGAAAGTCATCATTGGCGGTTCAGCCCTAACCAAAGGTCTGGCCAAAGCCGCCACCGACCTGGGCATTCAGGTATTTCAGGGCTACGGTATGTCGGAAACCGCCCCAATCATGAGCATCACACATTTGAACGAAGAGGAACGGGCTCTGTCTGCCGACGAGCAGATTGACTACCGGACCCGTGCGGGTCGGATTTCGCCCTTTGTGGAACTGCGGCTCATGGACGATGACGGGAATTTTGTGCCGCACGACGGCCATTCGCTCGGCGAAGTGGTGGCGCGTGGCCCCTGGATGACGCAGGGCTACTACAACGACCCCGAACGGGCCGAAGAACTCTGGCGCGGGGGCTGGCTGCATACGGGCGACGTGGCCAGCATCACGCCTGACCATTGGGTGCTGGTAGCCGACCGAACCAAAGATGTTATTAAGACCGGGGGCGAGTGGATTTCATCCCTCGATATGGAAGATGCTTTGTCGCAGGTGGCGGGGGTAGCCGAATCGGCGGTGGTGGGCCTGCCCGATGAACGCTGGGGCGAGCGGCCCCACGCGCTGGTCGTGCTGAAGCCCGATGTTGTCGGGAGCCTGACCTCCGAGCAGATTCGGGCACAGCTACAGGCCCGAGTAGCGCAGGGCGAGTTAAACAAGTGGTATGTTCCTGACCGCATCATACTGGTGACTGAAATTCCGAAAACGAGCGTTGGCAAACTTGATAAAAAAAGAATTCGCAGCGAGATGAAGGAGGGGATACTCGGATAAGCAAAAAGCTCCTAACGCATTGATTAGGAGCTTTTTGCTTATCCGAGTATCGTAAGACTGCTTACGGGAAAGTTTGTACTTGTATCCGTTTATACCACCTCAATCATTGACACGGCTTTGGCTTCGAGCAGGCTTTCGCCCATGAGGTAGCCATCGGCGGCACGGGCGGCTTCACGGCCTTCCGAGATGGCCCACACTACCAGCGATTGCCCCCGGCGCATGTCGCCAGCCGCAAAAACTTTCGGGTTGGTGGTTGCCTGGTAATTCGTGGCTTTCACGTTGCCGCGCTCGTCGTAGTCAACGCCGAGGTCGTCAAGCAGGCCATTATGCTGGGGGTGCAGGAAGCCAGCCGCCAGAAGGGCCAGTTCGCAGGGGATATCGCGCTCTGAACCGGGCAACTCGACCATCTGCATCCGGCCATTTTCGGCCTTCCAGGTCAGGTCAACGATGCGTAACGCTTTCAGATTGCCATTTTCATCACCAATGAATTCTTTGGTATTGATGGACCAGTGCCGCTCGCAGCCTTCCTCATGTGAGGTGCTGGTACGGAGCATCATGGGCCAGTTGGGCCAGGGGGTGTTTTCGGCCCGGTCTTTGGGCGGCATCGGCATGAGTTCGATTTGGGTCACGCTGTTGGCTTCGTGCCGGTTCGAGGTGCCTACGCAGTCGGAACCCGTATCGCCCCCGCCAATCACCACCACGTTTTTGCCCGTTGCCCGCAGGTCGTTATCCAGGTAAATTTCGCCCTGGTGGTCAACCACCAACGGCCGGTTGGCGTTGCGCTTGTTCTGCTGGCTCAGGAACTCCATGGCCGGGTATATGCCCTTCAGATCGCGGCCCGGAATCGGCAAATCGCGCGGCACGGTTGACCCACCCGTCAGCATGACTAAGTCGAACTGCTCAAGCAAGTCGTTTGCTTTCAGGTCTTTGCCGACGTTTACGCCCGTTTTGAAGGTGATTCCTTCGGCCTCCATAACGGCCAGTCGGCGGTCGATGGTCCACTTTTCGAGTTTGAAATCAGGAATGCCGTAGCGCAGCAAACCGCCAATCTGGTCGGCCCGCTCGAACACCGTTACCGTATGGCCTGCTTTATTAAGTTGAGCCGCAGCCGCCAGCCCCGCTGGGCCAGACCCCACAACGGCCACCTGTTTGCCGGTGCGCTCCTTCGGCGGTTTCGGCGTTACGTAGCCGCGCTCAAAGGCGACTTCGGCAATTGATTTTTCGATGAACTCGATGGCAACGGGCGGTTTATTGATGCCCAGCACGCACGACGCTTCGCAGGGAGCCGGGCAAATGCGGCCCGTGAACTCCGGGAAGTTGTTGGTGCTGGCCAGAATCTCATAAGCATAGGCCCAGTTCTGTTCATAGACCGCGTCATTGAACTCAGGAATGATGTTGCCCAGGGGGCAGCCGCTATGACAGAACGGCGTACCGCAGTCCATGCAGCGGGCTGCCTGCCGCCCGGAGTCCTGCTCCGAATGCGGCATCTCGATTTCCTTGTAATCATGAATCCGCTGTTGCGGGTCGCGCTTTTTGGGGAGTTCGCGCGTGAATTCTAAAAATCCGGTAGGTTTTCCCATTGGTAGTACACTATGTAGTATCTAATTTTTTCCAATCAAGACAAATCGCTCTGAGAGACCTTTACGGTTGAATAAGTCGTCTTGTCTCTTAGCGGATACTAAAAAAGTATCAAGTTCACCCTCTGGTTCATCCCACATCGGATGCCCAAAGAGTCTCTGTAAACAATTAGCTATGCGGCCTTTTTGATCAACATCAATTGTTTCTCTATATAGTAGTTTTTCTCTATCGTCATTTGTAACGAAATCGAAAGCAACACCTAATATACTTTTCAGGTACGGTGCCCAAGTTAGTACAGAACCTTTATGCCAAATTCTACGGGCCTTCAGTTGTATGTTAGTCAACGATTTTCCTCGAATATTAGGCACCCAATTTGGTAAATTCCCATATTGGACTAATAAAGCAGCTAATACTTTAAAATTCTCTAACTCCGCATCGCGATAATCGCCTGTAGACTTAAAATTTGCTGATGATGGCTCTAAATACAATGTATTAGGGAATACAACGGTATTCAATAAGTCAATTGATAAAGCAAAATTTGCATCTTTAGAGGCAGTTGCAGTGTACTCTTTTATAGCTGACAACTCAAGAGCATTGACTCGAATCGCGCTCTTTAACATTTGTTTAGCATCTGCTCTGCTATGTTGTTTTTCGGATATAAGAAAATTTACAAAATTTGCTTCTGAGTGCTTCTCTACAGGTTTTGTAGAGGTGAACTCGTCAAGCATTTCCTTGTAAATTACGGATAATCTATCAAGCAACGTAGATGTGTAAAACGGAATCTGTTTGAGTTTTGAGTGAGCATCAAGATTAGTGATCATCAAGTCGTCAAACAATTTTTTCGCTTTATCAAACTCGCTTGGGGATAAATATGCTTTAATATCTACTTCAGAAATATTATTTAATACTTGGCCTGCTAACTTATGCTGACCATCAAACAATTTAATACGATTATCTATCAATCGTGCGATGGATGGCGCTAACTGTGGATGATCTTTCAAGTGATCTCTTAAAATTATTAACCTCTTATAATCAATTACTCTCGGTTGGAGACCCTCTTGGTCATCATTTTCGAGCCATTTAATCGGAATCCGTCCGTAGAAATACGAGACATTCAGAATGTTATCAAATAGTAAAGTGAAATTTTTGCAGTCAACACCGTCATCAATTTTTATTATACCATCTTCAATATTAGTGTGGAATGATTTTTTAGTGATTTCCTTAAGTTCAAAAATATCTTGGAGCTTTATGTTATTCTTTTTTTCATTGAATAATCGCTCCAGTTTTAGATTATCTCGAACTTCGTATAGGGACTGGTCGGATTTTCTACGATTATATTCTTTTAAAACGACTCTTATATTCGATAAATTAGTATCTCCTTGTTTAGAAAAAGGTAGAATATGGTCGTATTCTACAGTGTCGTCTTCACCAATAACTTCACCTGAGATAAAACAGCGAAGAGAACCATCTCTATCTATTTGCTGAGTTTTTACTTGTTGCTTTTCGCTGTCTGATAATTGCCTTTTCATTATAATTTAAACGACTTTCGCCAAATGAAATAAGGTTTCTTCCAAAGCAGCCTGTTTGATGAAGCCGCGAACGGACAGGTCTTCGTTTAATGATTCCCAACTTACGGCTATGCCGTTATCTTCCAGTTCATAACTGGCAAGTTGCTCAGCCGTTGCGTTTTTAAGTCGGGCAAAACCAGATAGTTTCAGATTCAGTACCCGACCGTTGGTTAATAAGATAAGCATCAAGTCCAGTTCGGTATCGAAGAACAGTTTTTTAATGCGTAAGCCCTGCTCAAAAATTAATTTGTCGAGCGGGTCCTTTGCTGGCTTGTCTAAAATCTCATTTTCCGAAATAGCCATTCCATTTGTCAATTAACAGGGTGCTGTTTGCCAAAACTAATTCTCGAATGTCACGACGTTCACGAACAGTAAATCCATAGCTATACTCTTCCTCAACAGACGGTGTCAACCAATATTTAGCCTTACCACTACCTTTCGTGACGTGAATATGAGGAGGCTCGTCGTTTTCGTTACTGTAAAACTTGAATTTATATCCGTTAATAAAAAGAACGACCGACATCAACAGCGAGGGGATAAATCGTAAAACCGCTGCTGCGGGTCGCGCTTTTTGGGGAGTTCGCGCGTGAATTCTAAAAATCCGGTAGGTTTTCCCATTTATCTAAAGCGTATACGGCTTGTCAAACACATCTTCCCAGGTTAACTCAACATGCTCTGCTGACAAACCTGTCTCGGTTTCTGCTTCATCAGTTGCTTCAGTCAAGGATTCGTCCCAAATGCTGTTTACAAAGTCAGTGTTGAGGGAAGGGGTAAACTTCTGAAGGCTCTTTATTTCGTAGCGAGCGTTTTTAATCGTTATTAGCCAGCTACGTGACCGTTTATCGGGCTGAATGTGCCATTTTATTACGTGCATCATAAGCCGGATAAGCTGACTCTGCAACGCACGCTTCTCCGAACGTGCCATTGTGTCAATCAATTGCGATAAACCTTCCTCCACATCGGCCAGATTGCCTTCGTGGAGTGACTGCTTGATTTCCTGTGCGGCCAGCAGTTCTGAATGCGATGTTATTTCTTCCCAGTTTTTCATAGCTGTAATTCCATCTCTGAAACGTGTAAGATCGCTTTTTCCTGCTTGATTTTCTTGATTTGACTTTGGTGAAGTGTTTCCACGGCGATTGTCTTACCATCCGCATTTACAAACTCAACCTCAAATCCTTTCTGGTCGCCATGGATCATAGCAACAGTGCCCACGTCACCACGCACTAAATCAGCATCAGGCAAATCGATAAGCAGTGCGACCAAATCACTTTCGTTAATCATAACCTCTCAGTTTGGATATGCTGTTACTAATTTAGGGATTTTCTCGCCGTTGTCAATAAACCATACCGACCGCATTGGGTATTGTTTCCCATTTGGGCACTGCATCCAACCCTCTACAACGTAACGAATCCCAAAGTCAGTTTGAATGAACTTTGCAACTTCATAAGTGAGAACATGACTCAACAAGGCTGTTCGCAACTCATCCGAATTTTCTTTGGTAAAGCCTACTATTTCGTAGAACGCAGCTTTACCGTTATTTTGAGGATGAGCGTGGTCGAGTAGGTAGCCAGTAAGTTTTCTGTCAGGAATTTCAGCGTTATGGGCATAAGGAACAGTCATCACCCGTGCGTCACATCCACTGTTATGTCCTGATAAACAACGCTTTTATCGCGGATTTGCTCGGCCAGCGAGATGCCCCGACCGGCCAGCGCCTGCCGGAAATCGCCGGGCATCACCTTCACAAACCGGCCAATCTGGTTATCCCAGTCCTGAATCAGGGCAAGGGCTACGTTGCTCGTGGTGTACTGGAAATGCTTCTCGACATATTCGCGGATGATGCCCTGGTCTTCATCGGTGAGGGTTTCCAGGTCTACCATTTCGGGGTTTACTTTGGAGGCAAACGTGCCGTCCTGATCATACACATACGCTACCCCACCCGACATCCCGGCGGCAAAGTTGCGCCCGGTCAGGCCCAGAATAATGGCTAAACCACCCGTCATGTACTCCAGACCGTGGTCGCCTACGCCCTCCACCACCACTTTAGCCCCGGAATTGCGGACGCCGAACCGCTCTCCCGCCATGCCCCGGATGAAGGCTTCGCCCGACGTGGCTCCGTAGAACGACACGTTGCCGACGATGCTGTTTTCTTCGGGTTTGAACGTCGCTGTCCGGTCAGGATACACAATCAGTTGGGCACCGCAGAGCCCCTTACCGAAGTAATCGTTGGCATCTCCTTCGAGTTCGAGTTTAATGCCCGCCGTAGCGAACGCCCCGAAACTCTGACCCGCCGTTCCCCGCAGTTTGACGTGAATCGTGCTATCGGGCAAACCCGGACCGCCATACACTTTCGAGATTTCGTTGGACAGCATCGTGCCAATGCTCCGGTCGATGTTCTGCACCGGAAATTCGCCATACACCGACTCGCCGGACGCCAGCGCGGGTTGCGCCAGGTCAATCAGTTTGCGGTCGAGTACATGGTCCAGTTCGTGATTCTGTTCTTCCTGCTTGAAGAGGGCCACGTCTAAGTTCGTTGGCTCTTTGTAGAGCAGCGCGTCGAGGTTGACGTTTTTGTATTTCCAGTGCGGCAGGTTATCGCGGAGTTCGAGCATTTGCGCCTGCCCCACCATTTCGTTGATGGTGCGGAAGCCCAGTTCGGCCATAATCTCGCGGAGTTCCATCGCCAGAAAGGTGAACATGTTCACGACATGTTCGGGCTTGCCCGTAAACAGGGCGCGGAGTTCCTTATTCTGCGTAGCCACCCCCACCGGGCAGGTGTTCAGGTGGCACTTCCGCATCATGATGCAGCCCGTAGCGACCAGTGCAGCCGTGGCCACCCCAAACTCCTCAGCACCCAGCAGGGCGGCAATGGCGAGGTCACGACCGGTACGCATCTGTCCGTCGGCCTGCACCGTTACCCGACCGCGCAGTTTGTTTTTTACTAACGTCTGATGGGCTTCGGCCAGACCTAATTCCCAGGGCAGACCCGCGTGGCGAATGCTCGACAGGGGCGAGGCTCCCGTGCCGCCATCATGCCCCGAAATCAGGATGTGGTCGGCATGGGCTTTGGTTACCCCGGCAGCAATCGTGCCGACGCCCGCTTCCGACACGAGCTTGACGCTGATGCGGGCATCCCGGTTGGCGTTTTTGAGGTCGGAAATAAGCTGGGCTAAATCTTCAATGGAATAAATATCGTGGTGGGGCGGGGGCGAAATCAGGCCCACGCCGGGCGTAGAGTGGCGCGTCCGGCCAATCCAGTCATCGACTTTGAAGCCGGGTAACTGACCACCCTCGCCGGGTTTGGCTCCCTGCGCCATCTTGATTTGCAGTTCGCGGGCGTTGGTCAGATAATAGCTCGTGACGCCGAAACGCCCCGATGCGACCTGCTTGATGCCCGAATTCATGCTGTCGCCGTTTTCGAGCGGTGTGTAGCGCAGTTCGTCTTCGCCCCCCTCGCCGGAGTTGCTCTTGCCACCAATGCGGTTCATGGCAATGGCCAGCGTAGTGTGGGCTTCCCACGAAATTGACCCGAACGACATAGCCCCCGTAGCAAAGCGTTTGAAGATGCTTTCGATGGGTTCAACCTCGTCGACTGGCACCGACGCGCCTTTCTTAAATTTCAGCAGACCGCGCAGGGTGATGGCCTTCTGCGTCTGGTCGTCAATGAGCTTCGAGTATTTCTTGAAGATGGAATAATCATTCTTCTTCGTGGATTGTTGCAGCAGGTGAATCGTATCGGGATTGAAAATGTGCTTTTCGCCCCGCTGTTTCCACTGATAAATGCCGCCCACTTCCAGCCGGGGAGCCGACACGGGCATTTCGGGGAACGCCACGCAGTGCCGCACCAGAATCTCGCGGGCAACTTCATCAAGCCCCATGCCGCCAATGCGCGACACCGTACCTGTAAAATACCGATTGACCACATCCTGATTCAGACCCAGACACTCGAAAATCATGGCACCCTGATACGATTGCAGGGTCGAGATGCCCATCTTCGAGAAGATTTTGAGCAACTCGCCATTGACGGCCTTCACGTAGTTTTTAGTGAGCTTGTCGAGGTCGTAATCCACCGTCAGCAAGCCTTTTTCTTTCATGTTGGCAATCGTCTCGAAGGCCATGTAGGGATTGATACCCGATGCACCGTAGCCAATGAGGGTAGCTACGTGGTGGGTTTCCCAGACATCGCCCGCTTCGACCACCAGCCCAACTTTACCCCGCAAGCCTTTGTAAATCAGGTAGTGGTGAATGGCCGACGTGGACAGCAGCGACGGAATGGGCGCGTGGCTGGAGTCGATAGCGCGGTCGGACAGCACCAGAATCGAGTACCCGTCCAGAATCGCATCCTCGGCATAGCGGCAAATCCGGTCGAGGGCTCGTTCGAGCGAGCGGCCCTGCCCGTCGGCGGTGAACAGGCAGTTGATGGTTTTGGCCTGAAAGTTCGGCCGGTCGATGAAGCGCAGTTTGTCGAACTCCTGCGTGGTCAAAACCGGCTGGTCGAGTTCAACCTGACGGCAGTGTTCGGGCGATTCACTCAGCAGGTTATACGTTGCGCCCACAAACGAAATGAGCGACATGATGGACCGCTCCCGAATGGAATCAATGGGTGGGTTGGTTACCTGCGCGAACAACTGCTTGAAGTAGTGGCTCATGTGCTGGCTCTGCTCCGACAGCACGGCCAGCGGCACGTCGGTTCCCATTGAGCCGAGGGCTTCCTTGCCCGTTTCGACCATGGGGGCCAGAATCATCCTGATGTCTTCCGACGTAAAGCCGAACGCCTGCTGCATCTTGAGCAGCTTGGCCGGGTCGTAATGATTGTAGGTTCGAATGGGGGCCTCTAAATCCTGGATTTTAATCTTGTTGGTATCGAGCCATTGCTGATACGGCTGGCGGGAACAGATGTCGGCTTTAATCTCCTCGTCCGACACGATGCGCCCCTGCTCCATATCGACCAAAAACATCTTACCGGGCTGCAAACGACCTTTCGAGACCACTTTAGACGGGTCGATGTCGAGCACGCCCACCTCCGACGCCATGATAACCACGTCCTCATTGGTAACCCAGAACCGCGAGGGGCGCAGGCCGTTCCGGTCGAGGGTAGCGCCCACGATGCGGCCATCGGTAAACGAAATCGACGCCGGGCCATCCCAGGGCTCAATCAGGGCGGCATGGTACTCGTAGAACGCCTTCCTGACGGGGTCCATGTGCTGATTACCATCCCAGGCTTCGGGAATGAGCATCATCATCACGTGCGGCAGCGACCGTCCGCTCATCACCAGCAGTTCAATGGCATTGTCGAGGTTGGCCGAATCGGACTGCCGCTGGTCGCAGATGGGCAGTAGCATGTCCATTTCGTCTTTAGTAAATTTGGCCGATTCGAGCAGCCCTTCGGCGGCTTTCATCCAGTTCACGTTGCCGCGCACGGTGTTGATTTCGCCGTTGTGGGCAATGTAGCGGAACGGCTGGGCCAGTTTCCACGACGGGAACGTATTGGTGGAAAAGCGCGAATGCACCACGCCCAGTGCCGAGACGACCTCTTCGTTCTGTAGGTCGGGGAAATACGGCTCAAGCTGGAGCGTCGTCAGTTGCCCTTTATAGGTAATGGTTCGGCAGGAGAGCGACGAGAAATAGAAGGTATCAACGCCCGCAATGGTTTCGTTGATGATGCGGGTGCTGTAATTACGGAGAATATAAAGTTTCCGCTCAAAGTCTTCGGCATTGGTGATGTCGGCGGGGCGTTTGATAAACACCTGTTCCATTTGCGGTTCGCACGAGCGCGAGCCATTGCCGAGGTCACTGTTATTGACCGGCACTACCCGATAGCAGAGGAGTTCAACCCCCAGCATTTTCATCTTCCGGTTCAGCACGGCCCGGCATTCTTCGCGCAGCCATACATCTTTGGGAAAATACACCATGCCCACGCCGTATTCGAGGGCGGGGGGCAGGTGGACGCCCAGCTTACGGGTTTCGTCCACAAAAAACTCGTGCGGAATCTGGATGAGCAGCCCTGCGCCATCGCCGGAGTTGGGTTCGGAACCTACCGCGCCCCGGTGTTCCATCCGCCGGAGCATCTGGAGAGCATCCGATACGATTTGGTGCGACTTACGGCCTTTGATATGGGCCACAAAGCCGATGCCACAGTTGTCGTGTTCAAACTCGGGGCGATAAAGGCCCGCCAAGTGGTCAACCTGATCAGACATGGTCGTAACAGCGTTGGATAAGCCTCCGATTCAGGATTCTAATTGAAAGAATCACAAAAAACAGGGGCGATTGTTAAGAAAATCTAAATTAATGAGTAGCCCGACGGGGAAATTAAATCAGTAGCAGGTCGTCGGGCTGACGGGCGTTTGTGACAAAGTCACGCAATATACTACCAAAAAAATTTGGTAAAAACAGCATTTGCCAGAATTTAATACCTCACGGTACGAATTGTGAATTTGATTATAATTCTTCTTGAAAAGTGACTATACAACTCCTCCAGATAGTTCATCTCCCGGCCTATTGTACTGGTTTTAGTGCGTTTGGATACAAACGGTGAATCTCAGTATCAATTATTTCGTCAAATTCTACTGACCTAATCAAGGCTACTCCGATACACCACTATAGCTGCTACTACGTGCAAATAGTAGTTTATAGCTATAAAGCAGTTGGATTTATTGGAGATTTAATTTAAATTTAATGGTCCTAATATACCACCAATCATGAAAAATAGTATATATTTATCCTGCATCATGCTAGTTCTGGGCACAAACGCAAGGCTGTTAGCCCAAACTCCCCAACCGATTCTGAACTCGGGTGATCCCTGGAAATACTGGGCATCAACGGTCGCGCCTTCATCCGAAAACTGGAAAGGGGCCGGAGCTTTCGATGATTCGGCCTGGCCCAGTGGGGCATCTCCGCTGGGGTACTCACCCGGTCGGGTTGACGGGGAAGTAACGATAGTGCCGACGGGCTGTGGG
The DNA here is from genome assembly GCF_054781775.1 of Spirosoma areae. Classification (NCBI taxonomy): domain Bacteria; kingdom Pseudomonadati; phylum Bacteroidota; class Cytophagia; order Cytophagales; family Cytophagaceae; genus Spirosoma; species Spirosoma areae. Next base: position 171,209 of record NZ_BAAGTT010000023.1, on the reverse strand, counting down.
CCAAATGTATTCAATTGTGATGGCACCAATAACAACGTGAAATTCCCCGCCATTTGTTTCCGCAAAACCTTCACCATTGCCAATATCAACGACTACCGGAAACTCATTCTTCAGTACAGACGCGACGACGGCATTGTGGTGTATGTGAATGGCGTTGAGGTGAGACGTGAGTTCATGCCCAGTGGTGTAATCGCCCACGCCACGTCGGCCACCGCAGGCCCAGCCTCGACCGCTGAAGAGGAAGCCTGGCAACCAATTGACCCCGATGTTGCCACGCACAATGTACCCCTGCACCTGTATCTGCGTACAGGCGTGAATGTCATAGCCGCCGAGGTACACCAGACCAATACTGGCAGCCCCACCACCAACAGCACCGACCTGCGCTTCGACCTCAAACTGGAGGGCGTGCTGCCCGTAGCGACATCCCCAGCGAGCGGTACGTTTGGTTCGGGGTCTGCCTGGAAATACTGGGCAGCCCCAACGGCACCCTCGTCCAGCAACTGGAAAGGGGGCGGAACTTTCGATGATTCGGCCTGGCCCAGTGGGGCGTCTCCGCTGGGGTATGCCCCCAATAGTACGGCGGATGGCGCTGCCACGATAGTACCGACGGGCTGTGGAACTGCCTTCAACTGCCCGGAGAAATTCCCCACTATTTGTTTCCGCAAAACCTTCACCATTGCCAATATCAACGACTACCAGAAATTCATCATTCAGTACAAACGTGACGATGGCATCGTGATCTACGTGAATGGGGCCGAAGTAAGACGCGAGTTTATGCCCGATGGCGTAATCACTCACGCCACGTCGGCCACTGCCGGTCCACCGAACGATACCGAAGAAGATACCTGGCAACTCATCAGCTCTGATGTTAGCACCCACAACGTAACCCCGCGTATGTTTCTGCATACGGGTGTGAATGTGATTGCGGCTGAGGTACATCAGACCAACACCGGCAGCCCCACCACCAACAGCACCGACCTGCGTTTCGACCTCAAACTGGAGGGGGTGTTGGCCGCTGCCCCCCAGCACAAAATTTTGCGGGGGCCGTATCTGCAGATGGGTACCACCAGCCGAATGACGATTCGGTGGAGTACCGAAGCCCTATCGAAGGGGCAAATACGCTACGATACGATAGCGACTAACCTGACCGTAAACAACCCACAGGCTCAACTTGCTACCGAACCGGCCTTAGTCTCGGATCATCAGGTTATGCTGACAAACCTGGTTCCCAACAAAAAGTATTATTACGTCGTTGAGGTGGCCGGTCCACCTGTGATGCAACTGGAAGGGTCGGCAACGGCCGCTTCACTCCATTATTTTTATACGGCTCCGCTGCCCGGCACAGCGAAGAAGACCCGTATCTGGGCCTTAGGTGATTTTGGCACGAATAATTCCCGGCAGGATAGTGTCATTGCTTCATTTAAAGCCTATAAACAGCAGCAAGCCATTGATTACGTTGACTTGTGGCTCTGGATGGGCGACAATGCCTATGACTGGGGTCTCGACGAGCAGTATCGGGATAATGTATTCAAAAAAACGCTGAATGGCATCGATGGCCGCTACGACTGGATGTTCCGCCAGACACCTTTTTATGCCGCGCCCGGCAACCACGATTATCAGAATAACGTCCTCGGCGGTGGCCTGCGCTACGAACCACACCCGATTCACTACTACGACATCGTCAATAATTTCACGGAAGCCCCGGATGGTGGGGGCGGTGTGCCATCGCACCGGGAAGAGTATTACTCGTTTAATTACAACAACATTCACATTGTCAGTCTGGATTCGTATGGTTTCGAGAGTGGACAGGGAACCCAGATTTTTGCGGCAAATGGCCCACAGGTGACCTGGCTGAAGCAGGACCTGGCAGCCGCGCAGGTAAATCCGGCTATCAACTGGATTATTGTGTACTGGCACCACGCGCCATATACCCGGGGTTCGTACAACTCAGACACCGAACCCGAACTCATGAACATCCGAAATAATTTCCTGCCCATACTCGAGCAGTATAAGGTAGACCTCGTCATGACCGGGCATAGCCACGTGTATGAGCGGTCGAGGCTAATGAAAGGGAATTACGGCCCTTCGGTTGAGGCCCCAACGGACACCTTCAAAATTAATGTGCATAATCCCTTTTTAGCCGGTAACGCCCAGTCGTCGGGCAAATACGATGAGTCGGCCAACTCCTGTTTTTATTATAAAAGTTCAGCGTCAACGAAGAACGAAGGGATTATTTATGTGGTCAATGGGGCCGGGGGCCGGGCTGGGGCACAGGCTTTCGGTGCCGGGTTTCATAAAGCCATGCAGCATTCGGTCAATGAAGGCGGCTCTATGTATGTAGAAATCACGGGCAAACGATTAGATGCAAAGTTCATTGCCGGCACCGGCACGGTGAAGGATAAATTCACCATCATCAAAGACAGCGATGGCTTTGCCGTCCCGCCGACCGATGGTGCGTCGCGATTGGCCGTTTGTGAATGCACGGATACGGCCAAAGGATTTACGCATTATGCCGATAAGTCAGGGAATCTGCTGTTGTCCATCAAAAAACAAGGCTACAACATCGGTACCGTTGGGGTGGCTCCCTTCGACCTCCAACTGAAGGGCAATGCCGGTGTGACACGGATTGATGCCTACTCACCCACCAATTACGTCCGGCTGGCCTCCTATGGCTACCGGAATGTGACAGCGCCCTGGATCATCTTCAACCGCTACTGGACCCTCACCCCCGGTACGGAACTGAGCGGCAACAATCAGGTAATTGTCCGCCAGTATTACAAAGAAGCTGACCTGACAGCCCTGAATGTTCCGTATGCCGATGATCCGATGACGCATGGCAATTTGAAGCTGTACAAGGTAAACGATGGCACCACAGCTTACAACCTCGATCCGGCCGTCAGACACACGACCATTCCCCAGGCACCCGCCTATAACCGGCCGGGAGCCTGGGTATATGATGCGCGTGTACATGGAACGCGGGGCAAATACCCTACCACACACTACTGGCTGGGCGGAGACATGGGCAAGGGGAACTATTATGGCGATTACGTGGTGGGACGGCTCAAGGGCGGTGGCGGAATCGGGGCGCCTTCCAACTTTCTGAGCAATCCCACTGGTCAGGTGGATCGGGCTCCGCAACTCTGGTTTTATCTCGTTACGAACACGCCACCACCCGATTGGCAACGTTCGTATGACCTAACTGGCTGGACGGCCAGCCGGGATACGGGAATCTACGTGCCAATTGGGTATTCGCCCCGGGGTGAAGATGGTGAGGTAACCCGGGTGCCAAATGGCTGCCCAACGCCGAACGACTTTAATCCCGATTGTCAATCTAAAAACATCACGACTTATTTGAAGAGCTATGGGAGCGGCCCGTCTACCGGGAGTGGGGGGTACTTTCAATCCTATATTCTGAATTACCGGCGTAACGATGGGGTCATCATTTACCTCAATGGGCAGGAGGTGCTGCCCCGCGATCCGAATATGCCCGCTCCGCCCATTGTTATTACCCCAGCAACCCTGGCTGCGCTAAATACGAACGAACAGGAATGGCGAACCGTGATTATTCCGGCCACTACCTTCAGTGCTGGTGGCGTGATTGCGGCCGAAGTCCACCAATCGTCGCAGAGCAGTCCCGATATGCATTTTAATATAGAACTGATCGGGTCGCCCGACGCGGCCACAACACCCGTTGGGCTTCGGGAAGCTGCGCCGGTCAACGCGGATGATCCTTCTCTGATACTGCTTTACCCGAATCCGGTCGAGAAGGGCAGCGTATTTTTCAGCCCGGCGCTGAACTACCAGACGCTCCGCCTTACGGATTTGCAGGGAAAAACGTACCGGTACCTGTCGCAACCCGGCACTATCGATCACCTGGATGTTTCTTCACTGCCGGCTGGCATCTATATTCTTACCAGTCAGGGAGCCGATACCCGCACGCGCTATAAAATCGTGAAATTGTAATTGGCTGGAATAAAAGGTGTTCACTACTACTTAAACCGCATGAACTCATGGAAAAGGTGACATTACATCAACTAAAATACGGCCTGCTGTTGATTCTGTTGGGCGGTCTCTGGGCCTGCAAAGGTCCTCAGGGTGATGTTGGTCCTCAGGGGGCAATTGGTCCGGCAGGACCTCAAGGCGTTCAGGGCGTTCAGGGGGCAGCCAATATGCTTGTTTCGCCCTGGAAGATGATTGCCGCTGCCGACTGGAAATCCGACAATGACCCGCTCTATTTCTACACCAGCTTCGAAGACAATAACCTGACGCAGGCCGTTCTCGATAAGGGTTTAGTGATGGCTTATTATCGAAGTCCTGGTCAAAAATCGGTGGTGCTGTCATTGCCTTCGGTTACCGAAAAACTAAGCATTGGGTATTTTTTTCTGGTGAATCAGGGGAAGGGCGTGATGAATTTTGACCTTTCTTATTTTTTACCCCGCAACGTACCAATTGATTTTGACATTGACGTTCGCTGGATAATCATTCCGCCTAATCCGGGGGGACGGTTAGGCGCTGTTGACTGGACAAATTATGAAGACGTCAAACGCAAACTAAGCCTGCCGGAATAAACGCAAGGGGTGGGGGCAGCGGGGGCATAAAAAAACCCCTGTCGGGCGTCGCGGCAGGGGATTCTTAAGGGAAGTAAGTACTTAGAAGTGATCCGGCTGGGATTCGAACCCAGGACCCATACATTAAAAGTGTATTGCTCTACCAGCTGAGCTACCAGATCGGTTGTCCCATTCGCCAAAACAGGTCGTTGTCGTTTGGGAATGCAAAAGTAGGGGTTTGCTTTTCTAAACGCAAGCCCGGCTTAAAAAAAAGTTAACTGCCGGGTCAGTTTAATGGCTTCCACAGCCTCCCGAACATCGTGAACGCGCAGGATGGAGGCTCCTTGCTGCAGGGCTATCGTATTCAGAACAGTGGTGCCATTGAGGGCTTCATCAACCCTGATGTTCAGGGTTTTCCAGATGGTTGCCTTGCGCGAAAGACCGACCAGCACCGGCTCATCGAACACATGAAAATCGCTTAAATGATGGAGTAACTCAAAATTTTGCGCCGGTGTTTTCGCGAAGCCAAATCCGGGGTCCAGAATGACATCTTTAGCGCCCAGCGCCCGCAATTTGGCTAACCGAATGGCTAATTCGTCAATTACTTCGGTCGTCACGTTCGTATACGTCGCCAGCGCCTGCATGGTCTGGGGCGTGCCGCGCAGGTGCATCAGGATATACGGAATGTCCATCGACTGGCTCAGGTCGGCAACCGTCCCGAACATAACGGGGTCGAGCGTACCACCCGATACATCGTTAATGAGTGCTGCCCCCGACGCCACGGCCTGCCGGGCAACGGCTGCCCGAAAGGTATCTATCGAAAGAAGTGCATCCGGGAAATTCGCTAAAATGGCTTCGATCACGGGCAACACCCGGTCAGCTTCTTCGTCGGGACTAACGACAGCAGCGCCGGGTCGGGTCGAGTAGCCGCCAACATCTAAAAAGGTGGCTCCTTCGGCCAGCATTATCCGGGCAACGTCGATGGTTTGCTCAAGACGAACGCGGCTGTCGGCAAAGAACGAATCGGGCGTTACGTTCAGAATTCCCATGACGGCGGGCGTTTCTAAATCCACGAGCCGTCCCCGGCAGTTCAGCGTTTTTTTTGTAACTTTGGGCATAAAAAATAGTCGATAGTCGCCAGTCAATAGTCACGGTCCGCCGTTGCGGTTAGTGGTTGGTTCCTGTGGTGTACTATCGACTGACGACTATGCAAGATACAGAATCCGACTATCGGCAGGTTATCCAACGCTGCAAAGATCTGTTCCTGAAAAAGAATAAAGATTACGGCACGGCCTGGCGAATTCTGCGCCTGCCGAGCATCACCGACCAGATTTTTATTAAAGCCCAGCGCATTCGTACCCTACAGGAAACGGGCGTGAGCCGCGTGGGAGAGGGCATCGAACCTGAATTTGTCGGTATCATCAATTACTGCGTGATGGCCCTGATTCAACTGCAGTTAACGGCTGACCAGCGCACGGACATTCCGACGGATGAACTCGAAAATCTGTACGACGCAGAAATTGGCCGGGTTATTGAATTGCTTTTTGCCAAAAACCACGATTATGGCGAAGCCTGGCGGTCGATGCGGGTGAGTTCGATGACCGACATTATTCTGATGAAATTGCTCCGCACCAAGCAGATTGAGGACAACCGGGGCAATACACTCGTGTCGGAAGGCGTTGAGGCCAATTATATGGACATGATTAACTACGCCGTTTTTTGTTTGCTTAAACTGAAAAGTAATTAGACAGGATTACAGGATGACAGCCAATAAAATCCTGTTAATCCTGTAATCCTGTCAAAAAAATATATGAACCCAACAACCACTCAACCCACCGTTAAAACCGGTACGCCACCGATGCTGATCGCGGCCCGTGTTGCCCGAATTCTGGTCGGGATTGTTTTTATTTTTTCGGGGCTGATCAAACTAAACGACCCCGTTGGCACCCAGATTAAGTTCGAGGAATATTTTGAGGTCTTCGCCCAGGATCTGCCGTTTCTGCACAATTTCTTTATGGCTTTAGTGCCGTTTACGCTGGCCATGTCGGTGCTGTTTTGTGCGGCCGAGGTGATTCTGGGCGTGGCCTTACTGGCTTCCTACAAACCCAAAGTCACCGTCTGGTTATTGTTTTTCCTGATCACGTTTTTCACCTTCCTGACCTTCTACTCGGCTTATTTTGACCGGGTTACCGACTGCGGCTGCTTTGGTGATGCCATCAAGCTCAAGCCCTGGACATCGTTCGGCAAGGACATTGTGCTGGGTATATTGATTTTGTACATTATTGGTCACCGCAACCGACTGCGCTCCCGCAATACGGGCTGGTTGGTAGGGCTAACCACCGTATTGACGCTTGCCCTGGGTATGTATGCCGTTCAGTTTCTGCCCCCAATTGATATGCTGCCCTATGCCGTTGGCAAGAGCATTCCGACGCAGATGAAACCGTCAGAACCCCTGCGTTACAAGTACATCATGGAGAAGGGAGGCAAAACCGAGGAGTTTGAGCAATACCCAACCGACCCGCATTACAAATTCAAAGAGATGGTGCTGCTAAATGAGCGTGCGAAGCCCAAAATCACGGACTACCGCATCTGGAACGACGAAGCCGATTTTACGCAGCAAACCTTCGAAGGCAGCAAACTTTTCATCATCGTCAAGAACACCAAAGACATCGACGCCGGAAACCTGCCCGCCATCCGGTCGCTGGTCGAAGGGCTACAAGGCTCAACCGTATCGCCATACATCCTGACCTCGACCAGCGACGACGAGATCAAGGCATTCCGCAAGGAATTTCAGTTGGAAAACATACCGTATTATAAAGCCGATGCCACGGTCCTGAAAACCATCATGCGCTCAAACCCAGGCACCTGGCTCCTGAGCAACGGTGTTGTGCGGGGCAAATGGCATTACAACGCCACGCCGGACGCGGGTGAGGTTAAAACAATTGTGAATGATTGAGTGATTGAATGATTGAATAGTTGCTCGCGTCAGCTATTCAATCATTCAATCACTCAATCCGGTCCGGCGTTCCGGTTCGCTCATTGCGAATGAAAAACATCTTTCTGATTGGGATGCCCTCATCGGGCAAGAGTACGCTGGGGAAGCGCATAGCCGACGCGCTGCATTACCGGTTCGTTGATACCGATAAACTCATTGTTCGGGAGGAGGGACGCTCCATTGCCGATCTGTTCGCGCAATCGGGGGAGGACTATTTTCGCGAGGCCGAACGGCGGGTGTTGCGAACCATCCGGCCCGGTGCCAGCCTGGTCGTGTCGACGGGTGGCGGGATGCCCTGCTTTAATGACAATATGGCCTACATCAACGCAACGGGCGTATCCGTGTTTTTAGATGTACCGGTAGAAACGCTGGTACAGCGCATGCTGGCCCACGCGCAGGAAGACCGCCCGCTTTATAGTCCCGCTAATCCTGAACTGCGGAGTAGCCTGCAACAACGGTATACGGCTCGACTGCCTTTTTACAGACAGGCGAATGTTCATGTTTCTGGGGAAACCAGCGCAGACATGGTGCTGCGATTGGTAGGCGAGTGGTTATAAAAGAAAGAAGAACGGGAGAAAAGGGCAAAAGGAATTGATACACTTCTATTCCTTTTGCCCTTTTCTCCCGTTCTTCTTAGAAAAATACGCCCAGCGACACCATCAGATTGGCGCTTCGGTTGCTGGTGGTCACCGTGGGTGTATCCACATCGTTGGGCAACTGGAAGGGCGAATAACCCGATTTATAGGTCAGGTAGGAACCGGCCAAATCGGCAAAGAAACGGTCGTTTCGCACGCCTAACCCCGCCGACAGCAGGAGTTTAGCCCGGTCGGCTTTGGCTACCCGGTCCAGGTCGAACTTGTAGGCGCTGGGCAAGTACCCGACACCCGCCCGCACCCGCAGCAGACCCGCCCGCACTTCGGCGCCCGCCCGCAGATTCACCACGTTCTGATAACTTTCCTGCACGAACCGTTTCACGTCGTTTCGGAAGTCGGTATTGTCCTGCTGGTTATTGAAGGCCGAGGTTCGCACCCGCATCCCCTGGTAGCCCACATATTCGGCAGTGGCCGTGATGAACCCGATTTTACCCGCGCCGATGAAATAAGTTGCTCCGCCTGATGCCCGCAGGGGTGTTTGCAGCGAATAATCGAAGTTGTTCGATGGGTCAACTACATCGACAAAGTTAGTTTTCAACCGGAGGGTGGGATCTTTGGCTACCGCCGTCAGCGTTTGGCCAAACACTTCGGCGGCACTGCTGAAGGTCGGCGACGTAACCGTAGCGCCAATCTGTAGGGCCGGAGCAACCCGATACATCAACCCCAGACTGGCGTTGATGCCACTACCCGTTACGTTGAGCCGGTTGGTCTGGCCATAGTTGGTAAAGGTGCGGCCATTGATGGGTGTTTCCAGAAAAACAACTTCCGATGAGTATTTGAGCCGGGTGAGGGCAATGGAACCGCCGATATACAGTTTGTCGTCTAAGTTACCAGCGTAGGCCAGTGTCCATTGCGACTGAGCGCCCGAGCGAGTGATGGTCGATCGCTGATCTTTCTGCGTGGTTGCGTCAAAGCGAGTATAGGGTGGCCCCGATCCGTTCGTACCCAAATCAGTAGGATTTATCAGGAACAAGCCATAGGCGGCTGCTTCTTTAAAGTCGGCCTGGCGGGATTCGGGCAGAAACGCATCGCTAAGCTGGGCTTCACTGTATTTAGCCGAATTGGCAGCGTTGATGTAGGTTTGGGCAATGGATGAGTTGGGGTTGATGTTTGTCCCGCGGGCATCCACATAATCGAAGAAATTAGCCGACTGCGAATACGTGACGCCGAACGCAGTACGTTTCCACCGGCTGCTGTTCGAGTTGTTCCCGGCCAGCACCAGCCCAAACTGCCCAACGCTGACCTTCCCATCGCTGCCGGTCGACCGCGTCCCCAAAAACGTGTTCTGGTTATTGATTGAGGTGAAGGTTGGGCTGACGCTCAGTTCCGATCGATTGTAGAAGGCCAGGCCGGCTGCATTGCCGAATAAGTTACTGGCATCGCCCCCGAGGGCCGCGTGATTGCCACCCAGCCCCCGGAAACGGGCCGTACCGCTCTGCGTAAAATCAGAGTAGCGAAACGCATCGTCAGCGTAGTCGAAAGCCGCTCCCTGACCGAAGGCAACGTGAGTGACGACGACCAGAGACATTGATAAAAAAAACTGTTTAGTCATGGTTATTAAGCGATGAGGTGGAGCAAACTTGTACGTTTGCCCCTTAGAAACGATAAACGGCTGAACGTTTAACGGCCTGGTCATAAATAGTAGCGTTTGTTCAGTAACTAACAAACAAAAATCCCCGTCAATTGTCCTAACTGGCGGGGATTTTTTAGAAGAAAGTTAGCGTTTAGCGTGGGCCGCGCGAACTGCCCCCCGAACTGCTGCCGCCTGAACTACTGCCACCTCCGCCCGAACTGGGTGCACTATAGCTGGGGGCGCTGTAAGTGCTACGGCTTGGCGCACTGTAACTGGGTTGCGACTGCTGATAGCTCGGCTGGGATTGCTGCTGATAGCTGCCCCGGCTTTGCGAGGGCTGTGCTTGCTGGTAGCTGGGCTGCGACGGCTGGTAGCTGCTTCGGCCACCACTGCCATTGTCAGAGGGGGTATAGCTGCCCCGGCTGTTCTGGCGCGGGCGGGCATAGTACTCACTGCCTGAATTGCTGCTACCTGAGTTGCTGTTATACGACGGAGCCGTAGTTGGGTTGCCGCTCGTCCGGCCACTGCTCCCCGAACTGTTGTCGTAGTAGTACGAACCCCGGCTGCTGTTGCCAGGGCGGGCATAGTACCCGTCGCGGCTGGTTGTACCCGTAGACGAACTGGTGCGGCCGCCATTCGGATTGTAGGTACGGGCTGAATTGTCGAAGTCAGTGCTATAGCGACCCGATGAGCGATCATTGGTTCGGTTGTAGGTCCGATTGGCGTATGGATTAGCGCCGGATACGTACACATTGTTTACGTAGACCGGACGGCCCCAGCCTCCATTGTAATAGCTATTGCCATAGGGCGAATACCCATACGAGTTGCCGTAGTAGGAATCATAAAAACCATTTCCATACCCATAGGGCGAATAGAACGAGTTTCCGAACCCATACGGCGAGTAGGCCAGTGAATTTCCCCAGAAGGGATCGTAGAAACCACCACCAAACCGGTTGTAGCCCCAGGGCGAATACCCAAACGAACCCACGCCTAAGCCAATGGTAATGCCATTGAAAAAGCCGGTGTTGTTATAGCCCCAGCGGTTCCAGCTATAGGCCGACGTCTGGGCGGCATTGTAGCCATTGACGAAGCCTGAATTATAGGCGTTGCCGGTATCGTTCCAGCCCGGATCGGGCGAGAGACCCCGGTTCAGTTTACGGGCGCTCAACTCCGTGTAATACTCATCGGTGTTGGCATTGTACCCCTGCTGGTCGTCGGTATAGTCGGGGTTGGCGTTGCGGAGTGACTGCTGTTGTTGTCGTTCGTAGCGTTGTTGCTGGCGCGTGGGGCGCTGGGCAACCGACGATGCATCGGATGAATTGCTGGCATACACGGCGGCATTGCCGGAGTTGCCATACAAATCATCCACTTCACCCGCGTTCTGGGCAGTCTGACGGCTGGATGTACAGCTCCAGATGCCCAGCAGAGCGGCCAGTGTGAAGAAGCGATATAGGCTTTGAGTGTTCATTTGGCAAAGGATTTAATTTGAGCAAAGACGACGGTTAATTACTCGTTTTATCTATAACACGGGTTTACCCGGTTTGATTACAAAAATAGAGTAAAAACCTATCTTTGCAAGTTATCAGCCGTTAGATTCCATTCTAATCAAAAAGGTTTAATCCGATTTTAAAAAAAGTCAGGCGTGGTCCGGTTTTGTTAAGAGTAGTCAGAGGTCGGGTGTCTGCTAAACTTCTAACCATACTTGACAAAACCGGACCACGCCTGACTAAATTAATGTATGGCAAAAGCAATTCCGTCCCGTAGTGAAAACTACTCCGAGTGGTACAATGAGTTAATTAAACGGGCCGATCTGGCCGAAAATTCAGCCGTTCGGGGCTGTATGGTTATTAAGCCCTATGGGTTCTCAATCTGGGAAAAAATGCAGCGCGCCCTGGACGATATGTTCAAAGAGACGGGCCACAGCAACGCCTATTTCCCGCTGTTCATTCCGAAATCGTTTCTGAGCAAAGAAGCGTCACACGTAGCCGGGTTTGCCAAAGAATGCGCCGTAGTGACGCACTACCGGCTCAAAAATGCCGAAGATGGCTCAGGCATTATTGTTGACCCCGACGCCAAACTCGAAGAGGAACTTATTGTTCGCCCAACCTCGGAAACGGTTATCTGGAGTACCTACAAAAACTGGATTCAATCCTACCGCGATTTGCCGCTGCTCATTAACCAGTGGGCCAACGTGGTGCGCTGGGAAATGCGGACCCGGATTTTCCTGCGTACTGCCGAATTCCTGTGGCAGGAGGGGCATACTGCCCACGCCACCGCCGACGAAGCCCAGGCCGAAACCCGCCAGATGCTGGACGTGTATGCGACCTTTGCCGAAGAATGGATGGCCATGCCGGTAATCAAAGGGGCAAAAACAGCCAACGAACGGTTCGCTGGTGCCGATGACACGCTTTGCATCGAAGCCATGATGCAGGATGGCAAGGCATTACAGGCTGGTACGTCGCACTTCCTGGGGCAGAATTTCGCCAAAGCCTTCGACGTGCAGTTTCTGACTAAACAAAACCAGTTAGACTACGTTTGGGGAACCTCGTGGGGCGTGTCGACCCGGCTGATGGGTGCCCTGATCATGGCCCACTCCGACGATGATGGCCTGGTGTTGCCGCCAAAACTGGCGCCCATCCAGGTGGTTATCGTGCCCATTTATCGCACCGATGAGCAGTTGGAGCAGCTTTCCGCCAAAATTAAACCCCTGGTTCAGGAATTGAAGAAGGCCGGTATCTCGGTGAAGTACGACGACTCCGACGCTAACAAACCCGGCTGGAAATTCGCCGAGTACGAACTGCGGGGCGTTCCGGTTCGGCTGGCGATGGGCGGGCGCGACCTGGAAAACGGCACCGTTGAGATTGCCCGGCGCGACCTGAAAACCAAAGAAACCGTTCCGTTCGATGGGCTGACGGAGCGTATTAAAGCCTTGCTTGACGATATTCAACGGACGATTTACGAAAAAGCCTATGCGTTCCGGCAGGCGAATACCTTTCACGTAGACACCTTTGAGCAGTTTCAGGCGCAGCTTGAAAAAGGCGGTTTCCTGCTGGCGCATTGGGATGGCACCTCCGAAACCGAAGAGGCCATCAAAGAAGCCACCAAAGCCACCATTCGCTGCATCCCCTTCGACCGGGAAGCCGAAGAAGGGGTTTGCATCTATTCGGGAAAACCGTCGACGGGCCGCGTTGTGTTTGCCAGAGCGTATTAACTTGGTTTCAGGGTCAACATTCCAGGTTCAGCATGTAACAGGAACGTTGACCCTGAAACCTGTAACCAATTAAACTTTTGACCTTTTTTGCGGGTTGGTCAAAAGTTAGCGTGTACGTAAACTCGTATCGGAAGTTCCGGTATTTTTACGGCAGCGTTTACAACAAACCACTTGTATTATGGCACAAGCAAAACCGGGTGATACCGTTCAGGTTCACTACACAGGAACCCTTACCGATGGAACCGTATTTGACTCCTCAGCGGGCCGTACCCCCTTGGAATTCACGGTAGGGAGTGGTCAGGTTATTAAAGGCTTCGATGATGGCGTGGCCGGTATGAACCAGGGTGAAAAGAAAACCATCACGATTCCGGTGGAAGATGCCTACGGTCCGGCCAATGAAGAGATGATTTTTACCTTGAATCGGTCGGATATTCCCGACGACATTCCGCTGGAAATGGGCATGACCCTCAATATGCACGAAGACGGCAATCCCCGGCCCATTCCGGTCATTGTTCGGGACCTGACCGACACCAACGTCACCCTCGACGCCAACCACCCCCTGGCCGGTCAGGAGTTGACTTTTGACGTTGAACTCGTAGGTGTGAAGTCGCCATCGGGGTTGATTCTTTAAGAAGAAGGAAAAAAGGGGAGGGAGAGGAAGGCGACGAAAGGGGAAGAGTATCAACAACCTCCCGTCGCCTTTCGTCTCCTTTTTTTCGTTTACTCGTTCATAGCCATTAACTCGTTCAATTCACGCAGGGCGATTTCAATGCCCCGTAGATTAGCGCGGGCAACATAAGAAGCTAAGGCAACTGTAATCGCACCAACATTGAGCGCAAGGGGGGGGCTGGTGATGTACGTTAAACTGGTTTTTGCTGCTTCGGTCGCCTGCTGAATGGTGGCAGACACGTCGGCAGCGTTGGTAAAAGCTGGCCTGACGATGCATGTTTGAAGGTCATCAGCGCGGCTAAGCAAACTGTTCTGATACGCATTCAAATCCAAATGCTGCTCGTGGGTAAGTGCTGGCCAATGCCGTACCTGAAATTCATTCAAGGCACGAGCCATGTGGTAATAGCCGGATGTGATGCCACTAATTTGTTCAGCGGTAAAGTCTTCCATAAGCAGCGGTAGGTTGCTCCAGATAATCGCCCGAAGGTAGTGCCGTCGTGAGCGATGCATTTTTGGCCGTAGTTGATTCATAGCAGGTACTGCTTTTCATACGAAGGCACACATACAGCGCAGGAAGATAGACAACTGGAGAACATGATCGGCTGACTTTTGACCGAACGGTCAACGTTCTAAAACCCCAGGCCAGTTGCTTGTGTTAGGTAGGTATGAAGTCTACGCCGTACACCATCGGATACGCCTGTATCAATCTCAGCCTTCAGGCCGATAAGATTACTACCAACCGGGGCATGATTAAAAAGACATTCACCGAGCGGGGCCTTGCCTATGCCTCGGAACTGGCCCTGAAAAATGTGCAGGATTTGCTGAAAATCGTTGACTGGAACCTCGAACACGGGTTTCATTTATTTCGTATCTCGTCAGATTTGTTTCCCTGGGCGTCGGAATACCGCATCGCCCAACTGCCCGACTTCCCGGACATCCGGGCTACGCTCGAAGAAATAGGTCGCCGACCCATTCGGCTGACCACGCACCCCGGCCCGTTCAACCACCTCGCCGGTCAGGGTAAGGTGCTCGATGCTACCATTGTCGACCTCGAATATCAGTCCGAATTGTTTGACCTGATGGGGCAGAAGCCCTCGCACTGGAATAAAATCAACATCCATGCGGGGGGCAGCTATGGCGATAAAACGGCGACCCTGGCCCGGTTTGCCAAAAACTTCAGCCTGCTCTCCGAAAATCTGCGTGCCCGGCTCACCGTTGAGAACGACGACCGGCCAAGCCTATACACCGTGTCCGACCTGGCGGGACTCTACGAAACCATTGGAACGCCCGTCGTTTTCGATTATTTCCACCATTCGCTCAACCCCGGCGACCAAACCCAGGAAGCCGCTTTTTTGACGGCTTACAGCACCTGGGATGTCCGTCCGGTGTTCCACTATTCCGATTCGCGGCAGGAGCACAAAGACCCCAAAGCAAGGCGCGAAGCCCATGCCGACTGGCTCTACTCGCCGGCAAATACCTACGGCAAGGCCGTCGATATTGTTTTCGAGTGTAAGATGAAGGAACTGGCCGTGCTGCGGCTGCGGGGTGAGGAGCCGGTGATACCGCCTGCCGTGCTAAAATTAATGGCAAAGCCAGATACTGCGTTATAACAGGTTTAACCGGTTCATCAGCTCGGCTTTGTTGCTGCGGCTAATGGGGATCACTTTATTGGTGATAACTAAGGTATTTTCTTCAATATCGACGATTTTGTCGAGGTGAACGATGTAGGAGCGGTGGACCCGAAGAAATTGAGCGCCTAATTTTTCTTCGAGGTACTTCATGGTCGTATACACAATGTGGGTTTGGGTGGTGGTGAAAATCTTCACGTAATCGCCCATGTTTTCGATGTAGGCGATGGTCTCAAACGGCAGTCGGATGTAGCGTCCGTCGGCTTTGATGTATATCTCCTGGCGGTTGGGCAGGGGAGCGGGCGCAGCATTCGGTTTCGCCTGGGCGCTCATTTCCAGTACTCTGCTCACCGCCCGGTTAAACCGGGTTTGGGCAATGGGTTTCTGCAGGTAATCGGTTACCTGATAGTGAAAGGCATCGAAGGCATAATCCGTTTTACTGCTTGTCAGTACAACGAAGGGAACCTCCGGCAGTTTTTCCAGCAGGCCAAACCCCGACAATCCCGGCATTTCGACATCGAGCCACAGTAAATCCACGGGCTGCCCGGTCAGAAAATCCAGCGCACTGGTTGCATTGTCAAACATAGCCCGCAGCTCTAATGAACCATGTTGCGTGCAGAGCCGTTGCAGCGACTTGCGGGACATAAGCTCGTCGTCAACGATAATACAGCTTAACCGCATAGTTTATCCCTGAGAAATCTTTTGGAGTTCTTCCGTCAAAAGTGGCAGAATTTCGTTAATACTTTCGGTAATATTTATACATTGTATTTCCAAAATCTCTTTTTCGGTGTTTTTTTTTGCACTTTCTTCCAGATGCCCCAGTTTCTCTTCAAGTTCAGTGAGGCCAACCATGCCCAGCGTTGGCTTCAGTTTATGCGCCATACGGGCCAGGGCGGGCCAGTCCTGTTTTCGGCAAAGCTCGGTTAGGGTAGGTATTTGGGGCGCTACATCGGATAAAAACGTGGCGAACATCTGGGCTACATGCGCCCTGTCGGTTCCATAGAGTTCGGTCAGGCGTTCCTGATCCAGCGTCGTAGCGAAGAAAATGCCATCGGGGTCGGGGGGAGCATACTGCCGGAGTGTGGCCAGGAGTTGATTCGGTTCGAACGGCTTGGTCAGGAAATCGGTCATGCCAGCCTCGAGGGCGGTACTTTTGTGGGTGAGCATGGCCGAAGCCGTCAGGGCGATAATGGGTACGTGCTGATTCGGGCAGTGCGTATTTCGAATTGCTACCGTTGCTTCGTAACCGTCCATGATGGGCATTTGTACATCCATCAGGATTAGGTCGAACCGCTTCGTTTTGGCAAGTTCAACGGCTTCTTTGCCATCTGCAGCCAGCGTATACGGAATGGTCCATTTGGTCAGCAGGCTGCCTATATAGGTCTGGTTCATAAGGTTATCCTCCACCACCAGCACATGCCGTAAGGTTAGCTCGCTCCGCAGTGGCGGGTTAGCGCCCACCAGGGGGGGGGGCAGGGGGGGGCGGCTAAAGGGTAAGCTAAAGGTGAACACACTTCCCTGACCAATCTGGCTGCTCACGGAGATGCTCCCTTTCTGAAGTTCGATTAACTCTTTCGTAATGGCTAAGCCCAGTCCGGTGCCCTTGTATTTGTGCCCCTGCGGATTTACCTGCCTGAATTTTTGGAACACGACCCCCAGCTTTTCTTCGGGAATACCGATGCCCGTGTCGGTCACCGAAAATTCAATCCAGCAGGTGGGGCTGGTTTCCTGTTTTATTTTGGCTTTGATCTCGATGCTGCCCGCTTCGGTAAATTTTTCGGCATTGCCCACCAAATTCATCAGAATCTGATTCAGCATGGTATCGTCGCCGACGAAATCACCGGTAATGCGGGCGTCCAGCATCAAATCGAGGGAAATCGGGCGGTCGTGCAGTTTCATCTCGAAAACTTTCTGGGTAGCCCGCAACAAACCAATCAGGTCGAATGGGCGGGCGTGAACGTCAATGCGCCCGGCTTCGATTTTGGTCATATCCAGCAAATTGGAGATTAGATTGTGCAGAAAGTCGGCGGATGTTTTCAGAATGTCGATGTACTCGCGTTGCCTGGGGGTTGGCTGGGTGTCGAAGAGCAGGTGCGACATCCCGATAATGGCGTTGAGGGGAGTTCTGATTTCGTGGCTCATGTTGGCCAGAAATTGTTTTTCAGCTAAGCGGGCCTCGTCGGCAATGTGTTTAGCCCTCGCCAGTTCCTGCTCGAGTTGTTTGCGCTGGGTGAGGTCGTAATGAATACCCATCGAGCCTGTCAGTTCACCGTGTTCGTCCTGAATGGGAACCCCACTCATCAGTACCCAGATTCGGGAGCCCTCTTTTTTAATCAACTGCAACTCATAGGAGCTGGCATGGCCTTGTTGCCGGGCCTGCTGCTGGCGACCCAGCACTTCCAGAAATTCGGGAGCAACCAGCAAATCCTGGGCGTTTTTGCCGATCAACTCCGCTTCGCTATAGCCCAGCATGTTGCAGAAGCGCTCGTAGGCCCGAACAATAGTCTGGTCGTTATCGACTTCAAGCAGGCCCAGTTCCATGTTGTTCATGATGCCCCGGTATTTTTCCTCACTCCGGCGAATGAACTGACGGGCGACGTATTTTTCGGTAACATCCGTATATTTCCACAGGTGCCCCATGTACTGCCGGTCGTCCAGGAAAATAGGAATGTAATCGAGTTCCAGAATAACCCCGCTGGCCAGGCTGATTTCTTCGCAAACGCAGGGCTCCCGATTGGCTAACAGGGTATTCATCCGCTCAATAAACGCATCGGGTTGGGCAAACAGGCCTTTGACCTGCTGCCGGGCCTCGCTGCAATCGGAGCCAACGAGCGCATCGGGGCGGAGTGGAATGGAAAAAATGTCGCAGAAGAGTTGGTTGGCCAGAATGACCCGCCCATGTTCGTCTTCGACCATCACCCCCGACTGGAGGTTGGTAATGAGCGTGGAAAGCCGGGTTTGGGTGGTCTCTAACGCCATTTCAGCCCGCTTACGGGCCGAGATGTCCCGCGCAACGGCGACGAATTCACTCACCTGATCGTTGGTCTCAATGAGCCGGACCGTTTGCCCAATCCAGACCGCGCGCCCGTCTTTGGCAACGGCCGGAAACTCCACGTAGGTGCTGTCGGTTCGCGTCACCAGCATGTCGCGGTAGAAATGGATGAGTTGCTGCCGATACTCCGCCTGGACAAACCTGAGGAAATGCTGACCAACAAATTCGGCTTCGGTATACCCCAGTAGTTTTTCAACGACGGGGCTGACGAACGAGAAAATTCCCGCTGGTGAAATTTTATAAATAATGTCCTGAACCGACTCGATGAGCTGCCGATAGCGCTGGTCGCTTTGGCGAAGTTCGGCCAGTTTGTCGCGGATTTGCCGCTCCAGGTTTTCGTTCAGGTGCTGGAGCTGCTCATTGGTATTGTACAATTCCAGGGCTTTTTTCTCCAGAATTGTCTCCGCTTGCCGGCGGGCTTCTTTTTCGCGTTTCAGCCGTCTTGTCAACAGGGCGATGTCTTCCATTGGTCTGGTGCCGCTACGCTTTTATGATATCGAAGATCACCCGGCTTCCATCACCCGCGAGATTCGTTTTGACAACGGTAGCCGCTTCGCCAAAGTGGGCTAAACACCCATCAATCAGGCCATGAGCGAAATCGGCTAATTTTCGCTCCGACTCATACTGCATACGAAGGTGCGTTGGCGTTACCTGTTCAACGGTGAAATGGGGCAACTCGGCATCCGGGTAGAGTTTCCTGACTTCTACATGGATATGGTGCTGTATGGAATGAAACAGACCGAATGCGGAGTCTGCCTGGTCGACGAGGGGCCGGTAGCTTCTTGTAAAGGTACCAAACAGGTGGCAGCCATAGGCGCGGAGTAAATCGGGTACGGGCTGGTTGATGTGCTGACTTAGTTTATGAACCAGCGTACTCATTTCGGCCGGGTCGTAGGTGCCAATCGAGGTGTATGAACCGCCCGAAGGCAGGTGGCTTTCGGTGAGTAACTGATCGACTAAGGCATAGCCGAATTTAGCCTCGATCATGTCAAGGAACTCCGTAAACACAATTCCTTTCATACCAATAGGGGTTGGGCAAGGCCGCCCGTGGGGTCAGCACGGGCAGTTCCGTCCGCATAATTCTTAACTTATACGTATGTACGAATTTTAGTAACAATAGATTTTACTCCTGCTATAATTAGGTATGTAATAAAACCAATACCATTCTTTTTGCGCCAAAAAACAGGCAAAAGATACACTTCATCGAATTCTGAAAACTGTATTATAGTCAATAGCGTAAATTTGTATTATCTGGATACAATTGATTTAGCACTCATCAGCCAATTAACTAACCCATTTTTGAATTCATCGAATGAACCCCAACTTAAAAGACGAAGAAGTGATTCGTCAGTACCTGACCACTAACCCGAATGATTGTTTTGAAACGCTCTATAATCGCTACGTCCGTAAAGTTTATAGCCGGTGTCTGTCCCTGACCAAAGACGCGGAGCAGGCACACGATTTTACCCATGATATTTTCATCCGTATGTTCGCCCGACTGGATCGCTTCGAGGAGCGCTCGTCCTTCTCGACCTGGCTTTATTCGATTTCCCATAACTACTGCTTAGATCAGATTCGAATCGGTAACCGGCTGACAACGACCCCGCTGGAAGGGGAAGCAGGCCAGGAACTGCAGCACCCGTATGTCACCTCCGACGAAGGTGAGGAGAGCGAACAGAGCCTGCAACTGCTGGCAAACGTGATGAAAGCGATTTCGCCGGAAGAGGCTGCGATCCTGCGCCTGAAGTACCAGGAGGGCCTGGATATCGGCCAGATTGCGGAGCGGCTCAATATAAAAGACAGCGCCGTGAAGATGCGGCTGAAACGGTCGCGCGATAAGGTCCGGCAGTTGTATGGGCAGTCGGCGTATCTGCTCTAATCGAACCCCTGCCTGGATTGAGTTCCCTTCACTGAATTTCCTGGCAGCCTTCTCCTTATTTCCATAAACGCAGTAACAGTAAATTAAGGCGGTTTATTCCTTATAGTCTACTGATGTTCAGGTGCGTTTTTTCGGGCCTGCAGGCCCGGCCCATCGGCCGGGGGATAGTGCCCGTAGCCTGAATGAAACAACTGTCGGTATGCATAAAGGTCTCGTCTCATTGCTGGGTGCGCTTATTGGGCTTGTGTGGTACGGCCAGGCCTGCACGACCCGTTCGGCTACCCAGACGGCCGGCCCCGGTGGATCGGAGCACATGCCGGACCGGATCAGCTATAATTTCGACATCCGGCCTATTCTGTCGGACAAGTGCTTAGCCTGCCACGGCCCGGATGCCAGCAAGCGGGAAGCCGGCCTGCGGCTCGACCGGGCCGAAAGCGCCTACAAGACCTTAAAAGAGCACCCGTCGGCCCACGCGCTCGTGCCTGGCAACCCCGACTTGTCGCAGGTGTTTTTGCGGATTACCTCGTCCGATACGTCCGTCCGGATGCCCCCGCCCGCGTCAAATCTGAAACTCACGGCCCGTGAAATAAAGCTGATTGAAACGTGGATTAAACAGGGCGCGGTCTACGAAAAACACTGGGCGTTTGTGCCGCCCAAAAAACCGGCGCTGCCGTTGGTGACCCTGACCGACTGGCCAAAAAATGCGATCGATTATTTCATTTTACAGAAGCAGGAGCAGGCGGGCCTGACGCCGAACGAAGAAGCGGATAAAGAGCGGTTGCTGAAGCGGTTAAGTCTCGATCTGACGGGCTTACCGCCCAGCCTGCCACAAATGGATGGGTTTCTGGCCGACACCCGCCCCGATGCCTACGAGCGGGTGGTCGATCAGTTACTCCGCAGTCCGGCCTATGGCGAAAAAATGGCCCTCCACTGGCTGGACCTGGCCCGGTATGCCGATTCGCACGGGTATCAGGACGATGGCTACCGAACCCAGTGGCCCTGGCGCGACTGGGTCATTCATGCCTTCACTAAAAACATACGGTACAACGACTTTGTGACCTGGCAACTGGCGGGCGACCTGATGCCCGCGTCAACAAAAGAACAACTGCTGGCAACGGGCTTCAACCGAAACCATAAAATCACCGAAGAAGGGGGCGTTATTCAGGAAGAATACCGAACCATGTACGTCACCGACCGGAACGATCTGTTCGGGAAAGGCCTGCTCGGCGTAACCATTGAATGCGCCCATTGCCACGATCATAAATACGACCCGTTTTCCCACAAAGAATACTACCAGCTTTTCGCCTTTTTCAATAACGTGAAGGAAGTAGGTATGGAATCGGTCATTGGCGGCCCCGATACCTACGCCAAAAAACCGCTGATGGAAATCAGTGACGAGGACGTAAAACACATCCTGACGTTCGTCAACAAGCAGGATACCAACCGGCTGATCGTGTCGGTCATGGGTGACGTAGACACAACCCGGAAAACGTTTATCCTGAAGCGGGGCGTGTATGATGCCCCCGGCGAGGAAGTACAGCCCGGCACCCCTGCCGCCATCCTGCCCTTTAGCGACCAGTACCCAAAAAATCGGCTGGGGCTGGCGAAGTGGCTGTTCGATAAAAAGAATCCGCTTACGGCACGGGTCTACGTCAACCTGCTGTGGCAGGAGTTTTTCGGCAAAGGCATTGTGAAAACGCCCGGCGATTTCGGGATGCAGGGCGACCTGCCCTCGCACCCCGCCCTGCTCGACTGGTTAGCCGTTGATTTCAGGGAGCACGGCTGGGACATCAGGCGGCTGGTTAAACAGATGGTTACGTCGGCTACCTACCGGCAGTCGGCGGTGATTACCCCCGAAAAACTGGCCGCTGATCCGGATAACCTCCTGCTGGCACGAGGGCCCCGCTACCGCATTCAGGCCGAATTCATCAAAGACGTCGTGCTGAGCAGCAGCGGCTTATTGAACCCAGCCATTGGCGGTCCGAGCGTAAAGCCCTATCAGCCAGCGGGTTTGTGGGAGGGCGCTACGTCCGGGCGGGGGCTGCTGTCGGTCTACAACCAGGATCATGGCGCGAAGCTCTACCGCCGGGGTATGTACACCCTCATTAAGCGCACCGTTCCCCCGCCGTCGATGGCGATTTTCGACGCCAGCAACCGCGACCTGTGTGAAGTGAAACGGCTGAAAACCAATACGCCCCTGCAGGCGCTGGTGATGCTCAACGACCCAACGGTACTGGAAGCGTCGCGCGTGCTGGCTGCCCGGTTGTTGCAGGAGCGCAGCGCTGTAAACGAGAAAATCAGCAAGGCCTTCCGGTTGATCGTGAGCCGAAAACCCAGCGAAAAAGAAACGGCCATCCTGAGCGCGTATTACGATAAGGAAGTGAAAAAACT
Source organism: Spirosoma areae (assembly GCF_054781775.1). Classification (NCBI taxonomy): domain Bacteria; kingdom Pseudomonadati; phylum Bacteroidota; class Cytophagia; order Cytophagales; family Cytophagaceae; genus Spirosoma; species Spirosoma areae. The sequence continues at coordinate 148,611 of NZ_BAAGTT010000023.1, read as the reverse complement.
CACGAAAACCAGTGTTGATAAAACCCTGTCCGTTGGCGAATACCCCATTCCGGCCCGCATCGACCGGACAAAATTAGCCGCCCTGATGCGGGTCGTAACAACGATTTATAACCTGGAAGAAACCATCACAAAGACGTGAAGTGATTATTTTCTGACAGGATTACAGGATAAAACAGGATTTTTTTTCTGTCCATTAATTCTGTTTTATCCTGTAATCCTGTCAAATAGTTTTTTACTTTATGGAACGCGAAATCCTCGAACATGGCCTGAATTTTAACCGGCGTCGCTTCCTGACCCGGCTGAGTCTGGGTTTGGGCAGTGCGGCCTTAGGCTCATTGCTCATCCCCGATCTGTTCAGCGGAAACGGAACGGACGAAGACGGCCTGACGCCGGGCATCCCCCACTTTGCGCCGAAGGCAAAACGGGTCATTTATTTATTTCAGAACGGCGCTCCCTCGCAGCAGGAACTGTTTGATTACAAGCCCAAACTGCGGGAGCTGATGGGGCAGGAATTGCCGCCCTCCGTGCGGGGCACGCAGCGGCTGACGGGCATGACCGCCAATCAGAAACAGTTTCCGCTGGTTGGGTCGTTCGTCGATTTCAAGCAATATGGCCAGTCGCGGGCGTGGGTAAGCGATCTGTTTCCCTACACGGCTGGCATCGTGGACGATCTCTGCATCGTGAAGTCGATGTTTACCGAGGCCATCAACCACGACCCGGCCCTTACATTTTTGCAGACGGGTTCGCAGCAGGGCAACCGGCCCAGCATGGGTTCGTGGCTGAGTTACGGGCTGGGCAACGAAAACAAAAACCTGCCTAACTTCACGGTGCTGCTCTCGCGGGGCATTGGCAACGGGCAGGGCGTTTATTCCAAACTGTGGTCGAACGGTTTCCTGGATTCCATTCACCAGGGCGTTCAGTTCAGCAAGGGCGAAGACCCCGTGCTGTACCTGCGCGACCCCGACGGCATGGACCGGCAGGACCGCCGGGATATGCTCGATAACCTGGCGCAGCTCAACGAGTTGTCGTATCAGGAATTTGGCGACCCGGAGATAACGGCCAAAGTGAAGCAGTACGAAATGGCCTACCGGATGCAAACCGCCGTGCCGGAAGTGATGGACCTCTCGAAAGAACCCGACGACATTGTAAAACTCTACGGACCTGACTGTTTAGTGCCGGGCACCTTTGCCGCCAACTGCCTGCTGGCCCGCAAGTTATCCGAAAACGGCGTTCGCTTTGTGCAGTTGTATCACCAGGGCTGGGATCAGCACGGCAACCTCCCCTTCGAGATAGCGAAGCAGGCGAAAGACGTCGATCAGGCCTCGGCAGCTTTGGTTACTGACCTGAAGCAGCGCGGCCTGCTGGACGAAACGCTGGTGATCTGGGGTGGTGAGTTTGGGCGTACCAGCTACACGCAGGGTAAACTCACCAAAGACAATTATGGCCGCGACCACCATCCCCGCTGCTTCACCATCTGGATGGCGGGCGGGGGCATTAAACCCGGAATCGTGTATGGGGAAACCGACGAGATGGGGTACAACATCAGCCAGAACCCGGTGCATGTGCATGATTTTCAGGCAACGGTACTGAACCAGTTAGGGCTTAATCATGAGAAACTGATTTTTAAACACCTGGGCCGCCGGTATCGACTAACAGACGTGTCGGGCAAGGTAGTGCATGACATCATTGCCTGATTTAAGGCCCAGACAGGTTTTTCCGACAGGATTACAGGATTTGCACTTCTCAATTTAAATCCTGTAATCCTGTCGGAAAAACCTGTCTGGGCGATTCGAACGTAGTTATCATGACGAAAAGGCTGATTGGCTGGGCGGAGCAGGCGTTCATTGCTTTGGGGGTTTTTATCCTGTTTTTACTGCTGTTTGCCGATAAAATCGTTGTGCCCGTCTGGCTGCAACCGCTGGGACGTATGCATCCGCTGCTGCTTCACTTTCCCATCGTGGTGCTGCTGCTGGCCATGGGCATGGAAGCCTTTCGCTTTCGGGTTACCAGGGCGTCCAGTGAGCTTTACGGGGCCTTTCTAACTAATTTATTGCTCGTGGGGGCCTTGCTGGCCGGTGTTACGGTCATCATGGGCCTGTTTCTGGCCAAAGAGGCAGGCTACAGCGGGCAGACCCTACAGTGGCACAAATGGTCGGGCGTGGGTATTTTTTTTGGTTCGGCGCTTGTCTACTGGGGCCGAACCAGGCCCTGGTACACCGCCCGCATCGCGCAGGCAGGCGCACTGGCAACGGTCGTTCTGCTCATTGGTGCGGGGCACTACGGCGCCACATTAACCCACGGCGACAATTTCCTGTTCGAACCCATCAGCAATCAACGCAAACCGGATCCCGTTCCACTCGACCGGGCCCTGGTAGTTGCCCACGTCATTCAGCCCATTTTTGAGCAGAAGTGCAGCCGTTGTCACAACCCCGACAAACGAAAAGGCGAACTGAACCTGACAAGTGCCGAATCGATTCGGCAGGGCGGCAAAACCGGTAAACTATTCGTGGCCGGGCGACCCGAGAGCAGCCTGCTGGTCCAGCGGATTCACCTCCCCATGGACGAAAAAAAACACATGCCCCCGTCGGGCCAAGTCCAGCTTAGTCCGCAGGAAATGACGCTGTTGTCGCTGTGGGTAAAAAGCAATGCCGGACCTAATCGAAAGGTAATTGACCTGCCGCCCGCCGATTCATTGCGACTGATAGCGTCCAGGTTGTTTAAACCGGTTGAACCCGTTGATGAATTTACGTTCGAGCCGGCTGATGAAGAGACGATTAAAAAATTGAATACGGAGTATTGCACCATTGCCCCGGTAGCCAAAGAATCGCCCGCGCTGGCGGTTAATCTGTATAACAAATCGGCCTTCACATCCGACAAATTAGCCGACCTGAAACCCATCAGGCAGCAAATCGTTTCGCTGAATCTGAACAAGATGCCCGTGACCGATGCCGACCTGAAACCCATCAGCCAGTTTGAAAACCTGCAGCGATTAAACCTGAATTTCACCGACATTACGGGCAATGGATTCGCTGATCTAACAGCGTTAACCCAGCTAAGAACGCTGTCGCTGTCGGGGACGAACGTGCATTACGACGACTTGCGAAAGCAAATTGGCGCGTTCAAAAACCTGAAAACAGTGACCGTCTGGAATACAGGCCTGACGACTTCGCAACTTGAGCAACTGCGAAAAGCCAACAAAAAAATTCAGTTCCTTGCCGGATTCGATGGGGCGGGCAGTTTGCCCATTACGCTCAATCCCCCGCAGGTGAAAAACAGCTCGACTATTTTCAGTCAGCCGCTCACCCTGCAACTCAAACACCCCATCAAAGGCGTTCAAATCCGCTACACCACCGACGGTACCGAACCGGATAGCCTGCATTCGCCGGTATTTACGAATCACACCATCATCGACCGCAGTACGCTGGTTAAAGCCAGGGCCTATAAGCCGGGTTGGTTTGGCAGCCCGGTTGCCCGCTTCGATTTTTACAGGAGCACCCACAAGCCGGATAGCGTAACGGTACTGCTGCCGCTTAGCCCGGTTCACCAGGCCGATGGGGCGCACACATTTTTCGATGGTAAACTCGGTACGTTCAACGCCAACAGCCCGGCCTGGGCCAACAACTGGGCGGGATTTAAGAAGAATGACATGGTTCTGGTATCCGAGTTTAACAAGCCGGTTAGGGTGACCTCCGTTGCCGTTCGCATCATGGTTGAGGAGGAAACCGGCATTTTTCCGCCCGGCATTGTCGAAGTGTGGGGAGGTGCCCGTCGCGACCAGATGAAATTACTGGCCACCTTAATTCCCGACCAGCCCATCAAAAAAAGCCCCCCTGTGCTTAAGGCTGTCACGTGTACGATGAAGCCGTACCTGATTTCCTGCCTGAAAATCATTGCCAGGCCGGTCAAAGAGCTTCCTGTCTGGCACGCCAACAAAGGCAAACCTGCCTTACTGCTTGTCGATGAGGTGTTTATCAATTAATCCTCAACCCGATTATCCCCACCCATACAAAAAGCCCACTGCATTCGGGTGAACGCAGCGGGCTGGGATTGATGGGGCGGCCGGGCTGTCCGAAGAGTCCGGCCACGTTCGTTGAGAATGTGTAGTGAACAACAGGATTAGTGGCCCTTAGGGTAGCCACTGACTACCCCAATAGCCAATAACTTAATGCCGAATGTCGACGCGGGCCGTGAACTGCTTTTGTTCCGGGCCAACCACAAAGGTGTAGGCGCCATCGGGCAGGGCCGACAAATCGAACCGGCGAACGGCTCCTTTAAACGTATCGGTCTGAACCAGTACGTTTTGTGCATCGTAAATCGCTACATTCGCCTGGCCGATATTGGTGGTTGGCAGCAGCACTTCGATTTTGTTTTTTTCGTAGGCGGTCAGCGTCGGCTGGGTAACTTCCTGCAGGTTCCGCGCATCCACATTCAGCGCATTGCCTTTAATGGTCAGCCCCTGCGACATCCACCACGAGTTGTTGCCGGCCGTCAGGTAATACTGACCATCGGGCAAGCCGTTGAGGTTGAACGAAGTGGCGCCTTTTGTCGAATGTTTAATCGCTCCCTTGTAGAGCACATTGCCGTCGGCATCGATGATGGCCACGTCAACGGGCTTACCCGGTTTTGTATATACACGTACTTTCTTTTGTTCGGACTTCTCAACTTTCACCCCATTCGCTCCTGAACCATTGTCGGCTTTGGCACCTCCCATGCCGGCCAGACTCCATACTGACAGCAGTACGGCGATTGATAAACGGAACTGTTTCATTTTGTTGGATATTTTATTGTTTTTACCGGGACAAAGGTGGGTGGGAAATTCGATTAAGCGCAATAGGGGCACTACTGAAAACCAGCCTTTTACGGAATATTCATTCTATAATTATATTCATTCTACGCAAAGTAGGTCGTTTATTGGAAAAGTACAACAAGTCCCTACTAATAACGTATGAATTGTATTTTTCTAATATTCTTAATTAGTTGGACTCGATGCGTTTGCACACCTAATTTTCATGCGTAAAGTGCAATTTGTTTACATCCGACTGTTAATTCGCCCTATGCAACTGACACTGCATTGGCGCTCAGCACCTGGTCGCGTACCCGGATTGTATGAATCAGCGCCATGCCAACGCAGCCCAGCCGAACGGCGTTGCCTATCATCCAGACCAGCCCTTTCCGGTGAGCTTCGGTTTCGGTTAGGGTCAGTTGACCAATAAACAAGTCTAAGTTGAGTGTCAGCACAATCCAGGCAGTCAGTGCGATGCCTAACCAGCCCCAGACAACCGCCCGGCGAAGGGCCGGTTTTGATACGTGCAGAATCGGGTCAGACCGGAACGCAAGCAGGGTGAGTACCGATACCGCCAATTGAGTAATGGGCACGTAGTAATGATACTGAATCACAACCGAGTAATAGCGGTTGTAGGCTTTGAGCACATCGAGGGGGGCCGCCAGCCAGTTGGGCATCAGAATAATCTCTTCGTACAGATTACCGAAAAACCAGAGTGATAGCCCGAAAAGGGCGAAATTGAGGAGCCGATGAATTAGTTTTGCCTGCATGCTACGTTAGTTTACCAGTGAACCGGGGCAAAATTACGACCCGGTTCACTGGCAGCAATAGGACATTTGCAGGGAATAGGCGCACAAATCAGGCGTTCGCCCGGTATTCCGTTGGGGATAGGCCCGTCTGCTTTTTGAACAGCCGGGCAAAATACGATACGTCGTCGATGCGTAGCTGAAACGCAATATCGGCAACCGGCAGGTCGGTCTGGCGCAGGAGCACTTTGGCTTCGAGCAGGAGTGCGTCGGTAATCCAGCTACTAACCGGTTTGCCCGTCACCTCCTTCACACACCGGTTCAGGTGATTGGGCGTTACACTGAGCAGATCGGCGTAGTCGCGAACGGTGCGTTTGGTCAGACGGTGCTGTTTGAGTAGATTTTTGAAACGCATAGTCAGTCCGGCTGCCGACACCGACAGGCTGGTCAGGCTATCCGGTTCCCCGTAAAGGCGGGCAGCATCCAGCAGAAAACTATAAAGCAACGCACTGATATAGGCTTGTTTATCAGCCTGACTGCTTAACTGGGCAGCTTCGATTTTCGTCAGTTGCCGACGCACATCTTCGGCCGACTCCGCCGGAAGACTGATCACCGGGACCGCATCAGGCCCGAAAAACGGCAGGTTATCCAGCGAATTCTGATTCTTCAGATTATACAGAGCATAGTCGGCATCGAACAGGCCATAAAAGCCTTCCGTATCCGGGGCGCACTCATCTACGCCCGTAATGGCACCCGCTGCCCGCAAAATCAAACTCGTCGCATCGGCCCGGTAGGTCTGCAACCCATCCGTACACAGCACGGACCCCTTTGTAATCAGAAAGAAATCGTAGTGAAAATTGCGGGCTACCGGAATCGGAAACCGGATGTGCTGCACATACGCTTCGAGCCGCCAGATGGCAAAGAAATTAGGCAGCCCGGCTAATCCCGGCCCGGCCTGACCTTCGGCAGCCGGATACGTAGGTTCCGGTACGGCTTCGGGGCGGATAAACTCCCGGACGAATCGGGCCGGGTCAATGATCGGAATGGACTTTTTGGGCATACGTCCTCATCACATCAGAATATTATTCACGGCCTGCGCGCGTTTGGGCAGGTCGGTTTCGCCCAGCATATCGCGCAGGTCGATTTCGATGTTGCGGCAGATGGCCGTCATCGGTACGTCGTTGATGCTGTTCTCGAACGGGTTTTCGCTGGTGTCGCCCACCACTTCCATCGTGTTGAAAATCCAGGCAATCACGGTATAGAACGGCACCGTCAGCCAGACATGCCAGCCGCTGACACGGGCCATTTCGGTGAGCAGGCCATAGGGAAGTACCGCAATAAACAGCCAGGTAAACACATAACTGAAAAAGGCGTACTGGCGCGGAAACGGGAACGATTTGATGCGCTCGCAGGCCCCCTGCTGGTTATAAAATTCAGCCAGCATGCGCTCCAGCTCAACGTGGTAGTAATCGGTCAGGTGCCCACTATCGCGCAGTTGCCGCAGTTGGGCCGACTGTTGTCGGAGCAGATACGTAGCCGGGTTCGGATGCTTCAGAAGGCTCTCAATTTCGTTGTCGGGCAGAAACCGGCTCAACTCTTTATCCAGACTGCACTGCCGAAACGCTTCGATGCGCTCAATAACCTCGTGTGCCGGATTGAAATGAAGCTCCCAGACGGGTTTTTGCCGTAGCTGCACCCGCAAAGCGGTTATGTAGGCTAAGTGCCGATAGAATAGCTGCTGCTGAATCCGCTGTATATCGCTGGCTGGCAGGGGATGCGACGCTGACGTTTCGGTAACATAATCGAGCACCATGATGGCCCACGACCGGCTGGCGTTGGTGATGCTGCCCCAAATCCGTCGGGCCTCCCAGAGCCGGTCGTAGGAGGAGTTATTTTTGAAGCCAACGTAGAACGCAACGGCCGTTCCGATGGTGGCAATGGGCACGAACGGAATCGTGAGGAATTTCCAGTCAGCGACCGTATAGAGCACACAAATCAGCGTTGAATACCCGAAGAAGAGCAAAACGGAACGCCAGGCGAACGGAAAAACAATGCGAAACGGAACGCGTTTAGTCGTGAACATGAGGAGATTGGATCGAGCGTCTGTGAGGAGAAAGCATAAAATAATGGGTTAATTTCCGAAAACACACAGAAAATTGAAGTGTTGGGTAGGTAAGACAAGTTTATTTTTTTTTCGACAGGATTAACAGGATAAAGAAAACCGGTTAATCCTGTAATCCTGTCGAAAAACGAACCTGTCCTACAGTTGAAAATCCATGGGACGGACAGTGGCCGAAATAAGCGATATTTACGGTTCAATCAAGTCACAATCGGATGCGGGCTTTAGACTGGCAGCGGAAAATCTATTTAGATGGTTTTGCGGGGAAGCCTCCGGCGATTCCACCCAATGTGACTCAATTAGAACAGGCAGCTATCCGGCAACTGACACCGGCGGCAGCCGCCTACATCCAGGGCGGTGCCGGTCAGGAACACACCCTGCTGGCGAACCGGCAGGGGTTTGGCCGCTGGCAGCTTGTTCCGCGAATGCTCCGCAACGTCGAAAACCCTGACCTGAGCACGGAATTATTGGGGCAAAACTTAGCCGCACCACTCTTGCTGGCGCCCATTGGCGTCCTCGAAATGGCGCATTCCGAGGCCGATTTAGCCGTGGCGCGGGCGGCCGCAGCGACCGGAGTGCCCTACATTTTCTCGAACCAGGCATCCGTACCCATGGAAGCCTGCTCGGCGGTGATGGGCGACACGATGCGCCTGTTTCAACTCTACTGGAGCCGCTCCCCCGCGTTAGTGACCAGCTTCGTTAGCCGGGCCGAAGCCTGTGGCTGCCGGGCCATTGTACTCACCCTCGATACGACCATGCTGGGCTGGCGAACGCAGGATTTGGGGCTGGGGCATCTGCCGTTCCTACACGGGCAGGGCCTCGCTCAGTACACCTCCGACCCCATTTTCCAGCAGCTACTGGACGATTTTCTGCAACACCCACCCGCCACCCGCCACCCCATCACGGCCACGACCTTACGGCGGGTGGTGGGCACGGTTCGGCGGTATCCAGCGGGAACGTTTCTGCAAAAACTGCGGTCAGGACGAGCGTTGGGGGCAGTTTCTCTATTTTCGGGTCTGTATACCAACCCAACCATTACCTGGGATGACCTGGCTTTCCTGCGCGAACAAACCCGCCTGCCGATTCTGCTCAAAGGTATTTTGCACCCCGACGATGCCCGGAAAGCGGTTGATTCCGGCATGGATGGCCTGATTGTTTCCAATCATGGCGGGCGGCAGGTCGACGGAGCCATCAGCACCATCGAAGCGCTTCCGGGCGTTGTGGCGGCTGTCAACGGCCAACTACCGGTGCTGCTCGACAGCGGCATTCGGAGTGGGGCCGACGTCATCAAGGCCATTGCTTTGGGCGCCAACGCCGTTTGCCTGGGCCGGCCTTACGTTTATGGGCTGGCGCTGGGCGGGCAGGCCGGTGTCGAAACGGTAATTCGTAACCTGCTGGCCGAGATGGAACTGACCCTGGGGCTGTCGGGCTACAAAAGCCTGGCCGAACTCAGTCCCGATAGCCTGCGGGCAGTTTAAACCACCCCTCACCCGATTAAATTGCCGTTAATCGAACAACTTCGGAAAGCAATCCCCAAATCATTCGTAGTTTGCCGCTGGTAGCCTAAATGAAGCGATTCAGCGTTACTATACAGGATATGTTTTGTATCAACTGTATCTGGCGCAGCTTTTACGTAAACAAACGCAGCCTTATTAGTCATGGAGCAGGTATTAAAAGGACAAATTGCCGTTATCACCGGGGCCAGCAGCGGCATTGGCGCGGGGGTGGCAAAATCGCTGGCGGCTGCCGGAGCGACCGTGGTTATCAACTACCCGGTTGAGACCTCTAAACCGGCGGCTGAGGCCGTCCTGAACGAAATCACCGATGCGGGTGGTGCGGGCAGGGTGGCCCAGTGCGACGTTAGTAAAGAAGACCAGGTCAGTAAACTCTTCGCGGAGGTGGTGGCCCAGTACGGCACGGTCGATATACTGATTAACAACGCGGGATTGCAGCGCGACGCGAAGTTCGACGAGATGACCCTCGAGCAGTGGAATTCCGTCATCGGCGTCAACCTGACGGGTCAGTTTTTGTGCGCCCGCGAGGCCATCCGTGAATTCCTGCGCCGGGGACCGCGCCCGGCCGTGTCGGTGGCCACCGGGAAAATTATCTGCATGAGTTCCGTTCATGAACTCATTCCCTGGGCGGGGCACGTTAATTACGCCACTTCAAAAGGGGGCATAAAAATGCTGATGCAGTCGCTGGCTCAGGAGTATGGCGACCGCAAGATTCGGGTCAACAGCATTTGCCCCGGCGCCATTCAAACCCCCATCAACCGGGCGGCCTGGGAAACGCCCCAGGCCCTGAACAGCCTGCTGACGCTGATTCCCTACAACCGCATCGGCCAGCCGCAGGACATTGGCAACCTCGCCGTGTTTTTATGCTCCGATCAGTCCGACTACATCACCGGGGCCAGCATCTTCATCGATGGCGGCATGACCGTATTTGAAGGGTTCGCCACGGGCGGGTAAGTAATGAACAATGAACAATGAACAATGAACAATGAATGAGTGCTCATTATTCATTATGCATTGTTCATTTTAAAAATATGACCACCGAACAGCACCGTTTAGAAAAATCCGCCTGGCGGCAATGGGGGCCCTATGTGGCTGATCGCCAGTGGGGAACCGTGCGCGAAGATTATAGCGCCAACGGCGATGCCTGGAACTTTACGACCCACGACATGGCCCGCAGCTATACCTACCGCTGGGGCGAAGAGGGCATTGCGGGCTTCTGCGACGATAAACAGCAGCTCTGCTTAGCCCTGGCTCTCTGGAATGGCAACGACCCGATTTTGAAAGAACGGTTTTTTGGCCTGACCAACGCCGAGGGTAATCACGGGGAAGATGTCAAAGAACTTTATTATTACCTCGACAACACCCCCACGCATTCCTACCAGCGAATGCTCTACAAATACCCGCAGGCCGCTTATCCGTATGAGTGGCTGCTGGAAGAAAATCGCCGGCGCAGTCGGGTAGACCCCGAATTTGAACTGCTCGATACCGGCCTCTTTGATGAGGACCGTTATTTCGACGTGTTCGTGGACTACGCCAAAGCGGGTCCGCAGGATATACTGATGTGCATTACGGTGCATAATCGCGGCCCCGAAACCGCTGCTTTGCACGTGCTGCCAACCCTCTGGTTTCGGAATACGTGGGCCTTTGGCGACGATACCGACGGCGTGCCCAACTACCGCCCCGTGCTGGTGGGGCAACCCGACGGAACCGTATCGGTGGAGGATTCGGCCCTGGGGCGCTACGTGCTTCATGCCGAAGGAGAACCAACCTGGTTGTTTTGCGAAAACGAGTCGAACCGGGCACGGCTTTATTCGATTCATACGGGGGCTGCCCACCCAAAAGATGCCATCAATGACTATCTGCTGCACGGGGGCGATACCATTAATCCGTCGCAAACGGGGACCAAAGCAGCCGCCCATTACGCCTTAACGATTGGGGCGGGGGCATCGGCTACCATTCGGCTGCGGCTCGGAGCCCACGGCGCGTCAACGACGGGCTTAACCGCGCCCTTTGCTGATTTCGATGCGTTAGTGGCGGAGCGGAAAGCCGACGCCGACGAATTCTACGCCCACATGCAGCCCGCTCAGGCCACCCCCGACGAGAAACGCGTGCAGCGGCAGGCCTTTGCCGGGATGCTCTGGAACAAGCAATACTATTATTATGACGTGTCGCGGTGGCTGGCCGGTGACCAGAACCACCCGCCCCCACCGGAGCGGGGAAAAGGGCGCAACCACACCTGGCTGCAACTCATCAACGCGGGGGTTATTTCCATGCCCGACAAATGGGAATACCCCTGGTATGCCGCCTGGGACTGGGCGTTTCACTGCGTCACGCTGTCGGTGATTGACCCCGGCTTTGCCAGGCAGCAACTGATGCTGCTGACCAACGAGTGGTTCATGCACCCCAACGGGCAGTTGCCCGCCTACGAGTGGAACTTCTCGGACGTGAACCCGCCGGTACAGGCCTGGGCTGCCTGGCGTATGTATCAGATGGACTGCGACCGCAACCCCCCCGGCGATGAAAATCTGACGTTTTTGCGCGGAATTTTTCACAAACTGATGCTCAACTTCACCTGGTGGGTGAACCGGAAAGACGAAGCAGGCAACAATATCTTCGAGGGTGGCTTTCTGGGTTTAGACAACATCGGCGTGTTTGACCGGAACACGGTTTTCCCGGATGGCAGTCATCTGGAACAGGCCGATGGAACAAGCTGGATGGCCATGTATGCGCTGAATATGATGCGTATTGCCCTCGAACTGGCTCGCCACGACTCGGTGTATGATGAACTGGCCACCAAATTCTTCGACCATTTTCTCTACATCGCCGGGGCTATCACCAGTATGGGCAACCAGGGGATCGGGCTGTGGGATGAAGACGATGCGTTTTTCTATGACCAGCTTCGCCTGAGCGACGGGAGCGTGCATCGGATGCGCGTCCGAACGCTGGTGGGCCTGATTCCAATGTTTGCCGTCGAGATTTTAGACGACCAACTGCTGAAGGCAAACCCGGCCTTTGGGCACCGGATGACCTGGTTTCAGGGCCACCGCCCCGATTTATACCATCAGGTGTCGCGCTATACGGAGAAAGGCGTAGGGGAGAAGCGACTGCTGAGTCTGCTGCGTGGTTTCAGGCTGAAATCGCTGCTGAACAAACTACTCGACGAGCGTGAGTTCCTGAGTCCGCACGGCATCCGGAGTGTCTCCAAAGTGTACCAGGCTGAGCCATACACATTTAGGTTAGACGATATGACCTTCCACTTAAGCTATACCCCCGCCGAGAGTGATAGCGGGATGTTTGGGGGCAACAGCAACTGGCGCGGGCCAGTCTGGATGCCGGTGAACTTCCTCCTGATTGAGAGCCTGGAGCGATTTTACGATTATTTCGGCGATGACTTCACCGTTGAGTATCCCATCGGGTCGGGCAGGCAGGTGACCCTCAACGCCGTTGCGGGCAAACTATCCGACCGACTCATCCGGCTGTTTACCCTGGACGACACCGGCAAACGCCCCGCCTTCGGTCAGCATCCTAAATACCAGGACCCGCACTTCCGCGATTATGTGTTGTTCTATGAATATTTCGACGGCGACACCGGCCGGGGGATAGGAGCCAGCCACCAAACCGGCTGGACGGGCTTAGTGGCGGAGTTGATAAACCGGAAGTATGCAAGCCCGAAATAAGTTAGTTTTTAACGATGTTGTCGCCATACCCAATCCAGGAACAGGGCGCAGCAGGTTTACCATTACAACACCCCAACCTGCTCAATCAACTCCAGAAAAGGCTTTTTCTGACTTATGCTGATGGGTAACTGGTGGTTCCCGATAGACACTACGTTGTTCTGTATGAAGTTGATCTTGTGCAGGTTAACCAGGTACGACCGATGAATCCGCAGAAACTGCCGGGAGGGAAGTACCTCCATCAGCCGCGAAAACGACTGTAGCACAATGTGTTTGGCGGTTTCGGTATAAATCCGCAGATATTCGCCCAACCCCTCCACAAACAGAATATCATCGAAATTGAGCCGGATAACTTTATAATCTGATTTGACAAAGAAAAACGGCATCTGTGGCGCTCGCTGAATTGAGTTCATGCCCAGGCTCATCGTGTTTTTTGCCAGCACTTCCCCAAGTTGCCGGCTCAGGTGCATGGGCTGAACCTCGTCGGATAGAAAGCCCGAAGCGCCCAGCCCAAACGCATCGGCGGCTACGGCCCGATTGGTGCTGCATACCAGAAAAGGGGGGCAGAAATCCATCTGCTGAAGAAATAGAAAGTCTTTGACAGCCAATTGATTAACAACCAGAAAGGCCAGGTTGTAATCCTCCTCGCGCAGCCGCTGTTCAAACTGCTTCACTTCATTCACAACGCGGATTACCTGCCCGGAGGCTACGCTATGCAACCCTCGTTTGAGCCATCGGCCCGAGTCGTAGGTCTCTTCATAAATCAAACAATTGAGCGATTCCAGGGTGTCGGTCGTCATGTTCCGTTGGCTGAACGATTGGGTCTGTTTACTGAACGATTCGGTGCGTTGGTTGAATCGTTCAACGGGTTTTTCTCTTAGACGTCGTCTTTACTGTAAATCCTACGGCAGCAAGTCACTTAAAAACCAACTTACTTTATGAAACTCAAAAAAAGCGTGGCCATCAGCGAAAATGGCTTTGTTTTCAACGCATCGCGGGGCGATTCGTTCTCCACCAACCCCGCCGGAACCCAGATTCTGGACTGGCTGCGGGACGGAAAAACCGATAAAGACATGATGGGCCTGCTGCTGGAAAAATACGAAATCGACGAAGCCACCTGCGAGAAAGATCTGTATGATTTCATTAACATGCTGAAACAACAAAACCTGGTCGAAGCCTGAACGTATGAGAAAGATACCAGTAACCATCGCTGTCACGGGTCTCAACAATTCCGATAATCCCGGCCCCGGCATTCCCGTTATCCGTAGCCTGCGCGAAAGCCGACACCTCGACGTTCGGATTATTGGGCTGTCTTACGAAAACCTCGAACCCGGCATTTATATGGATGAGATGGTCGATATGGTCTATTCCATTCCGTACCCGTCGCTGGGCCACGAAACGCTGCTGTCGCGCCTGGCCTACATTCACGAACAGGAAGACCTCGATGTGATTATTCCCAATTTCGATGCCGAACTGTTTAGTTTTATCAAAATCAGCGACGTTCTGGATCAGATGGGCATTCGGACACTGTTGCCAACGCAGGAGCAGTTCGATGCCCGGCTGAAAGGCAAACTGGTTGAATTTGGCGAACGCTTCAACATCAGTGTACCCAAAAGTCTCACCGTTTTCAATGCCGACGAACTGACACAGGCTCTGGGCGAATTCAGCTATCCGGTGGTGGTGAAGGGTAAGTTTTACGAAGCTTACATGGCAAATACCGCCGAACAGGCACACGGCTACTTTTATAAACTGGCCGCCAAATGGGGAACGCCAGTTATTCTTCAGCAATTTATTAAAGGGCAGGAATATAATGTTACAGCCCTCGGCGATGGCAAAGGACGACTGATTGGGGCCGTGCCGATGCGGAAAACCTACATTACATCGAACGGTAAAGGTTGGGCGGGCGTGTCGATTGACGACGACGAGTTGCTCGATATGGCTCGTGAGGTGGTTACGCAAACCCGTTGGGGCGGTGGATTAGAACTCGAACTGATAAAGGAGGACAGCACGGGCGATGTCTACCTGATCGAAATAAATCCCCGTTTCCCGGCCTGGGTCTACCTGGCGGCTGCCTGCGGCCAAAATCACCCCGAAATGCTGGTGCGGCTGGCCATCGGCGACGATGTAGACCCACAGGAGGACTATGAAGTAGGCAAAATGTTCGTTCGCTACTCCTGGGATATGATCTGCGACATGAGCCGTTTTCAGGAAATCGCTACCACCGGCGAAGTCGCCATCCGCCCCCTGGAACTGGTGTAGCCATTCACACTTTCACTCATTCACTCTTTAAACATGTTGACCTTAGAACGAATCAACTACGAACGCCCGGTCATTAAGCAGCTTAATGCGGGTGTCACCAGCAAATTTGGGGCGCAAACGGGCTTCATTCCCCATACCCACATCGACGGCGTGTCCGTCAAAGACCTGACCGCTAAATTCGGCTCGCCCCTGTTCGTGATTTCGGAGCGGACTATCCGTCAGACGTATCAGTCGGCCTACAACGCCTTTGCCAATCGGTATCCGAACGTGCAGTTTGCGTGGTCGTACAAGACTAACTACATGAATGCCGTTTGCCGGGTGTTTCATCAGGAGGGTTCCTGGGCCGAAGTGGTGTCGCGGTTTGAGTATGAAAAAGCCCTGGCAAACGGCGTACCGGGCGACAAAATTATTTTTAACGGCCCCGACAAAACCGCCGACGACCACCGCGTGGCCATTCTGAACAACTCGCCCATTCACATCGACCATTTCGACGAATTATATGGATTGATTGAGGTCAGTACCAAACTTGGCAAACGCCCCAAAGTGGCCATCCGGGTAAACATGGATACGGGCGTGCAACCCATGTGGGATCGCTTTGGTTTCAATTACGAAAACGGGCAGGCGTGGGATGCCATCACCAAAATTATCCAGACCGACAAGATGGATCTGGTTGGGCTGCACTGTCACATCGGAACGTTCATGCTTACCACCAGCGCCTATGGGGTGGCGGCCTCGAAAATGGCCGACCTCGCCCTGAACATCAAACGGCAGTTTGGGTTAGACATCCAGTATCTGGACATGGGTGGTGGATTTGCCTCAAAAAACACGCTGAAAGGGGCTTATCTGAGTGGCACCGACATTACCCCCTCGTTCCATGAGTATGCCGAACAAATCTGCACGACGCTGGTTGAAGCCGGATTTCGGTCGGAGGAGTTGCCGCTGCTGATTCTGGAAACGGGTCGGGCGTTAATTGACGATGCGGGGTATCTGCTCGGTACCGTACTGGCTAACAAGCGGTTAGCTGATGGGCGACGGGCCACCATCATGGATTTTGGGGTTAACCTGCTCTTTACGTCGTTCTGGTATGAACACGCGGTATCGCCCGCGCAGGATTGCAGCCAGTATGCCGAAGACGCGATTCTGTATGGCCCCCTCTGCATGAACATCGACGTAGTGCGCGAAAACGTGAAACTGCCACCCCTCAACAAAGGCGATCAGATGGTTGTCCATCGGGTGGGGGCCTACAATATGACCCAATGGATGCAGTTTATTTCGCTTCGCCCCAACATTGTGCTGATTGATATGGAGGGGGAGCCGCACCTCATTCGCAAGCACGAAACCGTTGCCGATCTCACTCAGTTGGAATCGACCCCAGTTCATCTGGAATCGTTCGATTTATAAGTCATCTTACTCCCTTCGTTCATGAAAGATACCGTCAAAACCCTCCTTGAAGGGGTACTGCACAGCTATGCACAATTATTTTTCACGCAGAGTAACGTAACGGGCTTGTTCGTGCTGGCCGCTTCCTTCACAAATCCACAGGTGGGCCTGTGGGGGTTAACAGGAGCCCTGGTTTGTAATGTATTGGGGCTGTTGCTCAGAACCAATCGGGATTTGCTGAAACAGGGTATGGTTGGCTACAATGGGGTGCTGGTTTCGCTTGGGATGGCATCGGCACTACAGGTTAATGGCGCATTTTTCGGCCTGTTTGGGGTAGCCTGTGTGCTAACGGTATGGTTGTCCATTGCCTTTTTTCATCAGATGGGACGCGCCAATCTGCCTTCGCTGAGCCTGGCTTTTCTGGGCGCCTATTGGGTGGTTATGATGGCGGTAGCGGGTTTTTCGGAACTTCATTCCCAGCCAATTTCCTCCGAAATGCCGGCGCACTGGTATGATGTTGGGCAGCAGTGGCCCCTGCCCGATTGGGTGCGGTACTACCTGCAATCGCTTGGGGGGATTTTGTTTCAGGGCAACGTAGTGGCCGGGTTGTTGATTGTGGCGGGTCTTGTATGGGCCTCCCGCATCAGCTTTACGGTATCGGTGCTGGGGTTTCTGGCAGGCTATGGCTTCTTTAGTGCCCTGGGTGGTAATCCTATTCACATCAGCGACCACTTTATCGGCTTCAATTTTATCCTGACGGCCATTGCCCTGGGCGGTTTCCTGTACATCCCCAACTGGCGCACCTACGCCCTTACTTACGGTGCTCCTGATGCTGGTGGTGGTGCTGCTGACCGTGGCGGGAACAAACCTGTTCGCCAGCGTGGGTGTCCCCATTCTGTCGCTGCCATTCGTGACGGGGGTTCCGCTGGTGCTGTACGTACTCCGCAGGGGAGGTCGGATTTCGGGCATTGATGAGGTGACCTACCAGCAGTATTCGCCCGAACTAAACCTCTACTCGTTCCGAAATCACCAGCAACGGTTCGGTAAATCGACTTACGTAGAAATTGGGTTGCCGTTTTTTGGCGAATGGGCTGTTTATCAGGGCTATAATGGCAACTATACCCACAAGGACGCCTATCGGTTTGCCTGGGATTTTGTGATTCGGGATGCCCGTGGAAAAACCTTCCGGACCAGTGGCATCACCGCCGATGACTACTACGGCTACAACATGCCGGTGGTAGCACCCGCTTCGGGCTATGTGGTTACCCTTGTCGACGGCATCGAAGACAACCCCATCGGCAACATGAACATCAGGGAAAACTGGGGAAACGCCATCGTTATCAAACACGCCGAGTACCTGTATTCCAAGATTGCTCACCTGAAAAAAGACAGTTTCGTGGTCAAACCGGGCGATTATGTCCGCAAGGGCGACGTAGTGGGCGCATTGGGTAATTCGGGGCGGTCGCCGGAGCCGCACATCCACTTTCAGGTGCAGGCCACCCCCGACGTAGGCGCGCCGACGATTCAGTACCCGATTACGTATTTCCTGCTGAAAAACAACCAGGAGATCAGCTTAAAAAGCTACGATGTGCCCCAGGAAAACCAAACGATTGCCAACATCCGTACTACGTCGCTCCTGCGCGAAGCCTTCGGATTCAGGCCGGGTCAGGTGTTACGCTTTCAGGCCGAAACCGACACCGAACGCGTTGAGGAAGAATGGATGGTAGGCACCACGAGCCTGAACCAGTCGTATCTGTACTGTGCCGCTACCGACTCAACCGCGTACTTTGTTAACGATGGAACGATGTTTTATTTCTCATCGTATAGTGGCCCCCGGTACACACTTCTGTACTATTTCTATCTGGCTGCGTATAAGGTAATGCTGGGCTATTACCGGCATACGACTATCGACGATGTGATTCCACTTCATCAGATCGATACAGGTATGGGTCGACTGGTGCAGGATTTTGTGGCGCCGTTTGCCATCTATCGGCAGTATCACTACCGACTCGCCTACGGTCAGATGGACAACTACCTCCGTCCGAAAACCATGCAGATGCAATCATCGGTGAAGCGGGAAGTGCTCGGAAAAGTGCGGGAACTGTATGATTTTGAGGTATTGATCGACCATAACCGGGTAAACCAATTCACCATCCGGCACAAAAATCGTACCCTGACCGCCCGTCAGATCCCGCCGATTATGGAAGAAGCTGAAACGTCGATCACCTCCGTTTTACAAGAGGAATTCGTATGAAAAAAACGTTTATAGTCCTTTCCACTGCCTGCCTTGTTGGGAGTGTGGTTCAGGAGGGGGTTGCCCAGGAAAAGCCCGATTACCTCAGCATTGAAGCCTCGGTGCAGGAAGCCTACGGGCATCGGGATTGGCGCAAAGTACTGCAAATCAGTAAGCTGGCTATCGACAATCGAATCGACTATCTGGGTTTACGACAGCGGGCGGGTATTGCCAGCTTTTGGCGGGGCGATTTCAGGCAAAGTACCCGGCACCTGACCATAGCCCGCCAGTTCGACCATCGCGATTCGACTTCGCTGGAATACCTGTATTACAACCTGTTGTATGACAGGCGACCTGCCGAAGCGGCAGCCCAGGCCGATGAGTTACCGAGTGCTCAACAACGTCGGCTGGGCATTCGGCCCCGCCAGTTCATTACGTCGCTGACCGTGGAAAGTGGAATCAAAATCAGTTCGGTTCCCAATCAGGTGGGCAATGCTGCGTATGTTACGGTTGGCCTGGCGCATCGGATTAGCCCGTTGGTTCATGTGTATCAATCGGTGAGCAGGATTTCACAACTGTTCGGGAATGACCTCCAACTCAATCAGATTCAGTATTATGCCCGTTCCGATCTGCGTGTTTCACCCAATTGGTTGATTTCGCCGTCGCTGCACTGGTTCTCGGTGAAGGGCACCGGAACCACCCTCACCGACCTGCGCCAGCGTGGAACCGTAGTTCACCTGGATGTGACCCGCAGCGGGAATGGCTGGAAACTGTTTCCCTTGCTGACGTATTCGCAAATCAGCAATTCGATGCAAGCTGCCTCAACCGGCGAACCGTCAACAACCGGCGGAAACCCCGGTTCCGAACGTCAATGGCAACTGGGGCTGGGGGGCGAGTATGCCATGCATCGGGTACGGTTTCAGGGGAGTTATGAACTACAGCTAAAAGCCCTATCCAGCATCTGGAGCCCCCTCTGGAACCTGAACGCAACGTTTACGGCCTCACCGACATTGAGCATTCGGGCTGGCTATGGGTCATACAACACGACCAATTTTCTGGAATCGGCTACGTCCATTGTCAACAACGCCCCCGACCCGACGCTCAACAAATCGACCCTGATGGTTAACTGGGGCGTTGGCAAACGAACCTCGCTGTATGTGCTCGGTCAGTATGAACAGAAGCGTTCATCCATTATGAATCAAAATTACCACTACCTGACTGCTTCGGGTGGTTTCACAATCCATTTTTAAGCTCGTTAAAACACCTTATCACGATGAAAACCACGCAAAAAATCGCCCTGATTCTTGTTCTTAGCCTCATTTCACGGGCTTCTCTACAGGCTCAAACGCTGACGGCCTTTAGGGAAAGTTATACGCTGGAAGCCAAAAAGGACTATAAACAGGCCATCGCAGCGTTGAAGAAAACCAACGACGATTCGTATGAAGTCAATTTGCGGCAGGGCTGGCTGCATTACCTGGCGGGTTTATTGCCCGAATCGGTTGATTACTACGAAAAAGCCATTACCCAGCGACCAACCTCCATTGAAGCCCGTTTAGGCTATGTCCTGCCTGCTTCGACACTAAACCACTGGGATCAGGTAACGGAGCAGTACCAGGCTGTTTTACGGCTTGACCCGAACAATACCGTAACCAATTACCGGATGGGGCTTCTGTTTTATTACCGCAAAGAGTACAAAAATGCCGACGTGTATTTTACTAAAATTCTCAAACTCTATCCGTTCGATCACGATAGTTTGCTTATGCTCGGCTGGACCAAATATAGGCTGGGGCAGGGCAACGAAGCCCGTGGCCTATTTAACCGGGCCTTGCTGAACACGCCAACCGACACGTCGGCCGCGCAGGGATTGGCTACGCTGAAGCAGTGAAGTAGCGCATGCTGTGTGCCTGACTGGCCTGAGAGAAGCCTTCTGGATTGTCCAGAAGGCTTCTCTCAGGTAGTTGGCTACTTAAGATCGTGCAGGCTGCAGCACCGTGTACCGTTGTTGCAGCAGGTAATACCCGCCAAACAGCACAGCGCTAAAGCACAAGTCGCCCAGCAGGCCATTCAGAAAGAACGACGTGCCGTTATAGAACGCCAGCCCGGCGGCATAGCAACCCATCAGGCCCGCCAGCGTTTGGGGGTAGTAGGTACTGCCCTCCCAGACGGCAAAGTTGGTCGTCAGAAAGAATACCAGCGACGACAGCAGCGACGCGACGGCAATGCGCGTGGCGGTGGGCCGACGCAGCGCATACAGGCCCAACAGCCACGTCAGGCCAAAACAGGCATATACCGCGCCCATGCTGCTGTGAAACCCAATCAGCGCATCGCTCACAAGCATGGCGGCTAAAGGCGCCACCAACCCCAGCCATTTTCGCTCAAACGTAGCCGCGCCAAACAAGGCCAGGGCGGCCACGGGCGTGAAGTTTGGCCAGTGGGGCAACATACGAAACAAGGCGGTGGTCAGCACAATGACCGTTAGGGTGGCTAAGCGAATATGAAGCGGCTTCATGGGTAAAATCAACGATTAATTAGTGTATCAGGCAGGCTATGCCCACGTCAGGGTGGGTTTATCACGGCTCTGGAATCGGAGCCGTGATAAACTACGTGTCCGGCAAAGGTAACTCCATAAACAGATACAGCAAAGTCCGAAGGATACCCCCGTGCGAAACAATACGGATGGGTGGCCTGTAAACCAGGCTGCCACTTAGTTTGCCGAGTAGTGTTGCAGGTAAGCAATGAGTCGCTCGAAATGCAGTTGTTCATACGGATTCTGCGTCATACGGATGAGCAGATGCCGATAGCTGTCAATGAGTTCGTCGAAATGCGGATTATGGTTCAGCCGGGCCGCAATCAGCCCTTTATAGCAGCGGTGCGTCTGATTATAGACATACTGGCAGGGTTGGATGGGGTGTTCATTGAGCAGCCGGTCCAGGGTTGGCAGGGAGCAGGCCGTTTCCAGAAAATTGAACCCCTGCGTGGTAAAGAACTGCTCAATCTGCAGGCAGACATCGGCAAGTTCTTCTGCTGAATGAATTTTGTAGCGAAAATAGTGAAACCCACTAAATCGTCCGACCGAGACAATCAGCGTATTGGCATCGAGCCGGAAATCGGGGAGATTGTTCAGAAACTGCTGGGCTATTTGTTCTATCTGCTCATTTCGGCAGCCAAAATTTACATCCAGCACCGTGTCGACGCTATAAAACACCGACGACAGCATAATATTCTGGAAGCCGCTGTCGGTTTGTCGCCGATACTGTTTTTTTTCTGGTAACAAGCTAAAGGCATGGCTCTCAAAAAAGGGAGTCAGGAGTTGATACAGGCTCGTTTCAAAAGGAGTGAGCGTCATCAGCGTGCCGCGATGCCAGCAAAAAACAGTCGGCTGGATAGCGGCATAACCCGTTTAGAGCAAATAAGTTTTGGCAACTAATCGAGCCTGGTCAATTTCGAGGAATTTCCCGCCACGATACGGCAAAAAAATCCGCGCATCCAGGCGCTCAATCTGGCTTGTCGTGCTAAACGCCGAACTAAAGGCTATAAACTTTAGTTAAGCAGCTACACGCCTGCAACCGGGCAATCAATTTGGGGACGACCGGAATTGACAGCTTGCTGAGGTCGCGTGTAAGCATGCCGGGAGTTGACGGAATTTCCCGCCCCAACAAATCGTCAAACCAATAAGTGGCGAATATAACTACGCCATGGCTGCCTAATCCGGAGGATTAAGCATTAGCCATTGTCTCCCTGGCCTACGTGCTGCTGGCTGGATCAGGGGGCATCGACTCGCAGCGCTGGCTCAGTTTATGGTGTTAACGGCTGAGTAAGACACAAGCACCTAAGGATGAGGCCAGGCTTGGTATGCACCAGGCCGATTCCCGACAATCCCAAGTATACCTAAGCATGTAGAACGCACGACGGGTTCCTTGACTGGACGAGGGTTCAAATCCCTCCGTCTCCACTAACACCAGCTAAAAGGCTGTTTATCAACGATAAACAGCCTTTTGCTATGTATAGCCTACTAAATTTAACAAATCGCTTAACAGTATCCACTAGGCAACCTGCCGAAAAAGGCACAACCACAATCCACCGTACCGACTTTGTAAACTCTACGACTATGACCCCGCCAAAACGTGGCTACTTGAGTTCTACCAGTGGAATGTAGCTACCCAAAAGAAAGCGCGTCGATTCTTTTCCAGGTTCAACCACGGTAAAGACCCGAAGAAACGATTAGTTGAAGCCGAAAAGTGGGAACGCTTCATAAACCAGCAAGTAGAGAAAGGCGCGGTGTATAATCCCGAACTAAAGAACCAGCCAGCACCGGCCCCGCCCAGGAAAGTTCCGACGTTTACAGAAGACCTTGCCGCTTAGCTGGCTTATTAAAAACCAGTCTTAGCCGAAACACCCGTTAAATTTCTGCTGCGAACGTAACAGAAATTTAGCGGGTGTTTCGATAAACTATCCGTGAAGGGTAGATGTTAGCCGCTGCAATAGGGCAGAACCTTTTTTTAGAGTATAGGCTTATCGGCTACCGTTTTTTGTTTTTCGTCTTCCTGGTAAATGGCCGGTGGTGAACGTAAATAAACAACAACAAACCCGTCGCTAATTCGTATAATCTTGTGCAGTGGGATAACGAACTAAGGTCTTAACCTGACAAACGCAATGGGCGATGTGGGAAAGGCTGATTTAACCGGAGTATATTAATTAACTTTAATTTCTTTTTTCGCAGGCAGACTATTTATATTTGCACGCTAACTACTAATTACCATTAAATCAACTACCGAATGAAAGCTAAACAGATACGATTTTTTTCTCTTACTGAAAATAGCGAAACCAAAAAGAAAGAGAAAAAAAATAGTGTTAAGTCGACACCGGCTACCGGCTATATCTCATCAACGGGTAAACTGGTATTTCCTGACAAAGCCATTGCCAAAATAGGTGTTGATCCGCAAAACCAGCGCTTTAAGGTCGGAACTCAGGAAGGCAAGCGAAAAATTAAATCACTTTATCTGATTCCGGGAAATGACGAACAGGACGAGACATTTGAACTCGTAAAAGCGGCTAAAAGTTACGGCATCTCGTTGCCGTACATTTTGCAAAAAGGAGGCATCGACTATGCAAAAGGCAAGTATGGCTTTACCGTTAAATCGTTTGAGTATGGCGATAATGTGACAGGGTATGAACTAAAGCTTAGCGATCAAAGCGATAAACCCGCCTATACAGGAAAACCAAGAGGCCGTAAACCATTGCCTAAATCGACCGAAGATTAATTGGAAAGTACGCCGTATAGGATCAATAGTATAGCAACAGGATCTGATAAAAAAAGCGGATAAACAGTCCGCTTTTTTTATAATCAATCCGGTATTAACTGGCAGTGGGTACGATCATTTTTATTAGTATTCGGTAGCCATACTGCGACCACCGTTACGGAACCAACCGGTAAAGCTATTCGCTATCAACTAAAATACATGCCGTTAAATTCGATCAATATAAGGTGAACCTGCTTTCTAACGGGGAGGTGTGCGTCACTGATTTAGTCGTATCGTCTTGCGGATGGATGCGGTTTTTGGTCTTGAAAAAACGAATGCGCCCGCCCGGTTGTCTCTTCTATGACCCGCGACCAACTTAACGACCTCATTCGACAGGGTGAACATACCCGGCTGGAGTTTAAGCGATCGATTTCGGTGGCTTACCGCATCGCCCGAACCCTGGCCGCTTTTGCCAATACCTCGGGCGGAACCCTGCTTATTGGCGTTGCCGACGATGGCCGGATTGTGGGCGTATCGTCGGAGTTTCGCGAGATGGGTAAACTTGAAGAAGCAACCGACCAGTACCTGCAGCCAACCCTGACCATCAGCTATGAAACACTCTCGCCCGACGGTCGTCTGGTGCTCGTCGTCAGTGTGCCGGAAAGTGATGAGAAACCCCATTATGTGGTCGATGACGCCGGTAAGCGCACGATTTACGTGCGGGCGAAGGATAAGTCGGTGCCGACAAATAAACTCATCAGCACGCCGGATATGGCTGATGCTGAGTTAGTCAAATCGCCGGTGGCGCGAACCCTGATTCAGTATTTGCGGAAGAACGACGACATCACCGCCGATAAGTTCGCCAAACTCAGTAACATGTCTGCCTACCGGGCGGGCAAACTTCTCCGCCAGTTTGCCGGGCGGGGGCTGCTTGTCCTGATTGATAAACCCCGGCCCGTGCGGTATGCACTTAAACTGGCTGAATAATCCTGTCGTATCTTTGCCCGCATGACACGTTCGGACCAGGTGATCACCAAAGAAAGTATCGCAGCGTATTTCCGGCAACTGCAGGACCAAATCTGCCGGTCGCTCGAAGAGGCCGATGGCGCTGCCTCGTTTCGGGAAGATGTCTGGGAGCGGCCGGGTGGGGGCGGAGGTCGCTCGCGCACCCTCACCGGCGGGTCCGTTATTGAAAAAGGGGGCGTTGGTTTCTCGGCGGTACACGGCGACGCCACCGACGCCACCCTGCGTTCGTTAAACCTGACGGGTCAGCAGGCTGGCTCCCCCCCAACTTTTTACGCCACGGGGGTTTCCATTGTGCTGCATCCGCTCAACCCCATGGTGCCCATTATTCACATGAACGTCCGGTATTTCGAGCTGAGTACCGGCCACAACTGGTTCGGTGGCGGCATTGATTTAACCCCCCATTATGTGGTCGACGATGACGCCCGTTGGTTTCATCACCACCTTAAAACCGTATGCGACCGCCACCATCCGACCTACTATCCGAGGTTTAAGCCCTGGGCCGACGATTATTTTTTTATTCCCCATCGGCAGGAAACGCGGGGCATCGGGGGTATTTTCTTCGACTACCTCAAACCGACGGATGCCGGCACCGGCGGGCCCGCCGGTGCCGGAGCGGTCAGCAAAGCCGACTTGTTTGCGTTTGTGCAGGGGGTAGGCAGCGCATTCGCGCCGATCTACACCCACTTTATGCACAAAAACCGAGACCTGCCGTTTGGCGAGCGGGAAAAAAGCTGGCAACTGCTGCGCCGGGGACGGTATGTCGAGTTCAACTTAGTGTGGGACCGGGGCACCAAATTTGGGCTGGAAACCAATGGCCGCACCGAATCCATCCTGATGAGTATGCCCCCCCAGGCCAACTGGACCTACGATTTCCGGCCCCAGCCCGGCAGCCCTGAAGAGCAAACCTTGCGCCTGCTTCGGAAGGGCATAGCGTGGGTATAGCTACTGCGCTTTGGCGCCCGTTTGTTCGCCACTGTGCAGTTTGGTGAGTTTGGTCGCGTCGTAGTCCTGCTCGCTGGGATTGTCCTCACTACTGCTCACACAGGTAACAGTCCAACCGTTGTTTTTAACGGCTTTTACGGTCATCGGCGAACTGCCATCGAGCAGGGCAACCTGGTCGCCGGGCTGGAATCCAGTGGGGGTATCGGCCATGAGATTAGGCTTGGTGAATGGGGGGTGAGTCTACTTGATTTTTTCATCCATGGCAGTGATGCGTTCCATGTGCTTTTGCAGGGTTGGCAGCGTTTTGACGGCAAAGGCCTTTACATCGGCGTCCGTTTTAGCATCTTCAGCGGCTTTGGTAAACAAATCAATGTCCTTTTTGTGGTCATCGACCATCATGCTGACGTATTTCTTATCAAAGTCGGCCCCCGATAGCTTAGCCATATCGTTAACGTGTTTTTGCTCTTCCTCGCCCAGGGCGGTTGGCAGGGTAATGTGTTTACTGACGGCTAAGGCTTTCATTTCGTCGTTTGCCTTCGTGTGATCCATCACCATCATGGCGCCAAACTCCTTTACATCCTTACTGGCGGCTTTTTCCTGCGCCATCCGGCCTAATTCAACCTCCAGCATGCCGCCGTTAGCGGCTTTCACCGCAAACTCGTTGGTGTCCTCCGTCTGACCCGTGCCAGCCTCTTCTTTGGCCTCATTACTTTCTTCGGCATTTTCAACACTGTCCGTATTTTCCTTCTTTTTATCGCCACAGGCCTGAAAACTCAGGGCGCCAATGGTCAGTAAGACGAAAAGGCTTAGCTTTTTCATAACATCGTTGTTAATTGGTGAACAAAGTGGTAAACGGAATAAGAGCCATTTGGTTAGCAGAAATTAGTCTATGGACTTGTTGGACGGAATTTTATTTTTACCAGACAAAATTCGTGTCTATAGCAATGCGTTTATCAGACCGTACAGCGCTTGTTTTTTTGGCCCTGAAAGGTATTTTGGCCACCCGATTCTTCGAAATTGACGACCAGACTGGGTGCAAACGCGAACAACTCGCCGGCGTGTTCGACAGGTCGCTAAAAACATTGCAGCGGTACGAGCGGAAGCAACGGAAACTTAACCCGCAGGACAGCGAGAAAGTACGTAACTGAATCGCCCTCTTTCAAACGGGCGAGTCTGGGTTTGGCGCTGCCGACGCCTTCCGGCGATGGATGGATGAACCCGCCTACGGGTTGGGAAACCAGATTCCATTCAACCTGCTCCACACATTGGGCGGTATTGATGATGTTGCCGTGTACACGCCCGTTTATCAGTAAGTTTTACTTGAAATAGAATTGTATTTCAGGTAGATGATACCGATTGCGCTTCGTCTGTTTTTTTTAGGTTTTGGCGGGCTGCGTTTCAGCGCAATATCAGCCATTCTGACCTGTTTTTACGGGATTGTTCTGTTTTGTCCCGAAAAATTTGTATATTTGTCTATAGAGCGGTTTACAGCAATTGTGTGAACCGGAATAGTAATTTTCTGCGAAACTCCTTTTATAACATGGCGGAAGAAAATCCCGACCTCGAAGCACCCAGTAACATTATTCCCATCAACATTGAGGACGAAATGCGGGGCGCCTACATTGACTATTCAATGTCGGTCATCATCTCGCGCGCCCTGCCCGATGTTCGTGACGGCCTCAAGCCGGTTCACCGGCGGGTCTTGTTTGGCATGGCTGAACTGGGTGTCAGTTACAACAAACCCCATAAGAAATCAGCCCGTATTGTTGGGGAAGTACTGGGTAAATACCACCCCCACGGCGACTCGTCCGTCTATGATACCATGGTGCGGATGGCCCAGGACTGGTCCCTGCGGTATCCACTCGTCGACGGCCAGGGGAACTTCGGCTCCATCGACGGGGATTCGCCCGCGGCCATGCGCTATACCGAAGCACGGCTGAAGCGCATTGCCGATGAACTCCTCAATGACATCTATAAAGAAACGGTTGACTTTCAGCCCAACTTCGATGACTCGCTCCAGGAACCTACGGTGATGCCGGGTAAACTGCCCAACCTGCTGCTCAATGGTTCATCGGGCATTGCGGTGGGCATGGCCACCAACATGGCCCCCCATAACCTGACCGAAGTGGTAGATGGCATCATGGCCTACTTAGACAATAGTGACATCACCATCGAGGAGTTGATGCACTACGTGAAAGCCCCTGACTTTCCGACGGGCGCTACCATCTATGGTATGGAGGGCGTGAAGTCGGCCTTCATGACGGGTCGCGGACGGGTGGTGATGCGGGCACACGCCACCATCGAAGAAAACAAGGGCAAAACCCAGATCATCGTGACGGACGTGCCGTACATGGTCAATAAAGCGATGATGCTCGAAAAAACGGCTGAGATCATCAACGAGAAAAAGATTGATGCCCTGTCGGGAATTTCGGCTTTCCGGGATGAATCCGACCGCGACGGGCTTCGGGTGGTGTATGACCTGCGGAGAGATGCCATCCCGAATGTGGTCCTCAATAACCTTTATAAACACACGGCCCTGCAGTCGTCGTTCAGCATCAACAACGTGGCCTTAGTGAAGGGGCGGCCTATGGTGCTGAATCTGAAAGACATGATGAAGTACTACGTCGAGCACCGCTTCGAGGTAGTGACCCGCCGGACGCAGTACGAACTGCGCGAAGCCGAAAAACGGGCGCACATTTTAGAAGGCTTATTGATCGCCCTCGATAACATCGACGCGGTTATTAACCTGATTCGTTCCTCGCGCGACCCCGAAGTTGCCCGCACGGGCCTGATGGCGCAGTTTTCCCTGAGCGACCTTCAGGCAAAAGCCATTCTGGAGATGCGGCTGCAGCGCCTGACGGGGCTGGAGCGGGATAAACTCCAGGCGGAATTTGACGAATTGATGCGCGAAATCACGGACTATCGAGAGATACTGGCCAGTGAAGTACGCAAACGGCAGATTATTAAAGAAGAACTGACCGACATTCGCGCCCGCTACGGCGACCCGCGCCGGACGGAAATCAACCCGCTGGGTGACGGAAACATCAGCGACCTGTCGCTGATTGCCGATGAGGACATGGTCATTACCATCTCGCACGAAGGCTATATTAAACGAACCCCCACCACCGAGTACCGCTCGCAGAGCCGGGGGGGAGTCGGGGCGAAGGCCGTGGCAACGAAGGACGAAGACTTTACCGAGCACCTGTTCACGGCCACCATGCACAACATGCTGCTGGCCTTTACCCAGAAGGGGCGGCTCTACTGGTTGCCGGTCTATGAACTGCCCGAAGGCTCCCGTACCTCGAAAGGGCGGCCATTGGCCAACTTTATCAATATTGAATCGGACGATAAGGTTCGGGCGGTGATTAATGTGAGTGATCTCAAAAACGAGGACTACATCAACAATAATTACATTGTGATGTGTACGCGGAAGGGCACCATTAAAAAGACCATGCTGGAAGCCTACTCGCGCCCGCGTCAGAACGGCATCATCGCCATCACGATTGATGAGGAGGACCAGCTCATTGGCGTTTGCATGACCAATGGCGACAATGAAATCATCATTGCTTCGAGTGCGGGTAAAGCCGTTCGTTTCCACGAAAGCCGCGTGCGGCCAATGGGACGCACGGCGGGTGGCGTTCGGGGCATCTCGCTCGATGACGAGGACCCCACCGATCACGTTGTTGGCATGGTGTGTATTGCCTCGCCGGAAACCCAGCTATTGGTCGTTTCCCGCAATGGCTACGGCAAACGCTCGGAGATTGACGGCTACCGGATTACAAACCGGGGGGCGAAAGGCGTTGGTACGCTGAAGGTGACGGAAAAAGTAGGCCGCTTAGTGGCGGTGCTCGACGTGGCCGATAACGATGACTTGATGATTATCAATAAATCAGGAATTGCCATTCGAACGCCGGTGGATGCTATCAGCATCATTGGCCGCAACACGCAGGGCGTTCGGTTGATTAGCCTGCGCGATGGTGACGAAATCTCGTCGGTAACGAAAATAAAGCAGGAAGAAGGGGAGGAGGGGACCCCCGTCGAGGTGGACGTCGTCGGTGAATAAGTTAGAAAAAAGAAGGCGGGTTGAGCCGTCTGTGCTGATGAACAATCAGCGCGGGCGGCTCAAACAATTTACCATCTGTCATGCTTATACCGACAGATTCCGTACTTTCGTTATTGAATATAAACACAACCCCATTTTACACATGAAACAAGTTTTTTTAGTTCTCCTGGCATGTTGTCTATCTGTAGGTGTACATGCCCAGAATCAGGGAGGAGCGGCTACCACATTAGATGCTGCCGCTATGGATGCCGCTAAGAAGGACAAAGAGAAAAGCGACAAGGATATTACGGATGCGAAAGCGGCTGCCAAAGCCAGTACCTGGCTGGAGCGGGCTAAAACGTATCAAACGATAGCCGCCCAGTACATTCGGGTTGATTCAACGGCAGCCACAACGGCGTATGACGCGTTCAAAAAAGTAATGGAACTCGACAAGGATAAAAAAGGCGGTCCAGGCAAATTGGCGAAAGAAGCCGAGGAGGCTTTGAAAGGCCAGGCCATGTATGGTGCGTTTATGCAGCAGGGGGTCGCTAAGTTTCAGAATAAAAATTACGCTGAAGCCATCAAGTCAATGTCGATGGCGGGTGATATCAACCCAAAAGACACACTGGCCCCGTTGTATACGGCCATTGCTGCCCAGCAGATCAAAGATAACGCAACGGCTAAAACCCAGTTGGAGAAATACATCGCCGGTGGGGGTAAAGATGCCGCCATTTATGGATCGTTAGCCATGCTGTATCGGAGTGATAACGAACTCGATAAGGCCCTGGCTGCCTTAGACAAAGGCATTGCCCTGGCCCCGGCGAATAAAGATTTAGCCAACGAAAAAATCAACATCATGCTCACCAGCAACCGGATGGATGACGCCATTGCGAGCATGAAGCAGATGATTGAGAAAGACCCGAGTAATGTCCAGAACATCGTCAATCTGGGCATTGTTTATGACAATACGGCCAGCAAGATGAAAGAAGAAATTCGCAAACTGGAAGTTGAAGCCAGGAAAGGGGGAACAGCAACCAAACAACTGGCTGATGCCAAAGCGCTCCTGGAGACCTATACCGGTGAAGCCTCCCGGCTGAGTGCGTCAATGAAGAAGCAACCGAAAAATGCCGATTTAAAGCGTCAGTTAGCCGATGTCCAGAAACGAGCGACTGAGCAGAAAGCTGAAATTGCCAAACTGGATGCTTCGGTGAAAGAAGCATCCTCGAATGCGTCGGGTGCAGCCGATGCCGAGAAGAAACTGGTTGATTTGCGGCAGAAGCAGATGGAGCAGATGACCATGGCAAAGGATTATTATGTCAAGGCGCTGGCGGTGGATCCGAACAATTACGATGTCAACTTTAACTTAGGCGTGTATTATTACAACGAAGGTGCCGAGTTGAATAAGCAGTTGTCCAACATGGACGTGAAAGAATACCAGGCGAAAGGCAAGGAGATTGAGGGTAAAGTCTGTGGTAAGTTTAAGCAGGCGCTGCCGTATTTCACCAAAGCCAAGTCGATAAAAGATGAGGCTGACGTCAATGACAACCTGACGAATCTGCAAAATATTTTAAAGCAGTATGAAGAGAAGAAAGTCGTTTGCGTCGATAGCAAATAGAGTATAGACAGGGCCGGTGCCTGCGGGTGCCGGCCTTATTTACGAACCCTCTACTTAACATAATATAAATTATACAACAAAATTCCAGGGTGACCCGCAGGCTGTCAACGCGGGTATAGATAACGTATCCACGTGGAACACTAAAGGCTTGCTTTACAGGAAGTTAAGCACTACTTAAGGTGAAATGCCCTCAATGGCAACCGGAAGGCGGTTTTTACGGCAATTAGTGGCGACCTAACCTGGAATAACAAGGCTACGGGAGAAACAACGTTACGGCCAGGAAAGCCTGCCAACGCAGCGGGTTTATAGCACGCTAATTGCGCCAGTGCACCTCCGGCTGTCAGCCCGGTCCCGCCAGGGGTTTACCCCTTATTTCGTTGTCAAGTGGCTGGCGTGTATTCCCGAAATGACCCGTCGGAGTAAAAAATCAGAATTCGTTCAACCCTCCTGTCAGCTATTGACCCCAAGGCTGACTCAGTCGTCGGTGCACCCATATCAACCGAACTGGCGGGTAACAACGCCGTGGGTGGAATCTCGTGGCGCTGGCTGCGGATGGTTGCTGGCTGTGGTGGATAAGGTATCGACGGCTGGCCAGGCAGTGAGCGGTCGCCCCGATCAGCTACCGGGCGACCGGCTCCCCGGTTGGCATAGCCTGGCGAAAAAAATTGACCGCTCGATGAATTCTCTTCTTCCATAATCCATTCATAGCCAAGTTCTGGAAAACGGCGAATTATTTTCTGGATAATATCGAAACTTGGGCGATTCCGCCCGGATAGAATATGCGAAATACTGGATCGCTGCACACCAATTTCATCGGCGAAATACGAGGGAGTCAGGTTCTTGTCGATCAGAATCTGTTTAATTTTGTCATTTATAGTCATACTGTATAGACCGTTGTTGAAGACTTAAGACGCACATTATTTACAAATATAGATGTAAAATGGTATTGATTAGGGTCGTACTTTAAGTAATTTACAAAAAAACCAACATACACAGTTGTGTGTATGTTGGTTAACATGCCTTCAGTTTATTAACTTATAAATACATTGTAAACATTTGATTATGTAAATTTAATCTTAACTTATGTATCGATTTTATACAAACTTATATTGTAACATTGTTTTCGCGTAGTGCCTCGTTTAGCGAGGTTTTCAAATCAGTTGATGATTTGCGCTGGCCGATAATAATCGCACAGGGAACATGGTATTCGCCCGCCGGAAACTGTTTAGCATAACTGCCTGGAATAACGACCGAATTAGCAGGAACGAATCCCTTATAGTCTACGGGTTTAGCACCCGTTACGTCGATAATCTTTGATGAGCCGGTAATAGTAACCCCTGCGCCCAGCACGGCTCGTTTTCCAATACGTGCTCCTTCAACGACAATGCAGCGTGAGCCAATGAAAGCGCCGTCTTCGATAATGACCGGTGCCGCCTGTGGCGGTTCCAGCACCCCGCCTATTCCAACGCCCCCGCTGAGGTGAACATCTTTCCCAATCTGAGCACAACTCCCTACCGTCGCCCAGGTATCGACCATCGTGCGTTCATCCACATACGCACCAATGTTGACGTAGGAGGGCATCAGAATTACACCGGGTGCCTGATACGAACCGAACCGTGCTACGGCTGGTGGTACGGCCCGCACGCCAGCTTCGGCAAAATTTGTTTTTAGTGGGATCTTGTCATTAAAGGAGAATATTCCTACCTCCTCAGACTTCATTTGCTGACTGATGAAGTAAAGCAGAATCGCTTTCTTGACCCACTCGTTAACCGTCCATTCATCTGAATCAGACGTGGGGGGCGTGGCCACGCGCAGTTCCCCCTTATCTAATTTATTAATTACGTCTTTAATCAACTGGATGGATTCAGGATTGGCTAATAAGTCACGGTTGGCCCAGATAAGCTCAATTTGGTTGGTCATAAAGATAAAGTAAAGATTTATAGATAATGATGTAATTTCTTGATAATCAGTTAATTAATTTTTTAGACAAAATATTATATTGTTGTACATCAATAGTATAGTGTCAACGTTTTTTGCCTTATCAAAGGTACTAACAAGACATGTATAGTTGAAATATAAGCGGTCAAATTATTTTATAACTGAGTAAGAAGGCTTTAGGTTGCTTCATAGCTTATAACTCTGAAAACCCATTCATTAGAGGAGGCTTATCGCAATCAATTTGGAATGTGTGTTCCTGGTGGGATCCTGGCAGGTACTTGATCCAATTGCATGAGGATAGGCATGAGGAATGGGTTGTATAGCCCTTAATTATCTAAAGAAAAGCAGCCCGCTGCCCAATGTTGATTAGCTCTGCCTCCTGGAATCTTTGTGACTATACCTGGATAAACCAATTATAAATGGGAAGCAGGTCTTGAAGGACGCTGTACTCACTAATATAGGAACTGGGTCTATCTGTATGGAGCTACTAAGAGACTTTGCCGCCCCTGTGGCGCAAGAGCATCATCTTTAACTGCGCCCTGGCCTTAACAACGTTTATTGACGTTCCTAAGCAGTAATGAAACGTAAATGACTAATTGAGAGCGTAGGTATAAAAATAGTATCACTGCCCCTATCTTGAGTAAAGCCGTCAATTGTTCGAGACGTATTATTTATTGCTAAACTATGGGTTTATGACTCTCCTACTCCCTTTTAAGTTAAAGCCATCACTACTTAGAACCACTACCCTATTGCTTATCCAGTCTATTAGTAACAGACTGGAAGGTTTTAGTATTTTACTGATTTAGTGTAGCAATTAGTAGTAATATGTATGAAAAATGCTATAAAAATTAGTAAAATAGGCTAAATATACTAATATTACTTAGCAAAATAGCCCTTAATTGCTAAATATTGATTCAATTGCTACAAATTACTAATTTTTTACATACCTTAAATACTAAAGTCCTGGTTCGTAGTAAGTAGTAAAAGGAATGTGCTTATAAATAGCTTATTTAATCAGTATATTTGGCCCCGAAAACAAATCAATTTTCTCTGTACATGGAAAAAATACGCGTTGCCATTAATGGGTTTGGTCGTATTGGACGGTTATCGTTCAGACGACTCCTTGAAAAAGAAAATATAGAAATAGTCGCCATCAACGACTTAACAGACAATGCGACGCTGGCGCACCTGCTAAAATATGATTCCGTTCATGGAAAATTCGCAGGCCAAGTTATGGCTGATAACGAAAGCCTGACGGTGAACGGCATTCGGATAAATGCCTACGCTGAGCGCGATCCTAAGAATCTTCCCTGGAAACAGTTACAGGTTGATGTTGTCCTGGAATCAACCGGGCGGTTTGTTGATGAAGCTGGTGCTGGTATGCACCTTCAGGCTGGGGCGAAAAAAGTAGTGATCTCGGCTCCGGCAAAAGGGAATATTCCGACTGTCGTTCTGGGCGTAAATGATGACACGCTGACGGGCAGCGAAACAATTATCTCAAACGCTTCCTGCACCACCAACTGCCTGGCTCCAATGGCCAAAGTATTGGACGATGTGTTTGGTATCGAAAAAGGCTATATGACAACCATACACGCCTACACTGCCGATCAAAATCTTCAGGATGCGCCCCATTCCGATTTACGCCGAGCGCGGGCGGCTGCCTTATCGATTGTGCCCACCTCAACAGGGGCGGCTAAAGCCGTTGGTCTGGTACTCCCCCAGTTGAAAGGAAAGTTGGATGGCAATGCGCTCCGTGTACCCACGCCCGATGGGTCACTCACCGATTTAACGGTTGTCCTGAAGCGGGAAACTACGGTTGACGAAATTAATAACGCCATGAAACAGGCGTCGGAAACAACTCTTGCGGGCTTGTTGGAGTATTGCGTTGACCCAATTGTATCCATTGACATCGTGGGTAATCCCCACTCCTGCATTTTTGACTCCCAATTGACTGCCGTTAATGGTACGCTGGCCAAAGTTGTTGGCTGGTACGATAATGAATATGGGTATTCAAGCCGGGTCGCTGACCTGATTGCAAAGCTTTTTTAACAATGTAATTCCAAAGGAAATTATCTAATTACATTGTTAATTTACATTTGATTATATATTTTTTGTGTATTATTGTAAACGGGTGCGATAAATCAAATCGCACCCGTTTTGCATTGTAAATAGTTAATTGTAAATCCTTTATCAAAAAATAATTGTTCGTATTTTGTTTTAATACCGAAGTGGCTTGTTGACAGCGGTGAGTTATACAGATCATTTGTAAATTGTAAATCGTAGTACGTACCTGCCCGCACCTGCGCCAAACTATACGCAAATAAGTCAGGGCTGTCGGTCTTCAGGTGTAAGGTGCCGCCGGAACTAAGCAACTGGTCGTAGATAGCCAGGAATCGGGGATGGGTCAGGCGATGCTTCGCCTGCTTTGGGCGGGGTTGCGGGTCAGGAAACGTAAGCCAGATTTCATTCACCTCGCCTGCTACGAAAAACTCGGTCAGGAAATTAATATCCGTTCGCAGAAACGCGACATTGGTTAACCCCAGCGTTTGAGCCGCCTGCGACCCACGGGCAATCCGGTCGCCTTTGATGTCGATACCAATGAAGTTTGTGTCAGGAAATGCCTGAGCCAGGCCAACGGTATATTCGCCTTTCCCACAGGCCAATTCGAGCACGATGGGGTTCTGGTTCCCAAAATAGTCCCTTCGCCACTGCCCACGAATGAGTTTGTAGAGGGGTTTACCCACTTCAATGACATTCTGGCTTTCGGCGTTTTGCAGAAAGCGGTGTGTTTTTCGACGCGTCACAATTATAAATCGGTTAGTTCGGCAATGATGTAATTGCTGCCGGTGATGAGTACTAAATCGTCGGGAGAAGCTTGTTTCAGTGCAGCAGCAAGAGCCTGGTTCACATCCCTGAACACCTCACCCACCCGGCCCGTGTGGGCCGCTTCGGCCTGTAGGTCAAGCGCTGGCAAGGAACGGGGCGTCTGGGCCTGGCAAAAATAATACCGGGCATGTTGGGGTAGAACAGCCAGCACACGCGTGCGGTCTTTATCGGCAACTAACCCCAGCACAATTCGTAAGGTTTGGTACGACAGGGTTTGCAGGGAGTCAACCAGAGCGGCTAAACCAGGCTGGTTGTGAGCCGTATCAGCAATAACGGCGGGCTGTTCCCGCAACGTCTGAAAGCGCCCTTTTAGGCCCGTCAGGGCCGTAACATTCGCTAAACCACGCTGGGTTGCTTCCAGCGGAACGGGCCATACCGACTGTAACTCCGTCACCGTTGCCAGCACACCCGGCAGGTTCTGGAGTTGGTAGGTTCCGGGTAAATCCAGTTCGATATAGACCGGGGTTGCGTCCGCCACCGCTCCCACGGTAACAGGCGCCACCGCTACCTGACGCTTCCCCGCCACGACCCCCTTATCCTGAACCGAGTAGTGTGTGTCGGCAAACAAAATGGGCGCGTTTAGCGCGTGGGCGGTTTGGCGAAAGACCAACTCGGTTTCAAAATGAGTTTCGCTGATGATGACCGGCACCCCCGCTTTAATAATACCCGCTTTCTCGGTGGCAATCTGCGCCAGTGTATCCCCCAGGATATCGGTATGGTCGTATCCGATGTTGGTAATGACCGAGATGGCCGGGGTAATGACATTGGTGGAGTCTAATCGGCCCCCCAGCCCGACTTCGATAAGGGCCACGTCGACAGATTGCCGGGCGAAATAAGCAAACGCCATCGCCACGGTAACCTCGAAAAAAGACGGCTCGATGGTCTCAATGAGGGTTTGATTCTGGTCGACAAAGCGGGCGACGTCCTCCTCGGCTATGGGCTGTCCATTCAGCCGGATGCGCTCGGTAAAGGATTTCAGATGGGGCGAGGTATACAGCCCCACCCGGTACCCCGCCGACTGGTAGATGGCCGCCAGCATATGCGAGGTGCTGCCCTTGCCATTCGTGCCGGCCACGTGAATGCTGCGAAACTGCCGGTGGGGATTGCCCAGCGCTTCGCACAAAGCGAGGGTATTGCCTAAGCCGGGTTTCAGGGCTTTGGGGCCAATCCGGTGAAAAACGGGGAGCCGACTGTAGAGGTAGTCGAGCGCTTCCGGGTACTGCATTAATCTTTTGCTTTTAGGATAAACGTAATCGTGCCGGTCGCGGTGGGGGGCGTTGCCCCTCCTTTGGGCCGCAGCCGCAGCCGCTGAACGGCTTTCCGATACACCTCGCTCACCGACGGGCTAACCGTACTTTGTAGCTGACGGACATTGATGATGTCTCCGCTCCCATCCACTTTAATCTGGAACACAATCTTGCCCGTTTCGTCCGAGTCGTCATCGACACTGGGTTTACCGGCCAGCGACCAGCCCGAGACGTCGAAGGCAACCCCCGTTGGCGCTCCGCCGGGGGTACCGTAGAACTCTTTGGCGTTTATCTTACCGTTCGGATTTCCTTTGTCGCCTACCCCGCTGGCATCGTCGCCGTTGTTGTTGCCGCCCCGCGTGGATTCGCCCGTGCCAGCCGCTTTCCCAACAGTACCGTTGGCCCCACCGCCCCCCGATGATTTCTTGAAGAGCGCGTCATTGTTCACCGTTTCCACTTTTTTGGGTGGCGCAACGGGCGCCGGCCGTTCCGCCGGGACCGTTGCCTTTGTTTCAGCCCGTTTGGGTTCGGGCCGTTCGGGGGTGGTAACGGGGCTTTCGGCTTTGCTGGTGATGATGGGTTTTTCCGGGTTGGTTTTCGCGGGTTTAGCCTCCTCAACGTTCGGGCTTGGCGTCGCGCGGGTCTTTTCGAGACGGGGAGTGGTGGTTGTTTTTGGCGGTCCGACGGTTCGGTTGGGTCGCTTGTCGGCGGCTTTCACCTCCTCCGGGCTGGGCGAATCTGAGGCTTTGTTATAGGTCTGAATCCGGCCACTCCCCCGCGTATCGGTGCCAAAATTAACCTCCACAAACTGAATGGGCGGGGGGTTTGGCATGGTTTGCGTGAAGTGTACCAACAGCAGGATGGCCAGCAGCAGCCCGTTGATGAGAACGGCCCCGGCTAAGGATTTCATCCGGATTTCGTCCTCGTTGTCGAAGGTAATTCGGTTCATGGAGGGTCTTGTTTTTGCTACTATAACGTAAAGTAACAGAAAATTGGTTAGACAGAGGTATCGGATTTTGGACAGGATTACCGGATGAACAGGATATAAGTGAAAAATCCTGTTCATCCGACCGTCGGCCCCGGTCAAATTGGGCTTATGTTTGTACCCCGCTCCAGTTGCGCTCGTTCACTCGTTCACTCGTTGTAAAATGCCCGTTCTCCAGCCAATTGTCAACCTTGCCGAATTGCTGTACCAAAAAGGCATTACCGATGTGGTCGTTTGTCCCGGTTCGCGCTCGGCTCCGCTTACCCTGGCCGTTGCCCGGCACCCGCACCTGCGGGTACGGGTGCTGGCCGACGAACGCTCGGCGGGCTTCGTCGCGCTGGGAATGGCGCAGCAGAGCCAGACACCGGTGGCGGTTATCTGTACCTCCGGCAGCGCGGTCTATAACTTAGCCCCGGCCGTGGTCGAAGCGTATTTTCAACAGGTCCCTCTCCTGCTGTTGACCGCCGACCGCCCCCACGAATGGCTGCATCAGCAGGATGGGCAGACAATGAATCAGGTGGGGGTCTTCGGGCCGCACGTCAAACGCAGTTACGATTTACCCGCCGATTACGCCCATGCCGATGCCCGCTGGTTTATCCAGCGGTCGGTCAATGAAGCGGTTCAGTTGAGTCAGGCAGCTCCGCCGGGGCCGGTTCATCTGAATGTGCCGCTCCGGGAACCGTTTTACCCAACGGCGGAAGAATCGTTCGCCTATGGTCCGGTGCGGGTGATTGACGTGCTGGCGAGTCAGCCTGCGCTCGCACCCGACACCTGGCACACCCTACTGGGCGAATGGGAACGCAGCGAACGGATACTGATTGCCGTGGGGCAACTCCCCCACAACCCGGCGCTGGTGGCAGTGCTGCAAAAAATAAGTGAAGAGCTGGGCATTCCGGTCATCGGCGAGATTATCAGTAATCTGCCCGTCAATGACCTGTTTATTACCCATACCGATACGCTCCTGGCTGGCATGACCGACGATACAGCCAGCGAACTCCGCCCAGATTTACTCCTTACCGTTGGCAACTCGTTCCTGACCCGAACCCTGAAAACCTTTCTGCGGACCTACTCCCCACACCGCCACTGGCATATTCAGCCCAGCGCTGACCGCCTGACCGATCCGTTCCAGAGCCTGACCACCCTGATTCCTGCCCAACCCCTGCCGTTTCTGGAAAAACTATTTGCTGATCTCGATTACGGGCGTTTTTTGCAGGGCGGGGAGGACGATGAGGCCCACGATTTCCTGACCCGCTGGCAATCGGCTGACCGACGGGCCGCCCGACTCGTGGACAAAACCCTGACCCAACCCCACCAGCCCCTCACCGACTGGTGGGCGGTTCAGACGGTGCTGGAACACCTGCCCGAAAACTCGGATCTTCACCTGGCCAACAGCATGCCGGTCCGGTATGCCAATCTCTGCGGCTTGTCGGAGCGCCAGCACATCCGCGTTTGGGCCAACCGGGGGGTGAGCGGCATCGACGGCTGTTTGAGCACCGCCGTAGGGGCCGCTCTGATGACCAGCGAGCTGGTGACGGTACTCATCGGTGATGTCGCGTTTTTCTATGACCGAAACGCCCTGTGGTCAGCGCCGGTGCCGCCTAACCTCCGCATTGTGCTGCTGAACAACGATAGCGGGCATATTTTCCGGCTGATCGACGGCCCCAGCCGCCAGCCCGAACTGGAAACCTATTTTGAAACCCCCCACGGCTACACGGCTAAAAACACGGCCCTCGATGCCCAGGTTGGCTACCAGGCAGCGGCTTCGGCCGACCACCTGAGGTTGCTCCTCCCCGACTTCTTCAGCCCCGGCCATCAGGCGAAACTGCTTGAACTGTCGACGGATAAGTACGCCAACCAGACCCAGTTCGATACCTACCGGGCAAGTCTGAGGCCATTTTCTTAGTACTAAACGATAGTTATAGTTATCCCCTGCGGTCGGTTGGGGTTCATCTGTTCTACTTCCCCATCCAGCGGACCGTTAGCGGACTGAGCGAACCTCAAGCCAGACCGGCACCCCCGACAGGGCCGCGTTCCCCGTCAGTTCATCCACCAGGGTTTCATCCGTCAGGTCATTGATGCTTACGCCGGCATGTTGCCTGGCGATGTCTAAGCGAATACCGGGTCGGTTGTGCCCGTAGCCGTGGGGCATACACACCACCCCCGGCATCAGGTCCGGCGTCACCTCGGCAGGCAGTTCCACCGCGCCAACCCGCGACCGTACCCGAACCGGCTGTCCGGTGGTGATGCCCAACCGGCGGGCATCGGCCGCATTGACTTGCAGGGTACAGCGAGTAGGCCCTTTGACCAATCGCCGGGTGTTGTGCATCCACGAATTGTTGTCGCGCAGGTGCCGGCGGCTAATCAGCAGAAACGAATCGCCCCCGTCGGGCCCGGACGCCTGCGTTTGGACGGATGGGGTAGCCCTGAGTACCGCCTGGGCCCGGGTGAGGTCGTCCAGAAAGGGAGTGGTTGCCAGGTTGATGCGCCCATTTTCAGTAAGGAGTCGGTCGGGCAGCTGCGACTGCAGTGGCCCCAGATCGATGCCGTGCGGATGCGCCCGCAAGGTTTCCAGCGACAGGCCGGGGCGGGCCGGACCGGGTTGGCCGTAGGGTCCGTAGCGCAGTCCCCGGTCAAGTCTCTGAGCGGGGTCCTGGGGTTGGCCACCGTTGGCCGCATCATAGTCGTCCGTTTCCAGCCGCAGGCGCAACTCCTCAAGGATTTCCCAGTCGTAGCGGGCACCGGCATCTTTGGCAAACAGGGGTTCCGAATAGCGGGCCGTGTTTCGGATGGCCAGGGCGTGAAAGGTCAGGTCATAGTGGGCCGTTTCAAGACCCGTGGCGGGGGGAAGAATGTAGTGGGCGTGGCGGGTGGTTTCGTTGAGGAAAATATCAATCGACACCATAACGTCGAGTTGCGCCAGGCCCTCCTCCAACTGGCGTCCATTGGGCGTCGACAACACCGGGTTGCCGCAACTCGTTACCATCGCCCGAATCCGGCCCGTTTCGCCAGCCGCCCCGGTGCCCTCACTCCTTATCTCTTCGGCTAAGCACGAAACGGGCAGTTCGCCCATGAACTCCGGCCGGTGGCTGACCCGGCTCCGGAACCGGTCGTACCGGCGGTAGGGTTTCGGTTTGCTCCCAAACCCGCCCAGCACGTCCACGGCCGGGGTGGCAAACATCATCCCGCCCGGTTCGTCGAGGTGCCCGGTGAGCAGGTTGATGCCGTTGA
This sequence comes from Spirosoma areae, assembly GCF_054781775.1. Classification (NCBI taxonomy): domain Bacteria; kingdom Pseudomonadati; phylum Bacteroidota; class Cytophagia; order Cytophagales; family Cytophagaceae; genus Spirosoma; species Spirosoma areae. The sequence continues at coordinate 106,754 of NZ_BAAGTT010000023.1, read as the reverse complement.
TGAGCCACAGGCATAGCCCCCCAAAGGCCTGCGTCGACACCCCAACCCGGCCGTAACAGACCGCCCGGCCGGTCGTGGCGAGTTGGCGGGTAAGCTGGCGGATTCGGTCGGCCGACAATCCCGTCAGGGGAGCTACCCGTTCAGGGGTGAAGTCGGCGACGGCCGCCCGCAGGAGTTCAACCCCGTCGAGGCAGTCCGCTAACCGCCCCAGCCGAACCAGCGACTCAGCAAACAGCGTCTGGACCATCGCCAGCAGCAGAAACACATCCGTACCGGGGCGAATGAAGTGATGCTCGTCGGCTTTTTTGGCGGTTTCGGTTCGGCGCGGGTCAATCACAACCACCTTGCCGCCCCGCTGCTGAATGGCCCGCAGGCGGTTGGCCACGTCGGGGGCGGTCATGATGCTGCCGTTGGAGGCAATGGGATTGCCGCCGATGATAAGCCAGTAGTCGGTGCGGTCAAGGTCGGGAACGGGCATCAGCATGGGATGGCCGAAGAGTTGCCAGGCCGCAAAGTGATGCGGGAACTGATCGACCGACGAGGCCGAAAACATCATTCGGGTGCCGATGGCTTTGACCAGACCGGGCAGCGTCAGCAGGGTGCCGGAGTTATGCACCGAGGGGTTGCCCGCGTAGACCCCGATGGCATGGGGCCCGTGTTCGGCCCGAATCTGCCGCAGGCGGGCGGCTACTTCGTCAACCGCCTGCTCCCAGCCGATTTCGGCCCAGCCCGTGGCCGTTCGTTTGAGCGGGCGCCTGAGCCGGTTGGGGTCTTCGTAAATGTCTTTGAGCGCGACAGCCTTGGGGCAGATGTGCCCCCGGCTAAAGGGGTCGTTTTTATCGCCCGTGATGCTGATGACCTGGTTAGGGCTGGGCGAATCCACGCCGAACCTGGGTCCGCCCGACTCAGGTTCGGTCTGGTAGGTGATTTCGAGTCCGCAAATGGCTTCGCAGAGGTTACAGGCGCGGTAATGCGTTTGGGTGTTCATCGGGTCGGGGGTCGGGTGATGACCTGGGCAAGATACGTCTTTTTACCGCTTCCGGCCTGGTTTTCACCGGCACCGCGCCGTTCGTTCGCGCCGGGCCTGTTCATCCCCGGCAGATTCACCCCGTCGCCAGGCATCGCAGGCCTCCGGTTTATGCCCCAATGCCCATTCGGCCGTACCAATCGAAAAATAGAGCTGATCGACCGAGGCATCGAGTTGTTCGGCCCGCCGGAATTCGGCCAGCGCGCTGGCTGGCTGGTGTTGCCCCAGCCAGTAGAGTCCCAGGGTTTGATGCGCCCAGGCATTCTGATTATCCCGCTGAAGCGACTCCTGCACCAGCGGCAGGGCGTCGGCCGGGCGGTTGAGCCTGAGCAGCAGGTACGCTTTATTATTAAGGTAATACGGCTGACGGGGTTGACTCCGTAAGGCCCGGTCGACATAAGTCAGGGCTTCGGCGTAGTTTCCGGCGCGGGCCAGCAGTAAGCTTTGGTTATTCAGGGCCGCATCCTGGTTTGGGTCGAGGGCCAGCGCCCGCCGGATGTCCTGTTGGGCGGGTTCGTAGGCCTTCTGGCTGAAATACAACGCGCCCCGATTGGTCAGGGCTTCCACATTGTCGGGCGTAAGCTGCAGAGCGCGGTCGTAGGCTGCCTGGGCATCGGCGGGTTTGTTGAGCCGGACATACGTATCGCCCAGCCGGGTCTGGTAAAACGTCGAATCGCGGTAGTGGTTGCCAATACGGGTTAAATCCACCAAACTTCCGGCCGCATCCCCGGTCTCCAGCCGCACCTCCGCCCGGTTGACATAGGCCGCCCCAAAGTCGGGGTCGGCCTCGATGGCGCGGGTATAATCGGCTAAAGCCCCTTCCCTATCGTCGTTTCTGAATTTGGCTAAGCCCCGGTTGTTGTAGGCATCGGCAAAGTCGGGCTTTTTGGCCAGGGCTTCTGAGTAATAGCGGATAGCGGCCTGGTATTCCCGTTTTTGTAGCTGAACATTCCCCCGCAAAAAGAACTGAGCCGCTTCGTCAGTGTCGTTGGTGCAACAGAGAATGAAGACTGTAGACTGTAGAATGTAGAATGATTGGAAGAACATCCGGTGAGTCGTGTTGCTTACCTTTGTTATAAACTGGTTATGATAGGTCGTCATAGAACCATTATTCAGTATACATTACCCATTATTCATTAAAAAATGCGTTTCGTACAGGATATTCCGCACCCGCAGTTCCGTATCGGTCTTTACGCCTGGAATGGCAAATATATTGTCAAAATCGAAGCCGGGCCGTATGAACAGACCTATAAAATCAGCGAACTGGATCTATTGGCCCCCGATGCGGTGCCCGCAATGCTCGATGCTGAGTTTTTAAGCCGGGTCGCCAGCCGGTTTCGGGAGATGGATGCTGACTGGCAGGCAACCGGTGAGCGGAATGAAGTGGGTTGAACGGAGTGGGTAGTCGGTAGTGATTGCGTCATTCGGTCGACCACCAGTCACGAACCACGACGCACAAAAATGCCGCAGCCCCAACTTCCCGATAGCATCCTGGTGCACGGGAAATTGGTCGCTGCGGCTGAGCAGGCGAACCGGGCGGGGTTAATAACTAACGATCAGCCCCTTCGTATCCCTGACATCGGGCAGTTTGCGATCGGGTCGGCTTCCCATCGTTAGTCGGCCCTGTATGGGGGCTTCGATGGTAAACGATTGGGTAATGCGGTCGTCGGTTGTGCTGAGGTCGACGGTATAGTTGCCCACCGGTATCGCGGCCAGGTCGAATCGCGCCCGGTAGGCCGTCTGCCGGCTCAGTTCCTCATAGACCTTTAGGCCGTGGTCATCCCGAATCTGCACCCGAACCAGGGAACCCGTCGGGTTATTGAAATTGACCCGCATCATGGACGGACGACTGGCTACCGGGTAAATCGAGGCTTCCAGACTCCTGGGCGAAGCCAGTAGGCTGGTGGACCCCTGGTAGGTCTGTGCCGACAGGGAGGCTCCGCCAAACAGGCCGGTGGTCAGCACCAGAAGGGTGCTGACGGACGAAAAAAAGCGATTGGTTGTCATGATGGTCATTGGTTAATTGTGGATAGTAAAGAAAACCGTTTAATCAGGTGGATGCTACGCACCAAAGGTCGCCCGTCGGGCAGGGCCAAACAATCCCACAAAAGGGGGATGCGCATTTAGAAAACGGTCTTCGGTGCAAAACGGGGCCAAAATGAAAATAGGGGAGTCTCCAACATTCGTACGAAATGTTCTATGCAGATTATTTCATAGGAATAATTAGCTATTAATATGCTGATTAAGTGAGCCGTAAAGGAAACGAGATTTATTCGTCGCCCCGCCATAACGCCTGCTCTATACTGTTCTCTATCGATTCAGTTCGCATTTCTATATTGTTGTGGTGTCAACCCCGTTTTAGTTTTAAAAACCTTGGTGAAATGAGAGGGATAGTCAAACCCAAGTTCATACGCAATTTCACTGATTGATTTTTCGGTGCTCCATAAAAGTGATTTTGCCGTGTCAACAAGTTTGAGGTGAATATGATCCTGTGTTGTCTTACCCGTGAACCTGTTCAGCAAATCGGATAAATAGTTAGGTGACAGATTTAATTGGGATGCAAAAAACTTAACGTCGGGTAATCCAGCCTCAATTAATGTTTCCTGTGCAAAATAATCGTTCAATAAGTGTTCAAATCGTTGAACTATATCTTTGTTTACGTTGCTCCTGGTAAGAAATTGCCTGTCGTAAAAGCGATCACAGTAGTTCAGCAATAATTCAAGATTATTTACAATCAAACCTTGTGTATGCTTGTCTATATTTTGCGAATATTCTTTTTTTATTTTTTCAATACAATCCTGCAAAATCAATTGTTCATCTTCGGAAATATGTAAAGCTTCGTTAGCATCATAATCAAAAAATGAATACCCGTTTATTTTTTTAGCAAGCGATGTGCCATTAATTAAATCGGGATGAAAAAATAAGCCCCAACCTCCTTCCAGTTCACTATCGTGGCTAGCACTTACAACCTGATGAGGAGCAGTAAATATTAATGTACCCTCATTAAAATCGTAATATGATTTTCCATACCTGAAAACACCTTTAAAGTGTTTACAGGAAATGGTATAAAACGACATTTGGTAAAAGGCTTCTGATTCTGTTACTTTAGGTTTTACCTTAGTAAAATCGACCAACGAAACAAGCGGATGCCTGGGCTTATCGTACCCAAACACCTTATGTGCTTCGCTTATTGAGTGTAGCTCCACAAATTTATTTTTCATTGCCTGCACTGACAAAACTCAATTGTCATTTTTGTTAAAGTTAAAATGGACATTCGTGAGTTCTTCTGAAACGTTCCAAAGCCTTTCCGCCAACGCTTTGTCAGGAGACTTCTTACTTGATTTCACCAATTCGGGATAACCACGAAATTCGTTCATTTTTGTTGAATCGAAATATCCTGAACCTGTTAAAATTTCTTCTCTCGCTGCTTTTAAAATCGGCAGCGTCCTCATCGCTGCACTTTTTGCCAGCAGGTTATTTTAGATTTAATTGACGAAAAAGCCTGATATACGTTGAAGATTTGTTTTCGTCCAGCCCGGATGAACTGCCGTAGCAATTGTATCTAAGTTATTTGCTTTTAATTTTCTATTTAACCCATAAGTAAAATTATCTACTTTCCAATTATTCTTTGCCATTTATTTTATTTAACACAAAAGAAAGAGCTACACTGTTTTCCTGTAGCTCTTTCTTTTGCCTCTACGAAATGTACTATGGATAAACTATTCCCGTTGCTTTCTCGGATACGCTCCAAAGTTCTTTAGCAACCGTTTCATCCAGGGCATTTTCCTGTAGAATAGCCAGTGTCGGATAACCTTTGAATCCATTCTCGTCCGGCTCGTACATCTTCCCGCCGGTTGCTTCGTTCGATACGGCTGCGTACAAGGCTGGCAAAGCACCCTGCCAGGGTTCCATAAGCCCCCCGAAATTTTCCTGCATCGCGACAACGGCTTCGTCAGGCATGTGCCTGGACAAATCGGTGCCATTCGCTCCTGGTTGGGCGGCTATAGATACTACCTGATGTCCCTTAGCTTTACTTCTTCTGTCTAATTCAATGGAGAAGACAAGGTCCGCTAATTTGCTTTGTCCGTATTCACGAACAGCATTATACTCTTCTTCTAATTTTAGATTATCGAAATCAATGGCTGAGCCTATATAACCGAAGCTACTCACCGTGACTACTCGTGAACCGGGTGTTGCCTCAAGTAATGGATATAACAGGCCGGTGAGGGCAAAGTGTCCCAAATAGTTTACGCCAAACTGCAATTCATAACCTTCGCTTGTTTTTGAAGCTGGCGGGATTCCAACTCCTGCATTATTGATTAACACATGCAACTGCTTATGCTGCGCAATAAAGGTTTCGGCAAACTCTTTTACAGCAGCTAAACTTGCCAGGTCAAGAATACCGATTTCTAAAGAACCAGCCCCTTTCTCCGTTTCCATTTTAGCAATGGCCTTCTCTGCTTTGTCTTTATCCCGGCTGGCAACTAGTACGGTTGCTCCCGCCTTATATAAGGCCAACGCGGTTTCGTAGCCAAGTCCTGTATTTGCCCCTGTAACAATCGCCGTTTTTCCTTTTTGATCAGGAATATTTTTTGTCGTCCACATAATTTTTTGTTTTTACTTGTTGATTTTTGAAAAACACCTTACCAGCGCTTTGAATCATCCGCAGGAAGATTAAAGAAATCTGTGCTCGGCACGCCGTTAACCGTAGCGCCGGCATGGGCGTAGTTGGGCGATAGGTCTCTATTGAAATCTGCCGGGAAGTTCAGTATCGGTTTGGATACGGCATCAAGTGCCTCAACCTGCTCTGGTGTTAATTTCACATCCAAGGCTTTCAGGTTCGATTCCAGGTGTTCTATTGTACGCGCCCCAATGATGGTTGAACTTACACCCGGTTTGCTTTGTACCCATGCCAGTGCAATGGAGGCTACATCCGTTTGATGTTCAGCAGCTACCTTTTGCAGTTCATCAACAATAGCATACTCCTTATCGGAAAGCTGACCGACTATGGCACCACGTACGCCCTGTAACTGTTCCTTGTTCTCACGGGTGTACTTACCCGAAAGTTTGCCCATTTTCAACGGGCTCCAGGGCAATACGCCAAGCCCCAGTTCCTCCGCCATTGGTATCAGTTCCCCTTCAACTGTACGTTCCAGTAATGAATACTCAATTTGCAGGGCGATCAATGGTGCCCATCCCCTGAACTGTGCAATCACCTGTGCCTGTGCCACCTTCCATGCCGGGGCATCAGAAAAACCGATGTAGCGAACCTTACCGGATTGTACCAGCGTATCCAATGCGCTCATGGTTTCTTCCACGGGTGTAAACCTGTCCCAGTTATGCAGGTAATACAGGTCAATGTAATCCGTCTGCAACCTGCGGAGAGATTCATCGCATTGCGCTACAATGGCTTTACGGCTTCCACCGCCACCATTTGGGTCGCCGGAGAACAGGTTACTGAAAAATTTCGTGGCGATAACCACCCGGTCGCGCTTGCCTTTGCGTTGCTGAAAGAAATCGCCGATGATTTTTTCAGAATGACCTAAGTTGTAAGCATTAGCCGTATCGATAAAGTTACCGCCACCTTCCAGAAAGCGGGAAATGATGGCTTCGGAATCGGGAACGCTGGAACCCCAGCCCATATCATTTCCAAATGTCATGCCGCCAAGGCAAAAAGGGCTAACCCGAAGACCTGAATTACCAAGCGTGATGTATGAATTAAGTGACACAATCTTTTATTTTAAATGATTATTAATTCTATACAAAAGTCGGATGAAAGACAGAATTGGACTTATAGATTTCTACGGAATACTTATATATTTCCCGGAAGTTGGACAGCTCCCCAGAATTAGGGTCTTAGCTGTCAAACGGCGGGGCCGCCCACGGTCCGCCGTTGCGGTGCGGGCCATCAGTCGGACTGCCGATGCAGCCGAACCAAAATGAAAATAGAGCTTCTTACTTCGTCTTTTCCACTGCCCCTACCGGTTGTTGGCTCGCCCGCACATAGGCATACAAAGTTGGTTTACTGATGGCCAGCAGTTCACAGATTTTCTTGATGGAGGTTTTCTTGGCTTCATAGAGCTGAACAGCCAATTACTGTTTGTCTGTATTGAGCCACTTGGGACGCCCGCCCAAGCGGCCACGCGCCCGGGCCGCCGATAAGCCTGTCATTGTTCGCTCCTGAATCAAATTGCGCTCAAACTCCGCCAGCGCACCAAACAACCGGGCCGCCGGTGCGGTGAAACACTAACTTACCCGTCGAGGTCGCCGTATCAATCGACTCGTGCAAACTCTTGAGAGCTACACCTTGGCTGTCTAAGTGTGCGACCCAGTCAATGAGGTCTTTTAGAGAGCGGCCTAATCGGTCCAGCCGCCAGACCACGCTAATGCAGGCATTGAAGCTGATGCAGTCCCTCTACAAAGACCGGTTTATGGTCAGCATCGGCACCAAAAGCCGCAGTCTGCCCATCAGTGAGATTGCCTATTTTTGTTACGAAAACAAAGCCACCTGGTTGACGACCCGCGACGGGCAGCATATCAGTATCGAATACAGTCTGGATAAGCTGGCAACTCTGCTTGACCCCCGGCAGTTTTTTCGCGTTAACCGGGCGTTTCTGGTCAGCCTGAATGCCATTCAACTGCTTCATACTTATTCGGCCAGTAAACTCAAAGTGGACCTTCAGCCCACAACCCGACAGGATGTTCTGGTGAGTGGCGAACGAGTGGCTGACTTTAGGGAGTGGCTGGGCAAATGAGCGTATACAAGTACGATCGGAACAGGTTATCCATCAACTTGTCAAGCCAAAACGACCCGTCGGTCGAAGCCAACGCAGCGGTCAATATACCGCTATTTTCAGTTTAGCCCCGTTTTGCAGCTAAGACCGAAAACGAACGAATCGCGCATAACCTTCTCTTATCGACCATAACCATAAGTTGGGCATAAGGTGAACTTTATAGAGCCGGAAATTGCTTAAAATTGTATAAAAATAAGACGCCGGACAGACCCGGCGTTTCGTTTTCAACTAATAGTTGATAAAATCTATAGACAATCTACCTATGGCTATCCAACTGACAGATGCCGTTCATACAGCCGCCCGGCGCGATATTCTGGACCTGGAGCAGAAGATCAGTTCGTTTCGGCAGGGTGATATAGCCGATGAAGCCTTCCGCAAATTTCGGCTAACGCGGGGGGTGTATGGCCAGCGGCAGCCGGGCGTGCAGATGATTCGCATCAAATTGCCCCACGGCCGCATCACGGCTGACCAGCTCATCCGCATCGCCGATGTATCGGATAAATACGCGACGGGAAACCTCCACGCCACCACCCGGCAGGATATCCAGCTCCATTTTGTCAAATTAGCCGACTCACCCCAGCTTTGGGCCGACCTGGAAGACGCCGGGATTACCCTCAAGGAGGCCTGTGGCAACACCGTTCGGAACGTGACGGGTTCCGCCCGCGCGGGCATCGACCCCGACGAACCCTTCGACATTACGCCTTACGCCCACAGCATTTTCGACTACTTCCTGCGGAATCCGATCTGTCAGGACATGGGCCGTAAGTTCAAAATTTCCCTGTCCTCCAGCGAGAAGGACTCGGCCTATGGGTATATGCACGACGTAGGGCTGGTGGCCCGCCTTCAGGACGGTAAGCGGGGGTTCAGGGTGATGCTGGGCGGAGGTTTGGGGGCGCAGCCTTTTTCGGCCCAGACGGCCTTTGAGTTTCTGGACGAAGAGCGGGTGATTCCTTTCATCGAGGGCGTTATCCGGGTATTCGACCGCTACGGCGAACGCCAGAAACGCCACAAAGCCCGTATGAAATACCTGCTCAACGACATTGGGCTGGATGAACTGCTGCGCCGGGTAGCCCAGGAAACGCCCGCCCTTCGGGTTAAGGAGTTTATCGTCAGGGAGCAGGCGTCGGGAGCGGGGCCCCGGGAGCGGGGAGTTGCTGACGAATCCACATTCCCTGCGCCTGGCTCCGTGCCCCCGGCTTCCCCCGCCTACGACACCTGGTTTCGCACCAACGTTTTCGAGCAGAAACAGGCGGGTTGGTATGCGGTGCAACTGCGGGTGCTGCTGGGCGATATGCACTCGGATACGGCCCGGGCACTGGCGCAACTCGTGAAGCAGTATGCCGCCGACGACATTCGGGTAACGGTGAATCAGGGGTATTTGCTGCGGTTCATCAAGCCGGAAGACCTGCCCGCCGTATTCGAGCGACTCGACGCGCTGGGCTTAGCCGAACCCGGTTTCGACACCACCGCCGACATCACCACCTGCCCCGGCACCGATACCTGTAACCTGGCCATTTCGAGCAGCTACGGCATCACACGCGCCTTAGAGCAGATGATGCACGATGAATTCCCGGACCTGGTCTTCAACGACGACATCAAAATCAAGATTTCGGGCTGCATGAACGGCTGCGGGCAACACTCAGTGGCCAACATTGGCTATCATGGCTCGTCGCTGAAAAACGGCGCGTATGTCTTACCAGCCCTGCAGGTGCTGCTGGGCGGTGGCTTCAACGGCAAAGGCGAAGGGCTGATTGCGGATAAAGTGATTAAACTGCCGGCCAAACGCGGCCCCGACTCCCTGCGGTTCCTACTCCGCGATTTTGAGGCCAACGCCTTCGACGGGGAGTACTACAGCGATTATTATGCCCGACAGGGGAAGAATTATTTTTATCAGTTACTAAAACCCTTAGCCGACCTGAAAACCCTCGTCGACAGCGATTACATCGACTGGGACCACACCGAACAGTATGTGACCGAAGTGGGCATCGGCGAGTGCGCCAGCGTGCTGATCGACTTAGTAGCAACCACCCTGACCGAAGCGACGGAAAAGCTGGGCTGGGCCCAGGAGAGCCTCACCGAAAGCCGCTGGGCCGACGCGCTCTATCACGCCTACAACGTATTCATCACCGGCGCACGAGCGGCCCTGATGAGCCGGGACGTGCCCACCAACACGCAGCACGGCATCGTGAGCGATTTCGATAAAACGTTCGCGGGCGGTCCCGCACCGGCGGACCGGTCGCACGGCGAACTGAATTTCCACGCCGAAGAAGGCGACTTTAAACGCCTGGTCTTCAGCATCAATAAAGAAGAACCTTCGGAAGCCTTTGCCCGCCGGTTCATCGCTCAGGCCGAGGCTTTCCTCCAGGCCATTCAGGCCTATCGCGACATCCAGATCGAACGCGAAGGCGCACCGGAACTCCAGGAAGTAACGCAGGCACAGGATAGTTAATTTTCAATGAGTGAATTGTCAATGAGTGAATGCTACCGGATGGTATTCACTCATTGACAATTCACTCATTCACTCATTGATACTATGAAACTCACGCTCGTAGGGGCGGGGCCGGGTGATCCGGACCTGATCACGGTCAAAGGCATTCGGGCGCTGCAGCAGGCCGACGTGGTCATGTATGACGCGCTCGTGCATCCCGACTTGCTCGATTACTGCCGCTCCGACGCCCTCAAGGTGTATGTAGGCAAACGCCGGGGGGCTTACTCCTGCGTTCAGGAAGACATTAACCCGCTCATCGTTCATTACGCCCGGCAATACGGGCATGTGGTCCGGCTGAAGGGGGGCGACTCGTTCGTGTTTGGGCGGGGCTATGAAGAAATTGAATTCGCCCGCGAGCACGGCATCGACACCGTTGTTGTGCCCGGTCTGTCGAGCAGCTACGCCGTACCGGCTTCGGCGGGAATTCCCCTCACCACGCGGGGCGTGTCGGAAAGTTTCTGGGTCGTAACGGGCACCACCAAAGCCGGTCAACTCTCCGCCGACCTGCAGTTGGCCGCTCAGTCGTCGGCCACGGTGGTGGTGCTGATGGGGATGCATAAATTAACCGACATTATGGCCGTTTTTGCGGCTTCCGGCAAGGCCCAAACGCCCGTCGCCATTATTCAGAATGGCACGCTGCCCGATGAGCAGGTAGTGATTGGCCGGGTGCACGACATCGTGGAAAAAGTGGCGGAATCAGGTCGGTCCGGTACGCCGGTGGACAACCCGGCCATTATTGTAGTGGGCGACGTAGCCGGTCTGCCCACGCAGCAGTCGGCAATGGCCGAACTTGTGGGCCAGCAAGTAGCAAAACGGTAACGAAAGATACCCATAACCGGTAGTTGGTTTTACCAAAAAAACCTGCGGGAAGCGCCCAATAGCTGGCGGCTTTCGCAGGTTTTTTCGTTTATTGGCTGTTTATAGACAGGATTACAGGATGAACGAACTCGAATACTATATCCACTCCTATTTCGGGGTGCCAACCGAAGACCTCCAAACCATTGTTTCGTTTTTCAGGCCCGTCAGCCTGCCCAAAGGGCGGTTTTACCTGAAAACAGGCGGTCAGTCAGAGCGGCTGGGCTTTATGCAATCCGGTATTATCCGGGAGTACCTGGAAGTCAACGATAAAGAAGTGACCAAGTGGATTTCGACCAAAGGCTACTTTGTGGTAGACCTGGCCAGTTTCATGTTTCACCAGCCCGCCCGCTGGACCCTTCAGGCCCTGACTGACTGCGACCTGTTCGTTATCGACCGGGCTGACTACGAGCGGCTGGGGCAGCTTATTCCCAAATGGCACGAACTCGAAAAACTCTTCATGGCCAGATGCTTCACCGTGCTGGAAGAGCGCATTGTTACCCATCTGTCGATGACCGCCGAAGAACGGTACAATGCCCTGTTTGACCGGAATCGGGAGTTGTTCAACCTTGTCCCGCTGCACTACTTAGCGTCGATGCTGGGCATGACGCCCGAAACCTTCAGCCGGCTCCGACGAAAAGCCATCGGCTGATTTCTTGATTTTTGTCAAGACCAACCCTTGTTTTTTAGCTGACCTTTGGGTTATCAACCGCAACAATTCAGCTAAAAAACAAACTCGTCATGAAACCAATCAACAACCAGGCACCCGTACAAAGCACCAACAGCATACTCATCCACGCAACCCCAGAAACGGTTTGGGCCGTTCTGAGCAACATCAATACCTGGCCTACCTGGCAAACCGACGTCAAGCAGGCCCGGCTAAATGGCCCGCTGCAACCCAACACTACCTTCGACTGGAAATCGGGCGGGGCGAAGGTTCATTCGGTGTTGCACACCGTTACGCCCGTTCGGCAACTCGGCTGGACTGGCAACTCGCTCGGCACCTTCGCAATTCACAACTGGACACTGACGGAACGAAACGGGGCCACGGAGGTTCGGGTTGAGGAAAGTCTGGACGGTTTTCTGGCGAAGCTGCTTCGGGGAATGTTCAACAAAATGCTCGCCAAAGGCATGCAGAAATCCCTCGACCAGCTCAAAGCCGCCTGCGAATAGTCATGATCAGCCCTATAAGGTTTCAAAAACCTTATAGGGCTACGTTAACCGCCCGGATAACATCCGCCACGCTCACCTTTGTCTGCTCGCCGGTTACCATGTTTTTGAGCGACAATAAACCCGTCTGTACTTCCTCCGAGCCAATCAGCACCACAAAGGGGATGGCTTTGGCATTCGCGTAATCGAGCATCTTCTTCACTTTGGTGAGGTCGGGGTACATTTCGGCGGCAACGTTTGCTTCCCGTAGTTGGCTAAGCAGCGGCAGGGCAACCGTGCGGGCCTCTTCATCGAATGGCACGAGAAGCACCCGCGTGCCCGCCCCGGCCCCGGCCGGAAACAGGTTCAGTTCGTCCATGACGTCATAAATCCGGTCGACACCAAAGGAGATGCCCACCCCCGACAGGCCCGGCATGCCGAAGGCGCCCGTCAGGTTGTCGTACCGTCCGCCCCCGCTGACGCTGCCGATGGAAACGCCATTGGCTTTCACTTCAAAAATGGCCCCGGTATAGTAGGACAGCCCCCGCGCCAGGGTGGGATCAAATTGTACGCGAGGGTCGGCAAGTCCATATTGGGTCGCAAGGTTAAGCATTACTTTCAACTCTTCGATTCCCAGACGAGCCGTCTTCGATGTATCAAGCCATTCGTTTAATGTAGATCGTCCTGTATTAAGGTCGAATAATGGCTCTAAATTAGTAATAGCATCCTCGGAAAAACCTCGTTCGCGCAGTTCGTCAAGCACCTTGTCTTTACCAATTTTGTCAATTTTATCAATCGCTACGCTCAACGCCCCCTCCTGCCCCGGTGCGCCAATCACTTCAGCAATACCGGCCAGAATTTTCCGGTTGTTGATTTTCAGGGTAAAATCATGAATGTTCAGATTCCGAAAAATTTCATGAATCATCAGCACAATTTCGGCTTCGCAGAACAGCGAATCCGTCCCGACAACATCCGCATCGCACTGGTAGAACTCGCGGTAACGGCCTTTCTGCGGCCGGTCGGCCCGCCAGACGGGCTGCATCTGGTAGCGCTTAAAAGGCAAGGTTAGGGCGTTGCGATTCATGACCACGTAGCGGGCGAACGGGACGGTGAGGTCGTAGCGGAGGCCTTTTTCGGCAATTTTTGGGGTAAGTTTCTTCGACCCGGATGCCAGGTCAAGGTCAGTCAGGGTGGCCGAGAAATCGCCCGAGTTCAGGATTTTAAACAGGAGTTGGTCGCCTTCGTCGCCGTATTTGCCCGTCAGCGTCGACAGGTTTTCCATCGAAGGAGTTTCGAGGGGCTGAAAGCCAAAGCGCTGGAAGGTCTGGCGAATGGTATCGAAAATAAAGAGCCGCTTCCGCATTTGCTCCGGCCCAAAATCGCGGGTGCCTTTGGGTAGTGTGGGTTTTTGCATGGTGCAAAATTAAGGGACAGAAGTACAGGATTAACAGGTTTATTGGACAGAAGTACAGGAGTACAGGTTTTTGCTTAAATGAAAATCCTGTAATCCTGTCGAAAAATCCATTTAATCCTGTAATCCTGTCGAAAAAAACCGTAATTTTGCACCTTCATTTTGAACCGACACGTTAAAACGATATAATCATGGGAGTAACGGAATTAAAGCGGAAGGCACGCCGGAACCGGGCCATTGCCACCAACAAAGTCAACGCGATCAAACAACTGCTGCGGAAACCAACCATCAGGAATGTGGATGTAGAAGCCATCAAGGCCTCGTTCGCCGAGAAGAAAGCAGCGTAAACGGATGAATTAATTTGGTAGTAAGTTAATTTTCAGATCCTTACGAATCAATAACTTAGTAACAAAATCATCAGGACTTAGCCTTAACCTCGCCCTTACCCGGCGGGGTTTTTCGTTTAGCCCGAAAGCGGCTCCACTCCCGGTCGCGCTTTTTTAATTCGCGACGCACAAACCGGCGGTAATCCAACTGCGCCCGGTAGCGCACAGCCTGCCCAAACAATACCAGGCCGCCGTTTGTCAGAATCAGGCTATAGATGCCCCACAAAAACCACTGCCGAAACGGAGCGCCCAGGTGCTTTGCCTGAACGGCTTCGGTCAGTAGCCACAGACCGGCGCTAAACACCAACAGGCCCAGAGGGGCAATGATTAGCCCCTTTGTTCGGGTACTCATCCGTTTCACTAAGCGTTGGCCGGGTGGTTTTGCAAGCTTTGCCATGTCGGTTGAATCACGCGAGGGATTTAATTACCAAACGCAATTCCGGTCAATTTCGTTAATATTCAGGTAACATTTGGGTAACATTGACCAAACTACCCCCCACTTAGACGCACGTCCGGACCCGCTACGATGGATACTCGATGGTCGACCCGGTTTCGCGAAAGCCGGTTGGCTCCCGCAGCCGCTTCCAGCCTTCGCTCATGAAGCCGGTGCCATACCCAATCAGTTGGACGAAAGCGGCCACAACGCTTAGAAACCCCACGCTGAGGTTATCTTCTTTGCGGGTAGCATCCAGAAAAATAAGAAATGAAAAGAAGGCAAGTACATCAATACCTATCCAGAACACCAACGAACTGATGACGGCCAAAACGGGCACCGACACGACAAACAGCGTGAACAGGGCCGGAAACCAGTGAACCAGTTTTAACTCACCCGGATAATAGCGGGATATATTGATGCGGGCGCGGCCAAAGAAACGGAGTTGCCGAAAAAACTGCCCAAAATTTGTCCGGCGTTTGTGGTAAATGAAAGCGGCAGGGATGAGGCCGGTGGTGAACCCCTGTTCGATGATTCGGATGGCGAACTCAATATCTTCGCCCAGTCGGCTGAGTTTGTAACCACGGGTGGTTTCCCAAACCTGCCGCGACAGCCCCATGTTGAAACTACGCGGGTGATAGGTGCCGCCAAGATTTTTCTTACTGCCCCGGATGCCGCCCGTCGTGAAGGGCGAGGTCATGGAATAGCTGATGGCTTTCTGAACGGGGGTAAACGCAGGATGGGCCGCATCGGGGCCGCCATACGCATCGAGCCATTTTTTGGTAAGCTGTTCGTTGACAGCCGC
Organism: Spirosoma areae; assembly: GCF_054781775.1. Classification (NCBI taxonomy): domain Bacteria; kingdom Pseudomonadati; phylum Bacteroidota; class Cytophagia; order Cytophagales; family Cytophagaceae; genus Spirosoma; species Spirosoma areae. The sequence goes on along the minus strand of NZ_BAAGTT010000023.1, from coordinate 91,406 downwards.
GAAATAATGGGGGGGAATGAGCGCATCGGAGTCGAAAATAATGAAGTAGTCGCCTTCAGCCCGCTCAAACCCATAATTCCGGGTGAACCCCTGGCCTGAATTTTCTTTAAAAAAATAGTGTACATCGAGCTGCCCGACAAACTCGGCGACGACCGTGTCGGCTTTGCTGGCCGACCCATCCTCAATCACCAGCACCTCAAAATCCGGATACGTCTGCCGGGTCAGGCTGGCCAGCAGCTCGCGCAGTTCGTCGGGGCGGTTGTAAACAGGAATGATGACGGAGAAGAACATCAGGACAAACGATTAACTAACCAATTCCGAAACGAGTCTACTGTCGCAAAGAGCGCATCGGGCTGTAGTTCAGCCAGGGCCGACGGCTCGGCGGTGCTGGCCCAGGCCGCTGCAGCAATCGGTACACCCGCTTTGCGGCAAGCCAGGATATCGCTGGGGGCATCACCAACGTACAACACGGCAGCGGGCGGCAGGTTCCAGTCGGCTACGATCCGGTTAATATTGCGCGTTTTGCTGTTCATTTCCAGGTCGCCATAGCCGAACACGCTAAAGTAGGATGTCAGCCCATAAAACGCTAACGACACGGTCGCACTCACCTTTCCTTTGCCCGTTACCAGGCCCAGCAGCACGCCGTTTGCCTGGAGTTCGGTGAGCAGTGCTCGTATTCCGGGAAACAGATCGGGGTAGTCGGCGTGAAACTGCTCATAATGATGCCGGTAAGCCGCTACGCCTTCGTCGTACTGGTCGGGTATCAGGGCCTTGATGGTCCCCTCCTCAGCGGGGCCGAATGTCGCTATAATTTCGGCGTCGGTGACGCATCGGTCCAGATGTGGCTCAATAGACGAGCGAAACGCCCGGATGCACAAGGGCAGCGTATCGGCAAGCGTCCCGTCGAAATCGAAGATGACCCCTTTCGTTGTCATGCCGTTGCCAGGGCTTCGACTAAACTTTCCTCATTGGCCTGAATGACCTGATCAATAAGTTCGTCGGTCAGGGCTACGGACAGAAACAGGCTCTCGAACTGCGAGGGGGCCAGGTACACCCCCCGCTTCAGCATGGCATGAAAATACCGCCCAAACTGGGGTACATCGCAGGATTTGGCCGACGAAAAGTTTGTTACGGGCTGCTCCGTCATGAACAGGGTGAACATCGACCCGATGTGATTGATGGTGTAGTTCAGGCCCGCTTTCCGCAAACCGGCCCGAAAACCAGCCGTGAGCTTATCCCCCAGTTGGTCCAGGCGGGTGTACACGTCCGGGTGTTCATTGAGGTAATGCAGCATGGCCAGCCCGGCCGACATGGCAATCGGATTCCCCGACAGGGTACCGGCCTGATAGACCGGCCCGGCGGGCGCGACGAAGGTCATAATCTCGGCCCGGCCGCCGTAAGCGCCAACGGGCATTCCTCCCCCAATGATTTTTCCCATCGTGGTCAGGTCGGGCCGGATGCCAAATCGTTCCTGCGCGCCACCCTTCGCCAATCGGAAACCGGTCATCACTTCATCGAAAATCAGCAGAATGCCATGCGTATCGCACAGCGCCCGGATGCCCTCCAGAAAACCGGGTTCGGGCAGTACACAACCCATATTCCCCACCACCGGCTCCAGAATGATGGCCGCTACCTGGTTGTGGTTGTTGTCGATCAGCCGCTCAACAGCCGCCAGGTCATTAAAAGGGGCCGTGAGTGTGTCGGCGGCCGTGGCTTTGGTAACGCCCGGACTATCCGGCACACCCATCGTCATGGCGCCACTCCCGGCAGCAATCAGGAACGAGTCGCCATGCCCGTGATAGCACCCCTCAAACTTAATCAGCTTGTCGCGCCGGGTGAAGCCCCGCGCCACCCGAATAGCGGACATGGTGGCTTCGGTACCCGAATTGACCATGCGTACCAGTTCAACGGAGGGTACCATGTGGGTAATCAATTCGGCCATCTCCACTTCCTTCCGGGTCGGTGCCCCAAAGGAAAACGAGTGCTGAATGGCCTCACGAACGGCTTTTTCGACGGGTTCAAACGCGTGGCCCAGAATCATGGGTCCCCACGAATTGATGAGGTCAATGTAGTGCCGCCCGTCCTCATCATACAAAAACGGGCCTTTGGCCGACTTAATAAACACGGGGGTGCCACCCACCGCCCGAAACGCCCGCACCGGCGAGTTCACCCCGCCGGGAATCAGGGTTTTGGCTTTCTCAAACAGTTGCTCGCTCGTGGTCATAGTGAATGAGCGAATGAGCGACGGTCCGACGTTTCGGTGAGCGAATGAGTGAATACCATCCGGCTGTACAGTTTTGCGCCAGCTATTCACTCATTCACTCACCGAAACGTCGGACCGTCACTCATTCGCTAATTAATTTTCACAAACCGCCCGTCTTCGTATTTTACGATGGGAACGATCTGATTGTCATTGGTTTGGGTGTAATCGAAGCCCGACAGCAGGTAATCGTCCGTATCGGAGCGAAGGCTGCTGCGGTTGCGCGGGGGCAGTCCGTTTTTGGCCAACTGCCGCCCAAAAAATAGCATCATGTCGTAGCCTTCGCTGGCAAAAACAGACGGAATCGTGTTGCGTTTGGCCACGTACTGCTCCTGGAATTCGATGACCGGCTCGCGCGATGCGTCGATAAAATCGGGGTAGAGTAAATACAAATCCCGGCGGCTGAAGGTCGACACGGAGTTTCGGTAGAAATCGAACGCCGACGCGGTGGCCAGCAACGGGCCGCTCACCCGCCGGCGACTCAGGGCATCGAGCAGCCGCTGGCCATCGTCATCGTTGCTGCTGGCGAAGAAAACATGGCCGAGCGTGATACTGGCGGCTGGCGTTCCGGTGGGTGGGGTGGCGGGCACGCCGGTAAACTGCATGGCAGTTGCCATTGCCTGGGCCGTACCGCTTAGTTTCCGGAAGTCCACGACCTGATAATTCTGTCGTTTTAGCTCCTGCTGATACGCAACGGCCAGCAGCGAGTCCTTGCGGGCCGTGCCGAAATAAATAGCAGCCCGGCGGGTGCTGTTCAGCCCGCGGGCCTGCTCCGCCACTTTCAGGGCCTGTTGAGCTATGGATGGCTGCGCCAGAAATGACATTGGCTGATTGGCCACCAGTTCGCTGCTGGTCGCAATCGGATTCAGTAGCAGGATGTTGCTCTGGTTGGCATAAGCCGACGCAATTCGGTTTGGCTCCACGTAGAGCGGACCAATAATCAGGTCGGTTTGGGCAAACGCGGGGCTGTTCACCAACTCGAGGGTTTTGTTGGCATCGTTGTCGACGTCGTAGGCGAACAGATTCACGGTAATGCCTTCTTCCTGCAGTTTCGCCCTGGCCAGTTTAATGCCATCATACAGGTCATACACGTATTGGTTAGACCGGAGCCGCTTCTCGGCGTCAAATTCATCGAGCCGGAACGGAAACATCACCGCCACATTGTAATACCCTTTCGGGCGGGCATTCCGGGCAGGCACCGTTGTGGATGTGGCCGGGCGATTGGTGGCCGGGCCTGCCGATGTAGCCGCAGGCTGCGGACTTACCACGCCGGGCACGCCAAAGCGGTTCGTCAACCGATCCGACAGCTCAAGGTCATCTTTGTCGCTGGATGTGCGCTGAATCAGGTCAATCAGGGCCAGCCCCACGCTGCGATTGGCGGGAAAATCCCGGTTGAGTTGCTTCAGCCGATTCAGGTCCGTTAGTTTGGGCAGGAACGCCTGTTCGAGTTTGGTTGCGTCGGGGCGAAGTTTGAGGCTGGTAATTTTTTGCAGGGCCGTCAGGGCTTCGTCATACTGGCCCATTTCCAGACTGTTGGCTGCCAGCAGATAACTGGCTTCATCCATCTGCCGCCAATCGGGAAAGGTTTCCATCAACTGCCTGAGCATCAACCGCGACAGATTAAAATTCTTCTGCCGGAACGCAGCCAGAGCGTAGTAGTAGCTGGCATACGGAGCTAAGGGGCCGCGCTGCTGAATCAGTGGATTCAGGTCGGCTTTGGCCCGCTCATAGTCGCCGGTCTGCACCAGTTTAACCGCTGCCGCATAGCGTTTCTGCACATCGGGTGAAACCTGGGCGGTGGCCGTGTGCCAACTCAGCAGCCCGGCTAAACAGACCCGCATTCCGATAAACCAACCAAACCTGCTGTTCATTGTTTTAGTAGTCAACAGGCCATCGTCAGTCGTCGATAGTGAGTACTGAAACACCGTTGACTACGACGATCGACGACTGACGATGGCCTTACTTTTTCGCCTTTGCTTTGCGCTGAGCTTCGTCGGCCTGCTTCCGGGCTTCGTCGGCGGCAGCTAATTGTTTTTGCAGGAGGGCCTGAAATCCACCGGGTTTCTTGCCTAAGCCAGCCGCGTTTTTCCGGCGGTTTTCGTCCAGCACCGCCTTGATTTTGTCTTCATCGACAAACCGGCGAATGAGTTGCTGCTGGGCAATGGTGACCACGTTGGAGACAAAATAATAAAAGGTCAGCCCGGCAGGGTAGGAATTGAGCACGAACATGAACATCACCGGAAAGATGTAACTCAGCGCCTTCATGTTGACCGGACCGGGCTGGGTAGGGGTCGTCTGGTTGTTGTAATAGGCGTAGGCGATAGACGAAGCCGTCATCAACACGGTGAACAAACTCAGGTGGCTGCCCACGAACGGAATGGCGGGGAAGGTAATGAAGGCATCGTAGGTCGAGAGGTCATTGGCCCACAAAAATGATTTCTGCCGCAACTCAATCAGGTTCGGGAAGAGCATAAACAGGGCAAACAGAATCGGCATGGTCGCCAGCACCGGCACGCAGCCACTCAGCGGACTGACGCCCACTTCCTGATACAGCTTCATTTGCTCGGCCTGTTGCTTGGTCATGTCGTCGCCCACCCGTTCTTTCATCTCGTTCAATTCGGGCTGCAGCACGCGCATTTTGGCCATGCTGACGTAGGACTTATAGGTTAACGGTGTTAGAATTAGCTTCACGAACACCACCAGCGCAATAATCAGCAGCCCATAATTCGTAATGAACTTCTCTAAGAAGTTGAAGACCGGCACAAAAAAGTACTTGTTGATGGGCTTTAGAATCGAATAGCCTAAGTAAACGTTCCGGTCGAACTCCGGGGCTACGCTGCCCAGCAGTTGAAAATCATTCGGGCCGAAATACAGTTTATACTGCCCTTTACCGGCTTTTACGTCGGCCATTGGCAGCATCACCTCGGCGAGGGCCGTTTTCACGACGCTGCTGTCGGCGGGGTCGACCAACGCTTTGAAACTGGCTTTTTGCAGGGGACTGTTTTTGGCCACAAAACCCGACAGGAAGTACTTGTGTTTGATGGTAAACCACTGCACCGGTTCGTCGACGGTGGCTTCCTGACTGGTTTCCCCTTCGCTCAGACCGTTAAAATTCTCGCCGGCAGTAAGGTAATTGATGGTGGCGGCCCGGCGGTTGTTCGACAGGTCATTTTCATAGGGCCGCATTTTATCCTGCCACAAAAACCGGATGTCTCCCGCAGCCATCGAATTCGCCAGTCCAGTCAGTTTCAGGTCATAGTCGATCACGTAGCCCTCGGCGGGTATCGTGTACACCTGCTCCACCGACTGCCCCGCGCCTATCTCGGCCCGGAATATGATCTGCCGGGGTTGCCCGCTGACAGGGCCGCTTTGGGCGGTTGTCTGGTAATAGAGTTTATGCAGATCGACTTTGCCCCGGTTGGTGGGTAGGTCAAGCGTTGTCTGGCTGCTTTGGTCGTCAATGAGTACCAGGGGCTTCTGGTCATGGGTTTTGTACTTTTTTAGTACGACTTCCTTGACCCGGCCACCCTGGGTGCTGAAGGTTACTTTAATGTCATTGTTGTCAATAACAAGATCCCGGCTGTCGCCCGTTGCCACGGCCGCGAAATCGCCGAACCGGGCTTTAGCCGCTGCCGAATCGAGCGAGGGCTGCACGGCCGACCCTGACCCGGCCTTACTCATCGCTCCGGCAGTTCCCGATGCGGTTGTCGGTTTGGTGGTTTGTGTTTGTTGAGCCGGTTCCGTTTCGGGCGCGGGTTTGGGCACCAGTAACTGGTAGCCGACCAGCATCGCCATAATCAGAACAATGCCAATAAGTTGATTACGATCCATTTAGTTAGTAGTCGTCAGTCGATAGTCATGAGTCGATAGGAAATCGCAGGAATAAAGCACTGACAACCGCATGGGCGGCCCCGTATTGACGAATGACTTTCGACTTTTTTACAAAAGTACGCCAATCTGCCCGGTTAATCAACCACGTCGGCGGTTTCTACAGGAACGGTTGACAGGCCGGATGTAGTGGCCGGAGCCGACCGTTTTTGCTGGCTGTAGGTCAGCGCTGCCCGCACGAACTGAACAAACAGCGGATGAGGGTTCATCACGGTACTTTTCAGTTCGGGGTGAAACTGCACGCCCACGAACCAGGGATGGGTGTTCAGCTCGACGATTTCGACTAAACCCGTTTCGGGGTTGATGCCCGTTGGGCGCAGCCCGGCTTTGTCGAAGGCGTCGAGGTAGTCGTTGTTGAACTCGTAGCGGTGGCGGTGGCGTTCACTGATCTGGGTTTTCCCGTAAATCTGGTGGGCCAGTGAGTCGCGTTTGAGTTTGCAGGCATACGCGCCCAGCCGCATCGTGCCGCCTTTATCGGTCACATTTTTCTGCTCCTCCATCATGCTGATGACGGGGTGGGGCGTATGGGGCTCCATCTCGGTCGAGTGGGCATCCTCAATGCCCATCACGTTGCGGGCGTATTCAATGACGGCCATCTGCATACCGAGGCAAATACCCAGGAACGGAATGTTCTGCTCCCGCACGTAGCGCACGGCGTTGATTTTGCCTTCGATACCCCGCTCGCCGAAGCCGGGCGCCACCAGCACGCCATCCAACTGACTCAGCACGTCGGCACAGTGGCGTTCATCGGCCAGCGTTTCGGACTGAATCCACTCCAACTGCACTTTGCATTCGTTGGTCGCTCCGGCATGAATGAACGATTCGGCAATGGATTTGTAGGCGTCGTGCAGTTCCACATACTTGCCCACTAAGCCAATCCGAACCACGTCGCCGGGGTTTTTGAGCCGTCCCAGAAACGCTTTCCAGGCATCCAGGTCGGCGTCTTTATCGTTGTAGATGTCCAGCACATAGAGGGCCCGCTGGTCGAGTCGCTCTTTCTGCATGAAAAGCGGCACGTCGTAAATCGTTTCGGCGTCGATGGCTTCGATCACCGAACTAACCTGCACGTTGCAGAACTGGGCGATTTTTCGGCGAATCTCCTGCGGCAGCGGGTATTCCGTTCGGCAAACGATGATGTCGGGCTGCACACCGTTTTCGAGCAGCATCCTGACCGAGTGCTGGGTGGGTTTGGTTTTCAACTCCCCCGCCGACTGCAGATACGGCACTAAGGTCAGGTGAATGACGAGGGTGTCTTTTTCGCCGAGTTCAAATTTCAACTGGCGCACGGCCTCCACAAACGGCAGCGACTCAATATCGCCCACGCAGCCGCCAATTTCGGTGATGACGATGTCGTACTCGCCGGTGTCGCCCAGCAGCCGGATGTTTCGTTTGATTTCGTCGGTAATGTGGGGTACGACCTGCACCGTTTTGCCCAGGAAATCGCCCCGGCGTTCGCGGGTGATGACGTTGTTGTAAATGCGGCCCGTGGTGATGTTGTTGGCCTGCGAGGTGGGCCGGTTCAGAAACCGCTCGTAGTGGCCCAGGTCGAGGTCGGTTTCGGCCCCGTCGTCGGTCACGTAACACTCGCCGTGTTCATACGGATTGAGCGTACCGGGGTCGATGTTGATGTAGGGATCGAATTTCTGAATCGTGACCGACAGGCCCCGCGATTGCAGCAGTTTGGCCAATGAAGAGGCAACAATGCCTTTGCCAAGTGATGAGGTTACCCCGCCGGTAACAAAAACATACTTTGCGGATTTGGGTCCCGTAGCGGCCATGATAGAAGCCTGTTTAGAAGCGTTACGGGGCATAAAGGTACGAAGGTTTTGGGAGGAATGCGGGCAGCGGGCGGGAAAAAAGTTGGCCGGTGGCGGTAACCGGTTTGGGATCCGGCGCAACAAGTTGAGTCTCAGCCGGGTGTGTGAGTAGACGAGCTATTGGTAAATCGCCCGAATCGCATTGAAAGGCTATTGATCCTGTTGAATGTTTTATACCTTTGACAAACAAGATGATACGTTTATTTACTGGGCAATAAGTGACTGCAAATGATTAACCGGTTGCCGATACGACGGGGACGAATAGCCCGGCTTCTGCTTGGCCTGTTTCTGGTCATGCAGTGCTCGGCGGTTGTGTTCCAGCACGCGCACCGGCTATCCAACGGCGTACTCATCATTCACTGTCACCCCTATAACCCATTCTGCAAGGGGCCATGTCAGCCGAACGACCATACGTCAAACGAATTGTATTGGCTGGCTGCTGTAGCCAGCCTCCTCTACGACGACGCACCGCTATTTGACTTTGCGTTTGGCGTTTCTCTACCTCAGGTAACAACTGCTTTTCACCAGCCGCGCCAGCACTCGGTTCCCCTACCCTTTTATTCGTTTCTGCAACGCGGCCCGCCTGCTCTGCCATCGTTGTTAATCTGACAGCCTTCGGTTGCCCCTATTACGCCCGTCTGTGGTTAGCCTGCCGGTTAACGATAGCTGGATCGCTGTGTAGCCTGACGATTTTTTCTCAAACCATTCTCATCTCATGAAGAAGACAACTTTACTATACCTATTTCTTGCTTCTCTCCTGTTCGGAGCGGTGGCCTGCGAGGCTCTGCTACCCGATGCCGTCGAAGAGGACGCGCTGCTCGATGGGCCAATCGCCGACTTGACGCCCGAACAAAATGCCCTGTTTCTGGCGGGCGATGTAGCCTTTAACAACGACATCTTTACCCCGGCTACGGGCCTGGGGCCGACTTTTGTGGCTACCTCCTGCGGGAGCTGCCATGCGGGTGATGGCAAGGGCGTACCCTTTACGACGCTGATTCGGTTTGGCCAGCACGACGAGACTGGGAATCAATTTTTGGGTCAGGGCGGGCCACAACTCCAAAACCGTGCTATTCACGGCAGCACGCCCGAAGTCTTGCCGGCGGGTGCTCCCTTCTCAAAATTTATGCCCCCGGCCAACACCGGTCTGGGCCTGCTGGCCGCCCTGACCGACGAGCAGCTACTGGCCAATGCTGACCCATTGGATAAAGACGGGGATGGCATTTCAGGTGTCGCCAACTGGATCGATGCGCCGGGCTTTTTTAGACCCCAGTGGTTCCATAAACCGCAGAATGGGCGGTATGTTGGGCGATTCGGCAAGAAAGCCGCGGCCATCGACCTGCTGCATCAGACCGTCAACGCCTACAAACAGGACATGGGCATCACCAGCGAATTCGACCCTGAAGACCCCATCAACTATGCCGTGTCAGCCCAGGCAGGAGACGGGGTGGACGACCCCGAAGTGTCGTCGGCCAAAGTCAATGCCGTCGTCTTTTATTTGCGTACCCTGAAAGTGCCTGTGCAACGCACACCGACCGACCCGTCTGTGGTAGCCGGTCAGCAACTCTTCCTGAAGCTGGACTGCGGCAAGTGCCACATCCCTGAATGGAAAACCACCCAGTCAGACGTAGCGGTGCTGACCAACCAGACCTTCCGGCCGTATACCGATTTATTAGTACACGACATGGGCAAGGGGCTGGACGATGGGTATACCGAAGGAACGGCCAAAACCGCTGAGTGGCGCACGCCCCCGCTCTGGGGCTTAGGCCTGTCGAAAAATTCACAGGGGGGTAAGGTACTCCTGTTGCATGACGGACGCGCCCGCTCCATCGAAGAAGCCATCCAGTTGCACGGGGGAGAAGCCCAGCGCAGCCGCGAAAAATTCACCAAATCCACGACCGACGAGCGGGGTCAACTGCTCGCCTTTCTGGAATCACTCTAAACCAACCTCTTTTTCTGGCAATCCATGGAACAGAATACGATCATTTCCCGCACAAACTTCCTGAAAACCTGTGGGGCTGTTTGCCTCGGCACCCTTAGCTTACCCGTCCTGCTGAGTAGTTGCAAAAGTGTTTACTACGCCCAAATGCCCGTGCTGAAAGACAAGGCCATTCAGGTCAGCAAAAAAGAATTCGAGATTGTCGACAAGAAAGGGGCAGTGACCCTGCGGCCCTTCGTTCTGGTGGAGATGAAAGGGCAGACCCACCCGATCTACCTGCGCCGGTCGGGGGCCGAAGGGCAATACACGGCGGTGCTGATGAAGTGCACCCACCAGGGGAACGAACTCAACGCCCATGATGGCTACTTAAGCTGTCCGGCACACGGCAGCGAGTATGATGCCGAAGGGAAGGTGACCGAAGGCCCCGCCGAAAAAAACCTGACGACCTACCGCGTGACGACCGACGAGCAGAACATATTTATTAACATCGGCTGACCATGAAACACAGACTACTCCTGCTGCTTATCGGCTGGACCTTGCTGGAAACAACGGCTCACGCCCAAACCGATTCCAGCGCAGCGTTCAACCAGCTTTTCGGGCGCGACACGACCCGGCGAAAGGGGGACCAGCAACTCAAACTGAACATGGATGCCACGTATGACCGGCCTTTTCTGACCGCCAATAAGCTGCCGGTATCGGTGGGGGGCTACTTAGAAGCCAATACGCAGTACATGCAAACGGCGGGTATTACCGAAGGCTTATCGTTTCAGATGCGCCGAATGACGATTTTTCTGGCGTCAACCATCAACCGGCGCATCAAATTCCTCTCCGAGATTGAGTTTGAGGACGGTACGAAGGAAATCAATATCGAGTTCGCTGCAATGGACATCGAACTGCATCCGTTGCTGACCCTGCGGGGGGGCATCATTATGAACCCCATTGGCTCGTTCAATCAAAACCATGATGGCCCCAAATGGGAATTCATCGACCGCCCCTTTTCAGCCGTGACGATCATTCCCTCCACCTGGAGTAACGTCGGCTTTGGCATTTATGGCAAAAAATACACCCGCAACTGGGTGTGGGCCTACGAAGCGTATTTGAGTAACGGCTTTGATGATCAGATTATCGCCAATACCCAGAACCGGACGTTTCTGCCCGCGACCAAAGCCAACCGGGATCGGTTCGAGGAAAGCTTTAATGGCGTACCCTTAGTAACGCTTAAAACGGCCATCAAACGGCGCAAAGTGGGCGAAATCGGGCTGTCGTGGATGGGGGGCGTGTTTAATAAATTCCAGGATGACGGGCTGGTACTGGATGTCCGTCGGCGGGTCGATGTGATGGCCGTAGACGTTAATACGACCCTACCCGTCGGCACCTTTATCAACGGCGAGGTCGTCTGGGCGCGGGTCGATGTCCCAGCCACCTACACGCAGCAGTTTGGCCGCAGACAGCGGGGGTGGTGGTTAGATATTGTCCACCCACTGGTTAGAAAACGGATGCTGGGCTGGAACAAAGCGGTTGTTAACGCAGCCCTGCGGGTGGAGAATGTCGACTATAACGTGGGCTATTTTGACGAGACCGGGGATCCGCTGCGTGATGACCTGTGGGCCATCGTGCCGGGCGTGAGTTTCCGCCCCTCACCCGCAACGGTGATCCGGGCGAACTACCGTTACCACTGGCAAACCGATTTGCTGGGCAACCCACCAGCCAAAACCGCCGGTTTCCAGTTCGGCTTTTCCACCTATTTTTAATGTTCTCAGGTACCACCCGTGCATGCACGGGTGGTACGCTCTTTCGTTTATGAAACACCTGTTTTTCGCGTTTGCGCTGCTCCTGGTGAGTTTGTCGCTTCAGGCGCAGGATACTACGAATGTGCCGAAGCCGTCGGCCGCTGATAGTTTATTGACTGAACTCTTCGACAGTAGCTCGGCTGAACAGCCGCTACTGCCGGAGCGGATGGTGTTTACCCAGCGGGCGTTCTGGGGGCAGAAGGGATTACTACGCCTGACGGGTCTGGCACCGCTCAACACCGAAAGCCGTCAGAAAGAGTTAAAAATCAGACGCACCATGCTGGTGAGTCATCAGATCATGGGCTTTGTCACGATGGCGGGTTTTTTGGCACAGGGTATCCTGGGGGCTAATTTATACAATGCCCAGGGCACTGACTATACCCGGCTCCGCAATGCCCACCAGACGGTGGGGACGCTGGTCAATATTTCCTATGCGACGACTGCCTTGCTGTCGCTAACGGCCCCGCCCCCGTTAATTGGCAAACGGGAGCGGAAGCTGAACTCGATTAAAATTCATAAATATTTAGCCATCCTCCACATTACCGGAATGATCGCGACCAATATTCTGGCGAAGAAAATAGATACGAATCCTACCCTAAAGCCGTACCACCGGGCTGCGGCTTACTCGACGTTTGCGGCTTTTACGGCCGCGATGGTGGTCATCAAATTTTGACAGCTTCTCTGTAAACATGGCTGACGGCATCTTAAAGCGCTTGTTGATAAAAACCGTTGGATTGACGGCCCTGAACTTGCTGACGTGCCAGAGGTTGCCAGTTCGTAGCGCGTCACACTGGTGTGAAAATCCGGTCGAGCAATTGCGCTGGCTCAGTCAATTGATAGCCAGTGTTCGATCATTCCAGCGCGTGGGGGGTGGGGAATACACCAGGCCCGCTACGAACGGCAGGAGGTCTTTGTGCTTTACCTGATCATCCCACGGGCCAAACAGAGCACGTTTATCCTTTATAACCACCACGGAGATGAGGTGCATCAAGAGCCGGTTGCAGCCCGTTTAATCCTCCCTAAATTACAGAATGACCGCCTGTTAGCTGGTGCCGAAGGCAGGCATAAACCTCGGTGAGTACGGGAAAAGATCGGAAATTCTGAAGTATATGGGCTGGATACAAGTAGCAAACACGTTGCAGATGCGCCTGCCTCTGTCGCAACGCAACCTGAGTACAGCTATGGCTATATAAAAACGGCCTCGTCGAAAAGATGAGGCCGTTTTCCGGGTCAGTAAATACGATTATTTCCCCTGCGTCAGTTCGCGCTCTTCGTAGGCCAGGCCGTATTGTTTCAGCACGTCCTCGGGCACGCCGTCCCACTGGTTGGGCACGTTACCCACGTACCCGATGTCTTTAACCCCCATTTGGCTGGTGAAAAAGCCGGTGGCCGTCAGGTTTCGCATCATGGAGAAAAACGAAGCGCCCTGCGTCATATCGGATTTGGCTTTGGCGGGGTAGGCAATCTGCTCGACCATGTCGATCTGCTGGGCTTTGGTGCATTGCACGAACTGTTTACCATAGCGTTTGACGCAGGTGTTGTCGAGCCAGCGGATGCCCCCGCGCATGGGCGTCTGGTTGCGGGGCTGGTCTTTCATCATAAACTCGATAAAGGCCGGCACCCCCGCCTGCGAGGCACTCCCCGACCGCTCATCGGCGGGGATGATGATGTCGGACAAGACCGTGACGGTCTGCAACTCGTGGGGGGTAAAGAATTTCTCGGCGTTCAGCCGGGCATCGCGCTCGGCTTCAAACTTCTGCCGGCCACCCGGTATTTTCAGGGGTTTGGTATCGGGGGGTGCCGGTACGGCGGCTTCGACGGGATTAACCGCTAAGCCAAAGCCGGTGAGCGAAAGGGCTTTCAGATAGTCTCTGCGTTTCATAGGGCTTACATATTTTTTTGTTTGACTTGGTCAATTAGATACTCACTGGTCCGCATGGATGCGGCCAGAATCGTCCAGGTTACGTTTTTGTCGCCCTGGGAAGGGAACGGCGCGGCATCGACAATGAACAGATTTTTCACGTCGTGCGCCTGCTGGTATTTGTTCAGGACCGAATTTTTGGGGTCGTTGCCCATCCGGGCCGTACCCACCTCGTGAATAATCAGCCCCGGAGCCGCCAGGCCATAGTTAGTCGACGCATCGGGTTTGGCGCCCAGGGCAATACCACCCATCGAGTGAATGATTTCCTCGAAGGTCTCCTGCATGTGTTTGGCCTGTTTGATTTCGTAATCCGACCATTTGTAGTTGAACCGAACGACCGGAATCCCGTACTTATCCACCACATTCGGATCGATTTCGCAGTAGTTGCTTTCGAGCGGAACGGGTTCACCCCGCCCGGCCATGCTGATATAGGCCCCGTAGAACCGGCGGTAATCGTCTTTCAGCCCCGCGCCATACCCTCCGCCCGGCTTCTTGCTGCCATCGCGGGCGGGAAGCATGCCGTTCATCGCTTCGATGTTCCAGCCAAACCCATACGAGGGCATGCCCATCCCGCCAGAGTATTCGATGTGATAGCCACGCGGGAAGTCTAACTTCTTGTTATCGAGCCACCAGGGGGTAAACACGTGCAAACCGCCCACGCCGTCTTCGTTGTAGCGTTTGCGGTCCATCAGCGACGGAATAAACGCCGACCGGCTGGCCCCGGTCGAGTCGTTGATGTATTTGCCAACGACCCCGCTGCTGTTGGCCAACCCCGCCGAAAAACGACTCGATTTGGAGTTGAGCAGTAAGCGGGCTGTTTCACCCGTGCTGGCCGCCAGTACGACTGATTTGGCCTTCACCGTAATCTCCTGCAGGGTCTGCGTATCGACATAGCTGACGCCTGTGCAAAGACCCGTTGCCGGGTCAGTGATGACCTCGCGGACCATCGCCCCATTGATGAGAGTGACGTTGCCCGTTTTCAGGGCGGGTTTCACCAGCACCGACGAGGAGGAGAAATCGGCATAGGCCTGACACCCCCGGTTGCACTGGCTGCAATAAAAACAGGCACCCCGCTCGGCATTAATGGATTTTGTCAGAATCGACAGCCGCGATGGAATCACCGGAATGCCGATGCTGCGGGCGCCTTTGCGAATCATCAGTTCGTGCAGACGGGGTTTGGGTGGCGGCAGAAAGATGCCGTCGGGTTCGTTGGGCAGACCCTCGACCGAGCCAAACACGCCGATGAGCCGATCAACACGGTCGTAAAACGGTTTAATGTCGTCGTAGGTGATGGGCCAGTCCTCGCCCACGCCGGTCATGGTTTTACGCCGGAAATCGTCGGGCGCAAACCGGAGCGAAATGCGGCCCCAGTGGTTGGTGCGCCCGCCCAGCATCCGCGAACGGAACCACTGAAAATCAGACCCCCGTACATTCGTATAAGGTTCGCCCTCAATGTCCCACCCCCCCCAGGCGGCATCGAAATCACCGAACGCCCGCGTCGTAGCGGCTCCGCGCCGGGGCGATTCCCAGGGCCATTTCAGTTGGGTAATGTACTTCGGGTCGGCGGGGTCGAAATAACCGCCCGCTTCCAGCAGTACGACTTTGGCCCCGGCTTTCGCCAGCGTATAAGCGGCCATGCCCCCCCCGGCTCCGGAGCCAACGATGGCTACGTCGTAGGTCGTTTGAGGTTTGGGAATCTGAAATAAGTCCATGCAGAACGTTAAGATTGATTTTATTGGGAAAGGCGTATCTAGTACGGGTTTACTTAGACAGCGGGTAAAGTTTGTCGGTTCAGGTTCAGCGTTCCAGGGCCGGATTCCCCGTTTGTCAGAAAACCTGGACCCTGAAACGTTGAACCTGAAACAAACCAAACCGCTCAGTCAAACAAATACCAGTCTACGCCGAAGGCAAATCCCCGGCGCATTTGCAGGTAATCGGGCGCAACAAAATAGCCGGGCTGAAATACGCCCTGATTGGCGTGGGTGAGTTTGACAAACAGCCGGGTGCGGTTAATGCGTAAGTTGGCGTAGAGGTCGGCCAGGACATAGCCCTCCACCGGCTGGCGGTTTTGCCGGTAAAACTGCTGGGTAAGGGGCATGTAGGCGTCGGCATAATAGGGCGATTTATAATGCAGATCGACCCCAGCCTGAATGTACAGCACTTTGGCATACAGGAATTCGTACTGCAGCCGGGCATTGGCGAAGAAGGGCGGGGTCCGCAGCACATCCGTCCGCGACTGAACGGTATAATACGCCTGCCCGCCCAGCAGAAATTTACCCACCTGCAGCTGATACCCCAGCCCGGTTCGCAAGACGCTGAACGACCCGTCGACCTGCTGGGGAGTGGCCTGCTCGTCGAAATAGATGTAATTACTGAGCAGGTAATAATCGACGCCGGGTTCGAGCCGGAGTTGTTTGTAGCGTAGGTTCAGTTTTCCGTAGGCATGGTTGTAGCCGCGCAGGCTAAAGTTGTTGCGCCAGGAAAAAATCAGGCTCTGGTAACGCTCCTGGATCAGGGTTGGATTGACAAACATGGACGTGTAGCCCGCCGTCAGGAATTTACTCTCCAGCTGCCCCTGCAGCCGGAATCCCCCACCCACCTGATACTCCAGTTCGGCCGTCACCCGCGAGAGACTATCGGGAAAATAATAGCCTAACCAGCCGCCCACTAACGTTTCGGTGCGGGGGGTTTCGTATTCATTATAGGTACCTCGCGAGGTGTTGTACCGCGTCGACTGCCGGTAGTTACGAATCCGCAGGTAAGCGCGGTAATTGAACGAAGCCCCTTTGTACTGGGCAATGCCTTTCAGACCAACCTGATTTTCAAGCAGCCGGAAGCGCGCCAACTGCTCAATGCGCGAGCTATCACCCAGAATGGACGGATAGAACCGCAGGGGAGTCGTATCCGTAATGGGCGTAACCGACTGATTCAGCCGCAGGGTATCGTCCTGATAAAAATTCTTGCGGACCTGGTAGTCGAACCGGTGGTAGAGTTGAAACCCATTCGCCAGCACATACTGGTGGTAGGCGTGCCAGTCGTTGCGGATTTCCCAGCCGTGCGGCCCCTGCATGCTCGAACTACCGCTGCGTAGCCGGGAGTCGCCGGTATAATTATAAATAATTTCGGCGCCGGTACCGGTTTGACCCGGCAACACGCCCCCCTGCTCATCGAGGCTGTGGTTCATGTTGTTAAAGTGCGCCAGCAGCGTGTATTTCTCGTCTTTCGAGCGGTAGTTGGTGTGCAGCAGAAACCCCCAGTTCTGAGCCAGCAGTTTGAAGGGATCATTGGTGCCACTGGTGCCAAACTGCTTTTGAGAGGTAAATCGCTGCACATTGAACCCGGCATTGACGCGGGAATTGATGTTTTGCGTAAAGTCGAAGCGCAGGATGTTCTGGTCACGCCCGCCGAGGGCTAAGTACATATCCGAAAACGGCGACTTGGTATCGAAATACTTCACCCGCATGGTCTGGTAGGCATACGGGTCGAACACAGAATAGCCCGATTGCGCCCCCAGTTGCTGCGGCACGGGCAAAAACACGGACCGGATGGGCGTGCCGAGGGTGCCTAAATCCTGGTAATGATTCTGCGTCCGCTGCACATACGTGAACCGATGCACATCGTCCATCGTCGTATCGACGGTGTAGAGTTTCCGGCGATTGGCGAACAGATCATCCTCCAGAACGTAGCGCGTCGATTTCGGTCCGTAAATCACTTTCGTGGAATCGTCGATGCCATTGCTGCCCGTACTGCCCGAAACCGAACCCGCCTGGCTCTGCCGTCCGCCAAACCCACCCGGAAAGCCGCCGGGCTGCTGGCCTGTCCCCGGAAACTGCTGCGCCTGGACCAGGGCGAAGGAACTCACCAAAAAAAGTAAAGTAAGAAGGCGCCGATTCATTCCCTCAAAAGTACGTTAAAATAGTCGATAGCCGAAGTTGAGCCGGCTCCATTAAGGATTTTTAAGCCTGTGCCGGTCCAGAAACTGCGTAAATTGGATTTCATGACCGGGTAAAAACTGCACGGCTACCGGCAGGTAAAACAATGGCAACGCTGCCCGTTCGTCCGCTGTCAGCAAGGCGTCTACTTTAACCCAGTCTTTTTCGGTTGTGAGCAGGGCCGTTCCGGCTGGCAGCTTTTTGAGCAGGTTATCGACCTCCGAACGGCGGTAGGGATGATGGTCGGCAAACCGCTCATGCCGGTGTAGCTGAAACGTTTGCCGGACGTACTGCTCCAGCGGGCTGGCGTTGGCCAAGCCCGATACCAGCGCCACGTTCCGCAGGCGGGCATTGGGCTGATGGGTGGCAAAGGATACCGGATTTCCGTAGCGCAGCCCGGCAAAGAAGATGGGGGTTTCGGGGTGGGCATAGGGGCGAATTTTGTCCACCATCCGCTGTTGCTCAGTCGCAAACAAATCGTTCGGGCACTTGGTCACCACAATCGCATCGGCCCGTTTGGCGCCGTGTCGTCGTTCGCGCAGCCGCCCGGCGGGGAAGGGATAATCGGCATAGAGTGGGCGGTTATAGTCCATCAGCAGGATGTTCAGGTGTGGCTGCACCGCCCGGTGCTGAAAGGCGTCATCGAGCAGGATGCAGTTTGTTTCCGGATGCGTTTGCAGTAAGGTTTGAATGGCTTCCGCCCGTCGTTCGCCCACGCATACCCGCACCTGAGACCCAAATTTACGGTGAAGCTGCTGCGGTTCGTCTCCAATCGTTTGGGCGGTGTCAGCATCGGTGGCGATTCGGAAACCGGTCGTTTGCCGGCCGTAGCCCCGGCTCAGGGTTGCGGTTTGGTTTGCCGGATGCGGTCCTCCAAGGGCATACCGTTTAATCAATAACTCAATCATGGGCGTTTTTCCCGTACCGCCGACGGTGAGATTACCGACACTGATTGTGTAAACCGGGGGGGCAAATGAGTTTAATAACTGGCTATCAAAGAGCCAATTACGAATCTCCGTTAGTAGTCCGTAGAGTCCACTGGCTGGAAATAGTAACCATTTTATCGTAAACAGTTTCATTAATAATTTCGTAATATTGCCCGCTTGAGTAGCCAAAATTAGTACTTTTAGGACTGGGAACGCCCGTCCTCACCGTTCAGTACAATGAGTTTAAAAGCCGACTACCTTACATACACGTTGCACTTTCGCTTCGAAGCGGGTACGTCGCGCGGCACGCTCACGGAGAAAACGTCGTACATTATCCGGCTTTTCGATGCGGAAACGCCAGCGGTGACTGGGTACGGGGAATGTGGTCCATTGACCGGATTGAGTTATGACGATCGGCCCGATTTTGCCGAGCGTTTAGGCGCTTACTGTCAGGAATTCAACGAGTTAGACCTTCAGTTATTTAGCTGGAATGTGCCTATTGTCCTGAATCAGATTATCAGTCCGCAGTTTCCGAGTATTTTGTTTGGCTTTGAAACCGCTATGCTCGATTTTCTGGCGGGTGGTACGCGCCTGATTAAACCGTCTGAGTTTACGACGGGGCAGCGTTCACTACCGATCAACGGCTTAATCTGGATGGGCAGCCCGGCCTTCATGCGCCAGCAAATTGAGGAAAAACTCCAGGCAGGCTATACTACCCTGAAACTAAAAATTGGGGCGTTGGATTTTGAGCAGGAATGCGACCTGCTGGCCATGATTCGGGACCGCTATTCGGCCGAAGACGTCACGGTTCGCGTCGATGCCAACGGGGCTTTCCAGCCTGCCGACGCTATGACCAAACTCGAACGGCTGGCCACCTACAACCTCCATTCGATTGAGCAACCCATCCGGGCCGGGCAGCCCGACCTGCTGGCCGACCTTTGCCAGCATACTCCCCTGCCCATTGCACTGGACGAGGAGCTCATCGGGCAAATGGAATACGTGCATAAGTTCCGGCTGTTGAAAAAAATTCAGCCCCAGTATATTGTGCTCAAGCCAACCTTATTGGGAGGAATTCGCCACTGCGACGAGTGGATCGAACTGGCCGGGCGGCTCAACATTGGCTGGTGGATTACCTCGGCCCTGGAGTCGAATATCGGCCTCAACGCCATTGCCCAGTATACGGCTCAGTTTAAACAGCTACTGCCCCAGGGGCTGGGCACCGGCCAGTTGTACCGGAACAATGTCGATAGCCCGCTCGTGGTGGAGCAGGGCCGGCTCCATTACGACCCGGCCCAGGGCTGGAACTTCGACGCACTTGCCATGGATACTCCTCACTAACCAACCGTTTCTCTTGAACCTGCCCGCCGATCATATCCGCCTGCTGTTTGGCCTGAAACTGCGCCAGCTACGCATCGACAGGGGCCTGTCGGTCAGCGAGCTGGCCCATCAGTCGGGCTTGTCGATTTCGTATGTTACCGAAATCGAAAAGGGCCGTAAATACCCCAAAGCCGACAAGATTTCGGCCTTAGCCAATGCCATGCAGGTGGACTACGATACGCTGGTATCGCTGAAACTGAGCAAGAAGCTCGAGCCCATTTCCGACCTGCTGCGCTCGAAGTTCCTGACCGAAATTCCGCTCGAACTCTTCGGCATCGACCCCTCGGACCTGCTCGAACTGCTGGCCGAGGCCCCCGCCAAAGTCAGCGCCATGATTCGTACCTTCATGGACATTGCCCTGAGTTACAACATGAGTGTGGAGCGGCTGTACCTGACCATGCTGCGGTCGTATCAGGAAATGCACGACAATTATTTCCCGGATATCGAGGCTGATGCCGACCGATTCCTGGCGGAATTTGCCCCCATGCCGGGCCAGCCGGTTACCGAAGCGCTGCTGACCAACCTGTTAAAAACCCGCTATGATGTTCGGCTTGAACCGTTCGATCCGCTCACGCACCCCGAACTGGTTGGGTTGCGGTCGGTTTTTCGGCCCGAACACCGCACCCTGTACCTGAATGCCGGGCTGTCGGCCGAGCAACGGTCGTTTATTCTGGCCCGCGAAGCAGGGTTTCAGTTTGTCCATCTCAAAAATCGCCCCTATACCTACTCCTGGGTTGAAGCCGAGTCGTTCGAGCAAATCCTGAACAATTACAAAGCCTCCTACTTTGCCGGCGCGATTCTTATTCGCCGGGATGAACTGGTTGCCCGGCTCAGCGACTTATTTGCCCGGCCAACCTGGAGTAATGAGGCTTTTCTGCAACTGATCGTTGATTTTGACGCCACGCCCGAGCGTTTTTTTTACCGGCTGAGCAACGTGTTGCCGAGTCAGTTTGGCATCGACCAGCTCTTCTTCTACCGCTTCAATCATGTTCCCGGCCAAACGACCTTTAAGCTAACCAAAGAGATGCACCTGTCGCGGCAACAGGGGCCACGTGGCATTGTCGATGAGCATTTCTGTCGGCGGTGGATTGCCTGGACCATTCTCCAGGAGCTTCAGTTTTTACAGCAGAACAAAGGCTTCGACAGTACCCTTTGCCGGGCGCAACTTTCCGAATATGCCGATTCGGGCCAGCAATACCTTATTATTTCGGTCGCACACCCGTTTCAGCCGCAGTTTCAGCAGAACATGAGCCTGTCGATGTGTTTTGCCGTGAACGACACGCTGAAGAGCAAGATGGCGTTTCTCAACACGCCTGCCGGCGAAGTGACGTTCCGGGTCGTGAACGAAGCCTGCGAGCGCTGCGGCATTTTTGACTGCCGCGAACGGGTTGCTGCGCCAACTGTCCTGCAAAAAAAGCGGCAGTTTGCGGCCATGAAGAAAGCACTGGACGCCTTACCGTAACGGGTAACGGGCTACTATGCATCTGCTCAGGATTACGCAACCGCACCCCTGCTTAGCGCGTATTCAGGTTTGGTATGAAACGTCGTTTCCGGCCAGCGAGCGCCGGTCGTTCGATCAGGTAATCGAGTTACTCGCCTGCCCTGACACGCACCTCTGCGCCCTTGTTGCGGAGGACCAGCCCGTTGGCTTTATCATTTACTGGCACTGGTCCGATACCAGTGTGCTGTTTATCGAACACCTCGCCGTTGACCCTGACCTGCGTGGTCAACGGTTTGGACAGCAGGCCCTCAGACACGTGTTGGCACTCGATTT
Organism: Spirosoma areae; assembly: GCF_054781775.1. Lineage (NCBI taxonomy): Bacteria > Pseudomonadati > Bacteroidota > Cytophagia > Cytophagales > Cytophagaceae > Spirosoma > Spirosoma areae. Next base: position 69,785 of record NZ_BAAGTT010000023.1, on the reverse strand, counting down.
CGCTCACATTTTGCTGGAAGCCGAATGCCCCACGGATGCCATTAGCCAACGACGCATTCGGTTTTATGAACGGCAGGGGTTTTCGATTAACCCATTCCCGTATGCCCAGCCGCCCTATCGGCGAGGGGATCCGGCGATTCCGATGACACTACTATCGATTCCGGCCATTCGCCAGCGGGAAGAATTCGACAGGTTCAGCGAGTTGATCCAGGAGCGGATTTACGAAAGGTTTTATGGGTAAAGTCAAACCCGGCCAACGCTACCTGTTCAGGCAGTTTGGCCGGGTTGAAAATCTGCGTTACGCTGAAGGCTGCCTACGCGCTCTGCTTCATCCGAATGATGTTCAGCGCGGCACCCGCTTTGAACCACTCGATCTGTCCTTCATTGTAGGTATGATTCACTAAAAACTCGTCGGTCGACCCGTCGGCATGGTGCAGCACGATTTCGAGCGGACGGCCCGGCGCAAACTCGGTCAGTCCCTCGATGTCGATGGTGTCGTCTTCCTGAACCTTGTCGTAATCGGCCGGGTTGGCAAAGGTTAAGGCCAGCATTCCCTGCTTTTTCAGGTTCGTTTCGTGAATCCGGGCGAAGGACCGCACCAGAATGGCCCGAACGCCCAGGAAACGGGGTTCCATAGCCGCGTGTTCGCGCGAGGAGCCTTCGCCATAGTTCTCGTCACCCACCACGATTGAGCCGATGCCAGCGGCTTTGTAAGCCCGCTGAACGGCAGGCACTTCGCCATATTCGCCCCCGGCTGGATGGCCCCCGGCTGGATGGCCCCCGGCTGGATGGCCCCCGGCTGGATGGCCCCCGGCTGGATGGCCCCCGGCTGGATGGCCCCCGGCTGGATGGCCCGTGAGCTGGTTTTTCACGCTATTGGTTTTCTCGGTATAGAAATTCACCGCGCCAATCAGCATGTTGTTCGAGATGTTATCTAAGTGCCCACGATACTTGAGCCACGGCCCGGCCATTGAGATGTGGTCGGTTGTACACTTGCCTTTGGCTTTAATGAGCAGTTTGAGGCCCGTAATGTCAGTACCTTCCCAGGGCAGGAACGGCGCCAGCAGTTGCAGGCGGTCTGAGGTTGGCGAAACGAGCACCTGCACACCCGACCCATCGGCCGCCGGAGCCTGATAGCCCGCATCGTCAACGGCATAGCCTTTGGCGGGCTGCTCGATGCCCTGCGGCTCATCGAGTTTCACCTGCTCACCCGCTTCGTTGGTGAGGGTGTCGGTCATGGGGTTAAATGTCAGATCACCCGCGATGGCTAAGGCCGTCACGATTTCGGGCGAGGCCACGAAGGCGTGGGTGCTGGCATTCCCGTCGTTGCGCTTGGCGAAGTTCCGGTTAAACGACGTGATGATGGAGTTTTTTCGGGTTGGGTCATCCATGTGCCGCGCCCACTGGCCAATGCAGGGGCCGCAGGCATTGGCCAGAACCACCCCACCCATGTTTTCGAAAGTTTGCAGCAGCCCGTCGCGCTCAGCGGTGAACCGCACCAGCTCCGAACCGGGCGTTACGGTAAACTCCGAACGGACTTTCAGATTTTTGCTCAATGCCTGCTCCGCTATCGACGCCGACCGGGTCAGGTCTTCGTAGGAGGAGTTGGTGCAGGAACCGATCAGGCCCACGTCAAGCCGCTGGGGCCAGTTGTTTTCTTTGACCGCTTTGGCGAAATTCGACAGGGGCCAGGCCAGGTCGGGTGTGAAGGGGCCGTTGATGTGCGGCTCCAGTTCGGAGAGGTTGATTTCGATGAGTTGGTCGTAATAGGCGGCAGGGTCAGCGTAGACCTCCTCATCGGCGCGAAGGTTAGCTCTCACGGCGTTGGCTGCGTCGGCAATGTCGGCGCGGCTGGTTGCCCGCAGGTAATCGGCCATTTTTTCATCGTAGCCGAAGATGGAGGTTGTGGCGCCAATTTCGGCCCCCATGTTGCAAATCGTGCCTTTCCCCGTTGCAGAGAGGCTTTCGGCACCTTCGCCAAAGTATTCGACAATGCAGCCCGTGCCGCCTTTCACGGTCAGGATACCGGCCACGCGCAGAATGACATCTTTAGCCGATGCCCAGCCGCTGAGTTTGCCGGTCAGTTTTATGCCGATGAGTTTGGGCATTTTCAGTTCCCACGCCAGGCCTGCCATCACGTCGCAGGCATCGGCACCGCCAACACCGATGGCAATCATGCCCAAACCACCCGCGTTGGGCGTGTGCGAATCGGTACCAATCATCATACCACCCGGAAACGCATAATTTTCGAGTACGACCTGGTGAATGATGCCCGCACCCGGTTTCCAGAAGCCAATGCCGTACTTGTTGGAAATTGACGCCAGGAAGTCATATACTTCTTTATTCTTACTCTTGGCAATAGCCAAATCATTGTCTGCGCCTACTTCGGCCTGAATCAGGTGGTCGCAATGCACCGTCGACGGCACGGCCACCTGCGGGCGACCGGCCTGCATGAACTGCAGCAGGGCCATTTGAGCGGTGGCGTCCTGCATGGCTACGCGGTCGGGCGCGAAGTCCACGTAGGCTTTCCCCCGCTCGAAGGCCTGCATCGGCTGGGATGCCGCACCAGAACCGGCAAAGAGGTGGCTGTACAAAATCTTCTCCGACAACGTCAGCGGCTTGCCCACGGCCTGCCGGGCGGCTTCGACGCGCTCGCCGAGGTTAGCGTACACGCGCTGAATCATGTCTAAATCAAAAGCCATAGCTAATAGGAATAACGGGTTACTGAAAGGACCTGCTTGGTAAAACAACCAGCGAATTTAGAAAATGGGTTCTGGTTGCGGGTCAAAATTAGAAGATTCTCATTCGTTTTGGAAATATTACGTCAAAAGGCTGGTAATTGCTGGCCGAACGAACCCCTTCCAAAACCATTGGCTCTGTTTTTTAGGCAAAAACGCAGAATCAATCTATCTTGCAGCTTTAACTCGTATATATACTATTACGCGAGGAGTTCAGCAATACGAACGGGCAGTGCCCTTGACACGAAGTACTATGAAAAAGACAACAAGTTTCCTTTACCTTGCCGCTCTGCTGGCGTTAGGGTTAACCTTTTCATCGTGTGGCAACGATGAAAATCCAACCGTCACCTCAACATCGACTACCTTAACGGCAACGCTCAATGGGGCCAGTGAAAAGCCAGCCTCGACCAGTTCAGCGGCAACCGGTACGTTTGCAGGTGTTGTGGATGCAACAACGCGCGTGCTAAGTTATACTGTCACGTACACTGGCCCTTTCACCTCCACAGTAACAGCCGGGCACTTACACCGTATTACGGCTGCCGATGGCACAGGGGGTGTTGAAATACCCTTTACCAGTCTGACCAGTCCTATTATCGGCACCTTTCAACTGGCGAACCAAAACCGGGTGGATAGTCTTAAAAATGGGTTTTATTACGCTAACCTGCATACGACAGTCTATAAAGGTGGCGAGATTCGCGGGGATATCAAGAAAAAGTAGGTAATCTGTTTATTCTGCATAACGTAAACAGCAAAAAGGCCAGTCCGTTTGTACGGCACTGGCCTTTTTGCTGTTTACACCTAACCCGTTTACGCCACAGTAATCGTTTGGGCGGGTTTATTGGTCGCCGGATTCTTAGGCAACGTCACTTTCAGAACGCCATTAGTGTAACTCGCCGTGATGCTTTCCGTGAGGACCTTGTCGTTGAGCCGAAACGACCGCTCAAACGAACGATTGACATGCTCTTTGTAGGTATAGTTGCCAGTCGTGGCGTCTTCGGTGTCAGCCGACTGGTCGGTACCCTGATAGGAAATCGTTAGCACATCGTCTTTCACGGCCAGGGTAATGTTCTCTTTGACCAGATCAGCCGCAAATAATGAAATGATATAGTCGGCGTCAGTCTCTTCAATATTGACCGGCACCTGCTGAACGCCCCCCGCATGACGTCCCCAGAACCCCCCGGCTTTACCCCGCCCAAACGCTGGACCGGCCCAGTGACCGCCAAATTTACCGCGGCCCATGGAGCCACAACCGCCTTTATTACCCGCTTCGAATGCTTGTTTTGAATACATGTTTGTGTGTGTTTTAGTCTTGTGTTTACGTGGTTGTTTTACGTTTTGTTGACCATTTCTGGCTTAACTGATGGAAATAATCCGGCCCAAACTGCGTTGGTTACCGCCCGAACGGTAGGCTGGGTTGTCGATGGAAATGATGTCGGCGGACTGCCAGCTACCCCGGCCAAACCGACCAAAAGCCCGCCCAGCCAAACGCGGCCCCACTACCCTGGCCAGCAGGAACAGCCCCGCCCCTACCAGCAGGACTTTTACAATGAGGGTTAGTAGAAACAGGGCTAATGCAACCGCCAGCGCTACGCTGGCTACTCTCCAAATGATGTTCATGTTCTTTACCAGTTAAATGATTGATTAAAAGCCCGGTTGGCGAAAAGACGGTTGAGACTGAAGAAGCGGTTTATGTTTACCCTTTTTTCAGTGGCCTCGCTGCCTGGTTAAAGGCTTTGGTAGAGATGACGGTTAGGCGTATGCTTTTACTTTACCAGATGGCAAACTTTTTTTGGGAAGTCTTCACAAAACACGAGCGGAGAGCATCATTCCCCCATAAAAAAGGCCCCATCGTCGTCCATGGGGCCTTTTTTGGGAGCAATTAGTGACAGTTTAGCTACCTGCAGTTACGTTAATTTACAGGCACATTCTTCACCCGGATAATGGCCCCGGCAATGCTTACCGCAATTTCTTCCGGTGTCTGGCTGTTGATGGCCAGGCCAGCGGGTGCCTGAATCCGCTCTAAGACTGCAGCCGGAACACCTTCTGCACGATATTCAGCAACCAGTTTTTCAATTTTGGTTTTGCTGCCCAGTACCCCAAAATAGCGGAAACTTTTGTCGAATAAGGCCCTGATAGCCAGGTCGTCAGTGCGATAGCCGACGGTCATTACGACGACATAATGGGATTGGCCCGACGGAATCAAATCGGTCAGTTCACTGTAGTCTTGCACGATTATTTTTTCGTGCGCGTAGTCGTTCTGGTGCAGCGTGTGCAGGTCCGAACGGTCGTCATAAACCCGGATATAAAAACCCAGTTGGCGCATCAGTTGCGAGAGTGCCAGCGCGCAATGGCCCCCGCCGATAATGAAAAGCTTGTTTTTGGGACCAATTTTCTCCTGATATACCCACTCATTTTCTGACTGCTTCGTGAACCGATAATCGACGTTGGGAACCTCGTCGGCAGAAAACCAGATGCCAGCCGGTGATAGTTCGAGCAACCCGTTTTTGTGCTGCTCCATGCACGTAATGATGGCCTGAATCGTGTTAATATCCTGTGGCTGAACCCGGTACAGCAGAATCGTCTGGTCGCCGGAACAAATCATGCCACTCTGGTTGTGGGCCGCACTTTTGTCGTGATACTGTGTTCGGATGGACAGTTCGGGCAGGGCATGGAGTAACCTTTCTTTTGCCATTTCAACGAACTTATGCTCCATAATACCCCCGCCAATGGACCCTTCTATCTCGCCAACGGCATTGACCGACATCAGAAAACCCTGCCTGCCGGGACTGCTGCCGTTGCTTTCCAGCACATATAGCAACATAACCGGAACGTTCTGTTGCAGACTGTTATAAATTAACTGCCAGACTGTTAGCTGTTTGGTCATTAGCGAGGGGCCGGGTGCCGGGAGCCGGGTTAGCGTCGTACAGGGCCATCAGCACTTTTTCGGGTGTCATGGGCGCATCGAACGGAATGGCGGCCGTTGGGTTGAAGGCTCGAACCGCATTCCGCAGGGCAAAGTACGCGCCGAGGCCGTACATCAATGGCGGTTCGCCAACGGCTTTCGAGCGAAAAATGGCCAGATTGTCGGTTTGGGTTTCCAGAAAATCAATCAGGATTTCGTTTGGCACGGAGTAAATATCCGGCACTTTGTAGGTAGACAAGGCATTGGACCGCAACCGACCCGCTTTATCGAACACAACTTCTTCCATTGTCATCCAGCCGATGCCCTGCACGATGCCGCCTTCAATCTGGCCCCGGTCGATGGCGGGGTTCATGCTGGCCCCGAAATCATGCACCACTTTAACCGCATCGACTTCGTAAATACCCCGCAAACAATCGACCGTTACTTCCACAATCGCCGTGCCGTACACATGGTACGCAAATGGATGCCCTTTGGCGATGGACGAATCGAAATGAATGTCCGGCGTGGCGTAGTGGGCGTGTTCGGACAGGCTGACCCGTTTGGAAAAAGCGGCCATCACGAGCCGTTCCCAGGTCCAGTCGGTCGGTTTTCCATCGATTAAGACCTGCTCTTCCTCAAACGTAATCGTCTCGATGTCAGTCTGTAGTTCGTCAGCGGCTACCGTTTTCAGCCGGTTCACAATTTCGGTGCAGGCCAGTTTTACGGCTTTTCCGTTCAGGTCGGCGGTGGCGCTGGCAGCCGAGGGTGAAGTGCTGGCAATGCGGTAGGTGCTGGTCGTATACAATTTGACCCGCTCCGGACTGATTGAAAATACATGGGCTGCTACCTGGAGCATTTTTGTATTCACGCCCTGCCCCATCTCCACGGCCCCGGTACTGACGCCCACGCTCCCGTCGGTATAAACGTGTACCAGCGCCCGTGCCTGATTCATGCGCGTGTTGGTGAACGAGATACCGAAGCAAACCGGCATAAGTGCCACCCCCCTCTTATACAGCACATTAGCGTCATTGAACGATGCTATTTCGGTGCGGATTTGCTCAACAGCATATAACTCTTCCGCTTTCTGCCAGCAGTCCGGGGCTTCACTCTGCGCTATCTGCCCGAAGGGAAATTCATCGCCGGTTTTCAGCAGGTTTTTTGCCTGAATCACTGAGGCATCAATGCCCAATGAGTCAGCAGCTTTGGCAATGGCAGCTTCGATAACAAACATGCCCTGTGGCCCACCAAATCCCCGGAAGGCGGTGTTTGGCGGTAAGTTCGTTCGGCAACTGTAGGCCGTGGCGGTCACGTTCGGAACGAAATAGCTGTTGGTGCAATGGAATAGGGTTCGTTCCAAAACGGCTGGCGACAAATCGGCAGCGGCACCCGCATTTTGGTAGAAGGTGGCTTCGTAAGCAATAATCCGCAGGTCGTTGTCCAGCCCGATTTTAAAATCCGACGAGTAGGGATGCCGCTTGCCGGTCATGGCCATGTCTTCCATGCGGTTCAGGGCATATTTAACCGGTTTTTTCAGCACGTGCGTGGCCAGAGCAACCAACGCAGCCCACGTATTGGCCTGGTCTTCTTTGCCGCCAAACCCCCCGCCTAAGCGCGTCACATCGACCTCAATCTGGTGCATCGGCAAACCCGACGACCGGCTCACGGCCCGCTGCACCGCCGTTGGTCCCTGTGTGGAGGAGTACAGTTTGATGCCGTCGTTTTCCTGCGGAATGGCATAAGCCCCCTGCGTTTCGATGTACAGGTGCTCCTGCCCGCCGGTATCGGCCTGGCCAACAAAAACGTGCGTACAGTGCGACCAGGCGGTGGTTGTGTTGCCGAGTCGGAAGACTTTGGGGGGAATAATCAACTCGCCGTTGGCCTGAGCCTCGCGGGGGTCGGTGATGATGGGCAGCGGCTCAATTTCGACCGTGATTTTTTTGACAGCAGCGCGGGCATCGTCGTCGGTTTCGGCGACGACAAAGGCAATGGGCATCCCGCAAAAATGGACGTGGTGTTCAGCCAGCAGCGGCTCGTCGGGAATGATGCCGCCAATCTGATTTTCGCCCGTAACGTCTTTGTACGTCAAAATCCGGATTACACCGGGCATGGCTTCGGCCGCCGATACATCCAGATTTTTGATGATGCCATGTGCGACGGGCGAACCGAAAGCTGCGCCGAACAACGTCCCGCGAATCGTCGGAATATCGTCCAGATAAACCGATTCGCCCCGCACGTGTGTTCTGGAATCTATATTTTTCATGGTTAATGTCTGAATAGCACGCGGATGACGCAGATGTTGCGGATTAACACAGATTAAAATCAAATCAGCGAAAATCCGCAACATCTGCGTCATCCGCGTGCTATTCTTCTAAATCAGCAACCGTTCCACTTCTAACGCCGGAAACAGTTTGATAAAATGTGCTTTAATCAACTGACTGAGCAGGAGACGTTTATACACTTCGGTTCCGCGCACGTCGCTGATGGGCGAGATTTCGGTTTGAGCGATGGCAATGGCGTCAATAACAATCGCTTCCAATATTACCTTCCCCCTTAGAAACGCTTCGGTTTTCGGTAAACGTTTGGGAATTGGCGCGACGCCCCCGGCTGAGATTTTAATATCCTTAATTGCCTCATTGTCAACGCTTATATACATAGCCGAATTGACGCTCGCAATGTCGAGGTGGGTTCGTTTACAGACTTTCTCGAAGCTAAACCGGGTAGTTGCGTCAGGCAGGGTAAACCGGATTTTGTCAAGAAATTCGTCGGGTTGTTTGTCGAGTGTTTTATAACCTGTATAGAGGTTTCGGAGAGGTACTTCCCGCATAGTAATGCCGTTACTCAAGGTCAGAATCGCATCCAGCGCCAGAAAGAAAATCGTGAAATCACCGATGGGGGAGGCATTCATAAAGTTGCCGCCGATAGTTGCCATGTTGCGGATGGGCGTCGATGAGACCAGCTTTGTAATCTGCTTTAAATCTGCAAAATACGACTGCATCACTGCCGATTCGAGCAGGTCGGTCACCGTTGCCGACGGCCCAATCATACACTGATTGCCTGCCTGCGAAATTCCCTTTAAATCAAGGTTATTGGACAAAAATTGTATAGCGGCATCCTTGATTTCGTCGTGCTTTTGCACGTACAAATCTGTTCCGCCACCAACCCGCTGCGCCGTTGAATTTTCAGTCTGTAACTCGCCATTCAGGTGCAGCGCCAATGCTTGCAACCGCTCCTGAATGGTGGAGAAATAAGCGGGTAAAATTTCCTGATTTACGGCAAACTGAAGCGGGTCTTCGCCACTCCGTTCCGCCAACCGATTCACTACCCGACCAGCCGCCCGCTCAATGGATTTGTAGCCCGTGCAGCGGCAGATATTCCCGTCGATGGCCGCAATAGCATTTTCAGATGTTGGCTCTTTTTCACTCAGACAGAATCCGGCCATCGACACCACAAACCCCGGCGTACAAAACCCGCATTGCGTCGCCGATTCGTCGGACATGGCCTGCTGAATCGGGTTGAGGTCGTCCCTATTGACACCTTCGATGGTGACGATGTGTTTGCCGTGGGCATTGCCCAGTGGCATCAGGCAGGAGGTGGCCGTGCGGTAGCGGAGTTCGCCGTTTTTCAACTCGCCCACCATCACCGTGCAGGCTCCGCAATCGCCCTCGCGACAACCAATTTTGGTGCCCGTCAAATGCTGGTGATACCGCACAAAATCGAGCACCGTCGTGCCGGGAAGCAGGGTGGTCTGAACTTGTTTGTTATTGAGGATGAAGGTAAGCACGTGGATTTAGGTTTTGGTTTAGGTTTTTTTGGGTGAGGGTTGACACTTTGACAAAGTTCTAAACTTTGTCAAAGTGTCAACCCTCACCCAAAAAATCTAAACTTTTTCAATGGTCATTCAGCGGTAACCCTCTGCGCTGAAATTCTTTCCAGTTCAGGTATTCGTCGCCTTTGCGCTGTTCCACCATCGTGATGCAGCTATCGACCGGACAGACTAATTTACACAAGTTACAGCCAACACATTCCTCTTCTTTGATGGAATAGGTGTTGAAGGGCTTGCCATACGTCAGGTTAATGGACTGATGGGACGTGTCTTCGCAGGCGATGTAACACAGGCCACAGTGAATGCACTTGTTCTGGTCGATGTTGGCAACGATGTGGTAGTTGATGTCCAAGTCCTCCCAGTGCGTGATGGTCGGCACCGATTTGCCGATGAAGTCGCCGAGGGTTTTAAAGCCTTTTTCGTCCATCCAGTTGTTCATGCCGTCGCACATATCCTCAATAATACGGAAGCCGTGCTTCATGACAGCCGTGCAAACCTGCACGTTCGACGCGCCGAGGAGCATAAACTCGACCGCATCTTTCCAGGTCGTTACGCCCCCAATGCCCGACACCGGCACACGCGACGTAATCGGGTCCTGCGTAATGGTGGTCAGCATTTTCAGCGCGATGGGCTTCACCGCCGGGCCACAATACCCGCCATAGACTGACTTACCGGCCACGTATGGATTCGGTACAAACGTATCCAAATCTACCCCCGTTATCGACTGAATCGTGTTGATGAGCGAGAGCGCGTTTGTGCCGCCCTCCACCGATGCCCGGCCCGTTGGCACCACCGAATGCACATTGGGCGTCAGCTTGGTAATGACCGGAATGGTGGCCCGTTCCATCACCCACTCGACCACCATTCTGGCGATTTCGGGGTCCTGACCCACAGCCGCGCCCATGCCGCGCTCAGTCATGCCGTGCGGACAGCCGAAGTTGAGTTCCAGCCCGTGTGCGCCGGTATCTTCGACCTGCGCGATGAGTTCGTGCCAGTTCTCGCGAGAGTTATCGGCCATGAGCGAAACAACCATCGCCCGGTCGGGAAACAGCCGCACGCATTCGGCGATTTCGCGCAGGTTGATGTCGAGGGGCCGGTCGGAGATGAGTTCGATGTTGTTGAACCCCATCATTTTGGTGCCGTTGAAATCGACCGCCGAATATCGCGACGATACGTTTTTGACCTGGCTGCCCAGCGTTTTCCAGACGACGCCACCCCAGCCCGCTTCAAAAGCACGCAGGACGTTGTACTGTTTATCCGTCGGGGGCGCACTCGCCAGCCAGAACGGGTTCGGCGATTTGATACCGAGGAAATCTGCGCGTAAATCCGCCATTTAGTAAAGAATTAATAGAACGCGGATAACGCAGATGGTTATGATTAACAAAATCAGTGAAAATCATAACCATCTGCGTCATCCGCGTTCTATAATAAAAGTTAAGATCGCCCTTGCTCCATCCTTCCCCGCCTGCACCGCATCGACAACTTCTTTGCCGCCGTTTACGCAGTCGCCACCGGCAAACACGCCTGGAATGTTCGTAGCGCAGTGTTCGTTAATGGCCACTTTGCCGCTCCAGTGATTGAGTTGGTTGCGGCTAACCAGTTCTTCATACGGCACCTGTCCGGCGGCTTTGATAACCATGTCCACGTTGAGCGTAAACGTCTCGCCCGTTTCGACCGGCGACCGACGACCGCTCGTGTCGGGTAAGCCCAATGCCATGACGTTGCAAATTAGTTGGGTAACCCGACCGTTTTCACCCCGGATTTCCTTTGGAGATGCCAGCCAGATAAGGTTGCAGCCATCTAATTTAGCCAGATTTAGCTCAACTTCGGTGCTTGGCATCTCGGCCTGCGTTCGGCGGTAAACAATGGTTACCTCTTTGGCACCCAGCCGTTTGGCCTGCGTGGCCGCGTCAATAGCGGTCATACCGAGGCCAATCACAGCCACCCGGTCACCAACGGGAACAGACGGATACCCTTTCTCACGAATGTCGTAAATGAACCGAATGGCATCTTCAACGCCGGTGAGGTGCTCGCCGGGAATGGCCAATTGCCTCGCTACGCCAACCCCGATGCCGATATACACCGCGTCGTAGTTAGCCTGAAGTTCTGCCAACGAGACATTCCGGCCCAACTCCTGGTCATACTTAATGTCGATACCGCCCAGCGACGTGATAAAATTGACTTCATCTTCGCAGAATTGGGGCGTCACTTTATAGGCCGCAATGCCGTAGGTCATCAGACCACCGCCCTTGCTTTCTTTCTCGTAGATGGTTACGTCGACACCCTCACGACTCAGCACATGAGCGCAGCTTAATCCGGCCGGACCCGCCCCCACAACGGCTACTTTGCGGCCCGTCGAGGGTTTCCGCTGGAACAGCGGCCATTTGTGCTCAATCGCTTTTTCGGTCGAATAGCGTTGTAGTTTGGCAATAGGAATGGGCGGTTCTTCCAGAAAATTATACACGCACGAGCCTTCGCACAACTTCTCGACCGGGCACACTTTCGAGCAGCCGCCCCCCATGATGTTGGCATCCAGAATGGTATAGGCTGAACCCTTGACGTTGTCGGTCGTAATCTGCTTGATGAACTTCGGAATGTTGATGCTCGTGGGGCAGCTTTTTATGCAGGGCGCATCATAGCAAAACAAACACCGATTCGCTTCTACCAAAGCCGCTTCGCGCGACTCGAACGGCGGATGAATGTCGCTGAAGTTTTGCTCATATTGTTCCGCCGTTAATCGGTTATTGACTATCATTTTAATGAACAATGTACAATGAATAATGTACAATGAAGCGGTTTAGTTATTACGTTTTTCTGGTCGGCTTAACCCCTAAGTCTCCTGAAGGGGATTTAGGGGTTAAGCCGACTCGTCAACAAATGCGCTTGACGCTTAATCCTAAACAGATTCAATGAATAATGTACAATGATAGAACCAGGCTTATGCGTTACGCCTTGTCCATGCGGCATTGTACATTATTCATTAATCTACAACTCAACATTCATTAATCTACAACTCAACTAATTTATCATACGTTTCTGGCCGTCGGTCGCGGAAGAATTGCCAGACGCTGCGGACTTCTTCGATTAGGTCTAAATCGAATTCCGAAATCAGCAGTTCGTCTTTATCTTCCGAGGCCTGGGCAAAAATCTGGCCGCGCGGGTCAACGAAATACGACGAGCCGTAGAACCGCCCCAGATTCCAGGGTTTTTCTTCACCGACGCGGTTGATGCAGCCCATAAAATAACCGTTGGCTGCGGCATGAGCGGGCTGTTCCAACTTCCACAAATACTGCGACAAACCAGCCACCGTTGCCGACGGGTTGTACACAATTTCGGCCCCGTTCAGCCCTAAGCAGCGTGCGCCGTCCGGGAAGTGGCGGTCGTAGCAGATGTACACGCCCACTTTGGCATAACGGGTCTGGAAAACCGGGTAGCCTAAGTTGCCGGGTTTGAAGAAAAATTTCTCCCAAAAACCCGACGTGTGCGGAATGTGATTCTTGCGGTATTTGCCCAGATACGTCCCGTCGGCGTCGATGACGGCAGCGGTGTTGTAGAGCACACCGGCCTGCTCTTTTTCGTAGACCGGAACGATGATCACCATGTTGTATTTTCTGGCGTATTCGGCCATTCGGTCGGTGGTGGGGCCGGGAACCGATTCTGCCGACGCATACCACGAACGGTCCTGCCCCGGACAGAAATAGGGCGTATTGAAAATCTCCTGCAAACACAGAATCTGCACACCTTTCTGACCGGCTTCGTCGATAAGCGGCAGGTGTTTCTGCACCATCGCTTCTTTAATTTCGTCAATCGTGCCTTCGCCTTCGGTCTTCGGCAAACTCATTTGTATCAATCCCGATTTGATAATTCGTGGCATAATTCAGTTTGTGGTTTGTTATTATGGTGGTGTCGGGTTTGAGAACCCGACACCAATTGCTGACGCGAGCATGTCGGGTTTGAGAACCCGACACCACAACACGAGCCTTAAATCTTCCCGCTTACTTTATTTCGTTTTATAAACTGTCCATATCCTTTTTCGACCCGGCAATTTCCCTCATCAATGGCAACCTGGCCACGCAACAGAACGGTTTTCACTTTGCCCGTTACTTCCCAGCCTTCGTAGGCTGAATAATCAACATTCATGTGGTGGGTTTTGGCTGAAAGGGTGTGTTTTTCGTTGGGGTCGAAAATAACAATATCGGCGTCGCTGCCAACCGAAATTGTTCCTTTTCGGGGAAACATACCGAAGATTTTGGCCGGGTTCGTGCAGGCGACTTCTACGTATTTATTCAGCGTGATGTTGCCTTTGTGAACGCCCTCGCTGTAGAGCAATTCCATGCGGTTTTCGATGGCCGGGTGCCCGTTCGGAATTTTCGAGAAGTCGTCTTTGCCCATCAATTTCTGCTCCCACATAAACGGGCAATGGTCGGTGGCGACAACCTGCACAAGTCCCTGATTGATACCGGCCCAGAGCGTTTGCTGGTCCTTCTTTTCGCGCAACGGTGGACTCATCACCCATTTAGCTCCCTCTGCCTCATTTTCGTAAAGCGACGCATCGAGAACTAAGTATTGAATGCAGGTTTCAACGAACACTTTCTGATTGCGCCGGGTCGCGTTTCGAACGGCATTCAGGGCGCCCTCGCAGGTGAGGTGAACGATGTAGCCGGGGCAACCGGTGTAGTCAGCCATGTCGGCAAAACGGCCGCTCGCTTCGGCTTCGGTCACTTCCGGCTGCGAGAGGTAATGGTAAAGCGGGGCCAGTTTTCCCTCGGCGCGGTGTTTGGCGATGAGGTAATCAATGACATCGCCATTCGTTGCGTGAACCGTAACCATGCCGCCCTGCTGTTTCACCTCCTGCATGAGTCCAATCATCTGCCGGTCGTCAATCATCAGTGCACCTTTGTAGGCCATGAATGTTTTGAACGAGGTAATGCCTTCATCCTCAACTATCTCCTGGATTTCGGCTTTTGTGTCTTCGTTAAAATCCGTAACGGCCATGTGAAAACTGTAATCGCCGACGGCGGTTCCACTGGCGCGGGAATTCCATTCGGCGAGGGCTTCTTTCAGCGAATGACCCTGTTTTTGCAGCACAAAATCAATGACCGTTGTGGTGCCGCCGTGCAGAGCCGCACGGGTGCCCGTCTCGTGCGTATCGCTCGAAAAGGTGCCCATGAACGGCATATCCAGATGCACGTGCGGGTCAATGCCGCCAGGAAAAACCAACTTGCCCGACGCGTCGATGACCGTATCAGCTTGCATAGAAAGGTCGTTCCCGATGGCGTTAATCGTTTCGCCGTCTACGAAAATATCAGCGATGTAATCATCCGCAGCGGTGATGATTCGGCCGTTTTTAATCAGAATGCTCATTGTCTTTTCCGCATCAAAACTAAATACACACCCGCGCTCACGAAAAAACCGACAAACCAGGCGTAGTTGTAAATCTGTGAAATCCAGCCAGGGATACTATTGGCCGGAATTACTTTTATGGTCACCAAAAAGCCGGGAATATTGGGTAAAATACCCGCCAGTAACGCAATGATGGCCGCTGAATTGTAGCCGTTTCTAAAGCGATATATACCCGTCTCGCTATACAAATCGGTGAGGATTAATTGCTGCTTCCGCAGAAAAAAATAATCAGCAATCATGATGCCGCCCACCGGCCCAAGCAGGCTCGAATACCCGACTAACCACGTAAAAATAAAGCCCGTCGGGTCGGCGATTAATTTCCACGGAAAAGTAAGAATGCCGATAACGCCGGTGATGTAACCGCCTTTCCGAAAATCAATTTTCGACGGGGCCAGATTCGCGAAATCATTGGCCGGGCTAACGATGTTGGCAGCAATGTTCGTCGCTAAGGTTGAGATAGCCACGGCAATCATAGCAACGCTCACTAATAGTTTACTATCGAATTTTCCGGCCAGTACGAGCGGGTCCCAGATGGTAGTGCCGTAAATAATGGTCGTAGCCGAGGTGACGACGACACCAATAAAGGAAAACAATGTCATGGCCGGGGGCAGTCCGATAATCTGGCCGTTTACCTGCGCCTTCTGACTGACGGCATAGCGCGTAAAATCAGGAATGTTCAGCGATAAGGTTGCCCAGAAACCAACCATGCCGGTGAGGGCTGGGAAGAAGAACGCAAAAAATTGGGCAGAACTGGTGAATTTAGCCGGTTGCTGTAAAATTGGTCCCAAGCCGTTTCCGGCCGAAATAGCCCACCAGAGCAACGCCAGGGCCGCAACGGGCAGAAAGAACGCCTTGAAAACCAGCAGCTTTCGGATGCTATCGACACCGAGATAGACGACGTACATGTTCAGCAGCCAGAACAATAGGAAGCAAATAGCGGGGCCAGTCTGCAAACCATACGAAGCAGGAAATAGTTGAGGTAATGTTTCTAACGACGGAATCCATAACCGCAGCATCTGGTAGAGGGCAAACCCGCCAATCCAAGTTTGAATGCCGAACCAGCCGCAGGCCACAATCGCCCGCAGCAGAGCTGGAATATTAGCCCCCGCCGTGCCGAAACTGGCCCGCGCCAATACCGGAAACGGAATGCCGTATTTGGCCCCGGCATGACCGTTCAGCACCATCGGAATCAGCACGATGGTATTGCCCAGAAAGATGGTCAGAATGGCCTGCCACCAGTTCATGCCGCCTTCGATGAGCGAACTCGCCAGCATGTAGGTTGGAATGCACAGGCTCATGCTAATCCACAGAGCAGCATAGTTCCAGGTCGTCCAGGTTCGTTTCGACGCGGGAATCGGTGCTAAATCGTCGCTGTAGAGGGCGGAGGATTCGTTTAGGGTTGGTTCGGTAAGTGTTTGCATTTTAAGTTCGTGGTTTGTGGTTCGTGGTTTGTAGTTGGCTGACGCCGGTCCGCCGGTGCGGTCAGCGACTCATGCGTCAGCCAACTACAAACCACAAACACTATAAACTTACATACTCATCTGCAATACTCAACGCTTCGCTGATGATGGCGAGTCCTTCGTCGATTTGCTCTTTGGTGACACACAACGGTGGGGCCACAAACACGTAACTCCAGCGCACAAAGGTGTACATACCCAACTCTTTGATTTTGGCGGCTACTTTGGCCATAATCGCCATTTCGTCGGGTTTGGCGTTGAAAGGGGCCATCGGTTCTTTCGTCGTGCGGTTTTTAACCAGTTCAAAGCAACCCAGCAAGCCGGTATTTCTGAAATCGCCGATACTCGGATGCCGCTGCTTTAGTTCTTCCGCCCGCGCTTCGATGTAGTTGCCCATCTCGGCGGCATTCTCAATCAGGTTGTCATCTTCGTAGATTTTCAGCGTTTCCAGCGCAGCCGCGCAACTAACCGGATGGGCTGAATAGGTCATGCCCGTTGCCAGCAAGGTATCGTCGTATCGGGAAGCGATTTTATCCGTGACCATCAGACAGCCGAAGGGCAGATAGCCGCTGGTAATGCCCTTCGCCATCGTCACCATATCGGGGATAATGCCGTGATTCTCAAAGCCGAACCATTTGCCCGTTCGTCCAAAACCGCTCATTACTTCGTCCATGATGAGCAGGATGCCGTGTCGGTTACAGATTTCCCGAACGGCGGCCAAATAGCCTTTCGGGTATTGAATGCAACCCGACGTACCCGATTCACCTTCCAGCAAAATAGCCGCAATATTACCCGGTCCTTCGTAGGCAATCATGCGCTCCAGTTGGGCGACCGAATCGGTCAGCATACTGGCTTCGTCGTGGTTCCAGCGGTACAGATACGGAATGTCGATATGCACGAAATTGGGGGCCTGCTGGGCATCATCGGGGAGTTTGCGCGGGTCGCCACCGGCCGATAATGAGCCGTAGGTGGAACCGTGATACGACTGATACCGAGTCAGAATTTTATGCCGCCCGGTGTACAAACGCGCCAGTTTGAGCGCGGCCTCGATAGACGTAGCCCCGCACAACGTAAAGAACGCTTTATTCAAATCGCCGGGGCAGATTTCGGCCAGTTTCTTGCCCAGTTCTCCCCGAACTTTCGTCACGCAGTAGGGTGTCACATAACTCACCTCCTGCATTTGCCGGACAACAGCCTCTGTAATTCGCTGGTCGCCGTGCCCGATATTGACGTTCATCAGGCCCGACGAAAAGTCGATATAGCGTTTGCCATCGTAGTCATAGAGATAAACGCCTTTCGCGTATTTGACCGCAATGGGCGAAATATTTTTCTGTTTGCTCCAGGCGAAGACTGTGTAATCAAAATTATCCTGAAGGACGTCCTGCGTTTCGGAAAGGGTTGTTGTGTCAAGCATGGGGAAAGTTGTTTTTACGTTTTGAGATTGATTTTTAGGCTTTGACACTTTGACAAAGTTCTAAACTTTGTCAAAGTGTCAAAGCCTAAAAATCAATCTCAAAACGATTATTCCATTATAAAACCAGAAAAATCATTGTCATCATGTTCTTGCTCATGGAAGGCTGTATACGCATTAACTCCTCCAAACCACGCCAATACATACTCTCTTACCAAACGGGTTGGTTTAGTCGACAGATGGCTTCGATAAGAAGAATATGGATAGTGTCGAAAATCACTAATCAATCTGTGTTTCTGAGGATTGTGATGAATGTACCAAATTAAACGAGTAAAATACTCCTCGTCGTTTACCTCCTTTCTTTCAAAAGGAGTTTCTATCAACGCTCCCGTTCTGCCAACGGCTTTGTTTATCGTTTGGGTATAACTGCTAAAAAGTCTTGCGAATTGTTTGCTGGCAATATGCTCTGTGCTATGAAGACCACCTATTTTTTGCTCACGTTTTTCTGAAATTAATTGTTGCTTCAGTATGTGTTCGGATTTAACTCGTATCAATAAATGAAAATGATTGCCGAGTAAACAATAAGCGAACGTGTCAACTACGGGAGTCATAAAATCAGCATATCGTTTAAGGAAAAAGAAGTAATTACGTTCTTCCATGAAAATGGTTCCCCCATCGATGCCTCGATTAAAAATATGGTATGTTTTCTCGGGTTCAAGAGCAAAATAGTTCACAAGTCAATCAGACTGATTTTGTACGTAGTTTTCTTATTGAGTTGATTGAGATTTGACGGTTAAAGGTTGACACTTTGACAAAGTTTGGAACTTTGTCAAAGTGTCAACCTTTAACCGTCAAATCTCAATCAACTCATCCAGTTAATTCCTGCTTCGGGGTTCCATTTGGTGGTGCTTTTTTTGAGTTTCGTCCAGAATTCGATGGAGCTTTTGCCCGTAATGTCGCCCACCCCAAAACGGCTTTCGTTCCAGCCGCCGAACGAAAATGGTTCGCGCGGGACGGGTACGCCCACGTTCACGCCCACCATGCCCGCACTGGCTTTGTCAATCACGTAGCGGGCCATACCGCCGTTTTGGGTGAACACCGAAGCTGCATTGCCGTAGGGATTGGCGTTCTCGATGGCTAAGGCTTCATCGACGGTATTGGTCCGCATGATGCTGATGACCGGCCCGAAAATTTCCTCCCTGGCAATCGCCATATCTGAGGTCACGTAATCGATGACCGTTGGGCCAACATACGTCCCGTTTTCTTTACCGGCCACCGTCGGGTTGCGGCCGTCGACTAAAATTTTGGCGCCCTGACTTTCTGCCTCCGTAATGTAGCGTTCGATGCGTTCTTTAGATGCACGGTTGATAACCGCCCCGAGATTTTTCCCCGGCACTACTTTCCGGGCTTCCTCACACAGTTTTTCGATGATGTGATCGACCGGGCCGACCGCCACCATCGCCGATGCCGCCATGCACCGCTGACCGGCGCAACCAGCCATCGACGCGGTGATGTTCTGGGCGGTCATGCCCGGAATGGCATCGGGCAGCACAATGAGGTGATTTTTGGCACCGCCCAACGCCAGGCACCGTTTGAAATTACTGGTTGCCCGTTGGTAAACAAGTTTGGCAATTTTGGTAGACCCCACAAACGACACCGCTTCGATACCCGGATGGTCGCAGATGGCTTCGACTACTTCGCTGTCGCCATGCACGATGTTAAAAACGCCCGGTGGTAAACCGGCTTCCTGCAACAACTCCGCCAGTCGTCCTACGCTTAACGGGACTTTCTCCGATGGCTTGATAATCATGCAGTTACCCAGGGCGATGGCGTTCGGAACGGTCCAGTTGGGCACCATGCTGGGGAAGTTGAACGGCACGATACTGGCTACTACACCCAGGGGGACGTGTTCCGTTCTGCACTCAACGCCCCGGCTCACTTCCAGAATCTCGCCCGTAACGATTTGCGGTAATGAGCAGGCAAATTCGGCCAGTTCAGCACCCTTTTCGATTTCGGCAACGGCTTCGTCGTAGGTTTTGCCATTTTCCTCCTGCACCAGTGCAGCCAGTTCTTTTAAGTTTTTCTCCAACAGGACCTTATACCGAAAAAATACCTGTACTCTTTCTTTGAGTGTTGTCCGGCTCCAGGCTGGGAATGCCGCTTTAGCCGCCTTCACGGCCGTATCTAAATCAGCAGCAGACGACATCGGAACGGTGGATAGCAACGTGCCATCCAACGGTGAAATTACGTTCAGCGTCTGGTCGGTCGATGCATCGGTGAACTGCCCGTTTATATAATTCTGAACAGGGGTATACTTCATAATTTGTACGCTAAAATTGCATATTTTGCAAAATTAGGAAGCGCAAACTAAAAATTATTTAGTACTAAGTCAACTAATCGCAATATTTTTACGGCATGAATTTGTTGCTATGGATAAGAACCACACGACGCTGGATGACCTGGACTTTGCCATTCTGTCTTGTCTTCAGCAGGATGGCCGGATGTCATTTACTGAAATTGCGGACCAGTTGCACGTATCGGTTGGCACCGCCCGCACCCGATTGAATCGGCTCATCGACGAAGGCATCATCAGCATTGTGGGGCGCGTTGACCCGGATAAGGTCGGCTTTGGGGCGTATGCACACATTGCGGTGTATGTGCGTCCGGCCACGCTGAAGGAGTCGGTGGCGCAGGAAATTTCCGCCCGGCCCGAAGTTAGTTTTTTAGCCAGTACGTCGGGCGATTATGACCTGGAAGTTGACGTGATGTGTCCCGATAATAACCACTTGGTGCAGTTTGTTAATGAGATTTCCGCGATTGAGGGCGTCTATCAAACCAAAACGACCCTGTATTTTAAGGTCTATAAATACGCCCAGCCAGATTTGAGGTTGTTGAGGTAAATCAGAAATCGGTTGTATGATAACGTTGAAAATTAGTAGCCCACCGCTTTAGCTGTGGGGTTTGGTGATAAGGGGTAGCAGATTACTCAACCGTTTCAACGGTTTGCTATTCCCAAAACCGTTGAAACGGTTCAATTTCCAGCCTTGCTCATTTACCTTAACCCACGACTTGAGTCGTGGGTTGATAAACTCCTCCTGCACACGCGTAAACTCGCTTTAGCTGCGTTCCTGTCATTTCACCACATTCCGCCGTTGCCGACGCCAGCGCATGATTAGCCAGATGACACCGGCACTCACCAATCCTACCGGTACAAAATAAAATAAGCCGACCACCACGCTGCCCATTACCCGAAATCCATCGGTCAGGTTATGCCAGATTTGGGCATAGAATGGGGCCTCGGGCCGCAGGGCTACTTCGGTTTGTTGATAATACGTTAAATTGATGGTGCTCAGGGCAACCTCATCTTTTAGTTGGCGCAGGTCGGCTTCCTGCACCTCGCGCTCCTCCCGAATGCCCGCCAACTGCTCTTCTATTTTCAGCACATCGTCTACGCTGCGAGCCTGTTTGAGGAGTCTCAGGTAGGTTTCCTCGGCGGCTTTTTTGCTCCGAATCCGGGCTTCAACATCCACGTACCGGCGCGTAACGTCCTCGCTCGTAATGGTTTTTATGTCCTGATAAATGGCTTCGTTTAGCAGCGAAGCCAGCAGCGCATCAAACCGAGTGGCTGGCACGCGAATGGTCAGGGCATTCTCGATGCTGTTGTCGCTTTTGGTTTCGTTCGAGCTGGCAATCTGCCCGCCTGCCTGCCGAACCGCCTGCCCGATAGCCTGCCCCGACTTCGCAAAATCGCTGACCCGAATTCGCACCTGCGCGTTGCGGATAATCTTTCGGCTGACCGACGCCGATACCGAAGGCTGACCCGGTTTTGGCGCTGGCAGTGATTCGGGCGCCATTTGTTCATCTTCCGAAGGGCTGTCCTGCTCAGGAATAAGCGCTTTCATGGCCCTGTCGCCGGTTGCCGAAGATGCCGGCATGGCTTGTTCCGGCTTCGACTGACAGGCCATAGCTGTCAGAAATATCGCAAGCGTCAAAATTTTATTCATAGCCGTAAGATGCCTGTTATCATTAATTTCCATAAGCCGGAATGGTAACCCAAACCGGTGTGAAAACAGCCTGTTATTCGCTATTTATCGCGTGTTGAGCCGTCATTGGCGAACTGTCAGCCAGTAGCTGTTGTTACATTAATATAACTTGTCCGGTAGTCCGGCAATCCTCCCCCATCGGTTCATCGTACATCGTTCAGCACTTGTTGGTTTGTACAAGTCAGTGGTTTTGCGCCTATATTTGGCCGAACCGCGTTGGCGATTCGAGGAAAAAGGGAGCGGAAACTGTTACAACCTGAACACCACATTATGTCGAAAAACTTAGTCATTGTAGAGTCGCCGGCGAAGGCAAAAACCATCGAAGGCTATCTGGGTAAGGACTTTACGGTGAAGTCGAGCTTTGGTCATGTCCGCGATTTGCCCAAAGATGGGCTGGCTGTCGATGTAACCAATGGATTTAAGCCGTCTTACGAAATTTCGCCCGATAAGCGAAAATTAGTGAGTGAACTGAAGTCATTAGCCAAGTCGGCCGACGTGGTGTGGCTGGCAACGGACGATGACCGCGAGGGGGAAGCCATTTCATGGCACCTTAAAGAGGCCCTTGGCCTGCGCGACAATACGAACCGCATCGTTTTCCGCGAAATCACCAAGACGGCCATTCAGAACGCCATCAAATCGCCCCGCACCATCGACGTCGATTTGGTGAATGCCCAGCAGGCCCGGCGCGTGCTCGACCGGCTGGTGGGGTACGAACTGTCGCCGGTGCTGTGGCGCAAGATTAAAGGCGGCAGCACGGGACTATCGGCGGGCCGGGTGCAGTCGGTGGCGCTGCGGCTGGTGGTGGAGCGCGAACGCGAGATTGATAAACACGCAGCGAAGTCGTCGTTTAAGGTCGCGGCTCAGTTCATTGTCGATGGCAACAAAGTCCTGAACGCCGAACTGCCGAAGAATTTTGCGACCTCCGGCGAAGCCCGCGCTTTTCTGGAAGCCTGCATTGGCGCGACGTTTACAATCAAGAACTTAGAAGTTAAGCCCGCGAAAAAATCGCCTGCTCCCCCGTTCACGACCTCCACGCTCCAGCAGGAAGCCTCGCGCAAGTTGGGTTATTCGGTCGACCGCACCATGCGGATTGCCCAGAACCTGTATGAAGCCGGGAAGATTTCGTATATGCGGACCGACTCGACCAATCTCTCGCAGGAAGCTATCGACAAAGCCGTTGCCGAAATAAGCACGGAATTTGGCGAACAATACGTGCAGACGCGGCAGTTCAAAACCAAAAACGAATCGGCGCAGGAAGCCCACGAAGCCATCCGGCCAACAAACTTTAATGACCGCCATGCCGGTGGCGACCGCGACCAGAAACGCCTGTATGAACTCATCTGGAAACGCGCCATTGCCTCGCAAATGGCGGACGCGCAACTCGAACGCACGATTGTAACGATTGGCATTGGGTTTGCGAACGGAACGGGAACGACAGTACAGCCGAACCTTAGTTTTGACGTATTTGGCGAGGATTTTGATTCAGCCAGGCAGGTACGCTTTAATCCAGACGTTCCGGCGGCAAATACCACATTTCCGAGCGAACTCGTCGCGCAGGGTGAAGTGATTAAGTTTGACGGATTTCTACGTGTGTACCTCGAATCGAAAGACGATGAGGACGACGAAGACGCAAAGGGCATGTTGCCCCCGCTGACCATTGGGCAGGGGCTGAACCTCGGCCTGATGAGAGCAATCGAGAAATTTACCCGTCCGCAGCCGCGCTACGCCGAAGCATCGTTGGTTAAGAAACTGGAAGAAATGGGCATCGGCCGGCCCTCGACGTATGCGCCAACGATTTCAACGATTGTCAACCGGGGCTACGTCATCAAGCAGGACAAACCCGGTCAGGAGCGTAAATACATCGAACATACGCTTCAGCAAAACCAGATTAGCGAAACCAGCGGCAAAGAAACCTTCGGTTCCGAAAAAGCCAAGCTGTTCCCCACCAACACCGGTATTGTGGTGAACGATTTTCTGGTCGAATATTTTCCCGACATCGTGGACTACAAGTTTACGGCGACGGTTGAGAAAGATTTCGATGAGATTGCCGATGGCCGGATGAACTGGCAGACAATGCTGCAGGATTTTTACGGCGATTTTCACAAGAATATCGAAGACATTCAGGGGTCGTCGGTGGTGTCGTTCAAGACGGGTGCCCGCGAACTGGGCATCGACCCCCGCACGGGTAAGAAAGTGTCGGCGCGGCTGGGCAAATACGGCGCTTACACGCAAATCGGCGAATCGACCGACGATGAAAAACCGCAGTATGCCAACCTGCGCGACGGTCAACTGATTGAAACCATAACCTTGCAGGATGCGCTGGATTTATTTACTCTGCCCCGTGAGGTGGGCTTCTTCGAGGATAAACCCATGACCATCGGCATTGGCAAGTTTGGCCCGTATGTGAAGCACGACGACAAATATGTGTCGCTATCCCGCGAAGATGATCCGTATAGCATCGACGCCGACCGCGCCATTCAGCTCATTGAGGGCAAGCGGGCCGAGTCGGTAAGCGAAGCCATCGGTGAGTTTGAAGGCAAACTTGTGACGACGGGAAAAGGGCGTTTTGGCCCGTATGTGAAGCACGACGACAAATATGTGTCGCTGCCCCGCAATGAATCGCTGGCGGGCCTGAAACTTGAGCGGGCCATCGAACTGATTCTGGCCAAACGCCAGGCTGAAGCCAATAAATACATCAAAGAATTCCCCGAAAATCCGGCGGTTAAAGTCATCAATGGGCAATACGGGCCTTATCTGGCGGTTGGCAAGCGGAACATTCGCATTCCCAAAGACGTCGACGCAGCTACACTTACGCTTGAGGATTGCCTGAACCTGGCGGGCGACGAACCGGCATCGGCAAAAGCGCCCGCGAAAAAGGCGGCTGTCAAAGCGACGGCAAAAGCGCCCGTCAAGCCAAAAGCAGCTACTGCCAAAAAACCGACGGCTGCGAAGAAAGCAACGGCGAAAAAATAAGGTAAGTGATTTCGTTTTTTGTAAGCTGAAAATGCCTTCCCCACCCGGAAGGCATTTTGTTTTTACTGGCCCATACCCCCGAATTCATCCGGGGGTATCAATAGCTAACCCTTTGGATGAGCAGGAAAAAATGCGCTTCCGCAAAAATTGGCAGAGTACCCAAAAATCCTCACTATTTTGCCGCCTGAATCATCGTCAATACACCCCCCGAATGAACTACCTGATTTGTTGTCTTCTGTTTTCGTTTACCGCCATTGCCCAGTCTGATAATCAATACAATCTGATTCCGTTTCCCGCGCGGTTCTCCGGCCAGCCCGGACAGTTTACGCTCTCGGCCAATACCCGCCTAATCATTGCCCCCGCCACCGATGCCTCCGTTCGGGGAGTAGCCCAAACGTTTGCCAATCAGGTTAAAACAGCAACTGGCCTTGCGTTGCCCGTTGCACCGACCACTCCGGCCCTGGCGAAAGGCGCTCACATTTTTCTGTCGCTCAACAAGAAACTCGCCCTCGGCGATGAAGGCTACAAACTAACCGTAACGCCGGGCCGGGTGCTGGCCGAAGCCGCCACACCCAAAGGACTGTTTTATGCCACTCAAACCCTTCGTCAGTTGTTTCCCGTCGGCCCCCCGCCCCAGGCCCCGCGCTCCACGCTCACGATGCCCGCCTGTGCCATTACGGATAAACCACGCTTCGGTTACCGGGGCCTGCACCTCGACGTGTCGCGGCATTTCATGCCCGTATCGTTTGTCAAAAAGTTTATCAACGTGATGGCGATGCATAAGCAAAACACCTTTCACTGGCACCTGACCGATGATCAGGGCTGGCGCATCGAGATTAAAAAATACCCCAAACTGACGCAGGTCGGCAGCAAGCGGGCCGAAACCCTCATTGGCCAGTACACCCAGAACTATCCGCAGCAGTTCGACGGGAAACCGCATGGTGGCTTTTACACACAGGACGAAATCCGGGATGTGGTGCGTTATGCCCAAAGCCAGTTCGTGACTATTGTTCCCGAAATTGAAATGCCCGGCCACGCGCTGGCCGCTTTGGCAGCCTATCCCGAATTGAGCTGCGACCCGGCCAAAACCTATCAGGTGGCCACCAAATGGGGTGTTTTCGAGGAGGTTTTCTGCCCGTCGGAGAAAACGTTTGGCTTTTTGCAGGATGTACTGACGGAAGTGATGGCCCTATTTCCCGGTAAATACATTCACATCGGGGGCGACGAATGCCCAAAAACGGCCTGGCAAAACAGCGCGTTTTGCCAGGAGTTGATGAAGAAAAATAAGCTCAACGATGAGCACGAACTGCAAAGCTATTTCATCCGGCGCATGGAGAAATTTGTGAACAGCAAGGGCCGCGCCATCATCGGCTGGGATGAAATTCTGGAAGGTGGCTTGGCTCCGAACGCTACCGTCATGAGTTGGCGGGGTATTGACGGCGGAGTCGCTGCCGCCAAACAAAAGCACAACGTTATCATGTCGCCCGGTGCGACCTGCTACCTCGATAAGTATCAGGGGAATGCCGCCACCGAACCCCTGACGATTGGCGGCTACCTCCCCCTCGACCAGGTGTATGCCTATGAGCCAACGCCCGCCGAATTGTCGCCTGCCGAACAAAAATACATTTTGGGCGTTCAGGGTAACATGTGGACCGAATACACGCCAACTCCCGACGATGTGGCCTACATGGTTTTTCCGCGTGCCATTGCGCTGGCCGAAATTGGCTGGCTGCCACGGGGGCCGCGCAACTTCGAGGATTTCGCGCAACGGCTTAAAAATCACCTGCCTAAGCTCGATGCCATTCCGCTCAACTACGCCAAACGATTGTTCGACATTACGGCCACGACTCAGGCCAGCGAGCAGGGACAGATACAGGCGCGGTTGAGTAAATTAGATGCCGACAGCCGGATTTTCTATACGACCAACGGCAAAGAACCCAACGAACGCAGCCCGGAATACATTGGGCCAATCACGCTGACAAAAACCACTACGATTCGGGCCATGACCCGGACTGGAGGGGCGCCAACCGGCGGGCAACTCACCCAAACCTTTACGCTGCATAAGGGCAAAAACAAACCCTACACCTACGCCATTCCGCCGGATGCCAACAGCGACGCGCCAAAAGCAAAACTGACCGATGGTGTTCGGGGTGAAACGCCCCGCAGCCTGCGCGAATGGGTGTATTTCTTCGGTCCCGGCATGGATGTGACGCTCGACCTCGGCGATGTGACCAGCGTGACGAAAGTGTCGTTGAACTTCCTGAAAGTGATTTTAGACAAGAATTTTCCGCCCACGTCGGTCGACATAGCGCTCTCAAGAGATGGAACGGACTTTAAAGAAGCCATCAATCAGCCCGTTACTTACGCACTGACCGGTCCCTGGGATATTCTGCCCGTTGTGGCCGATTTCAAAACGGCGCGGGCGCGGTATGTTCGCATCCGGGCTAAAAATGCGGGCGTTTGTCCCGCCGGACACCCCAACGCAGGCGAAAAAACCTGGTTCGCTACGGATGAAATTGTTGTCGAATAAAGGCAGGGAGCGCGGGGCGTGGAGCAGGGATAGCTTCCGTGCCCCGCGCTCCCTGCTCCACGCAAAAACTTAAAATCATGAACACACGTCAGAAAATCGTCGTTTTATCGGGTGCGGGCATCAGTGCCGAGAGTGGCATTCCCACGTTTCGGGCCTCGGACGGGCTTTGGGAAAACCACCGCATCGAGGACGTCGCCACGCCCGAAGCCTGGCAACGCAACCCAACATTAGTGCAGGATTTTTATAACCAACGCCGGAAACAGGCCCTCAGCGTTCAGCCCAACGCGGGCCACCTGGCATTAGTGAAATTAGAAGAAAAGTTTGACGTGACGGTCATCACGCAGAACGTAGATAATCTGCACGAAAAAGCGGGTTCTTCCAATGTGGTACATCTGCACGGCGAGTTGTTTAAATCGCGCTCGACCAAAGACCCCGACCTGATTTACGACATCGAAGGCTGGGAAATAAAAGCCGGCGATTTGTGTGAAAAAGGCTCGCCATTACGGCCCCACATTGTCTGGTTTGGCGAAGCCGTGCCCATGATGGACATCGCGCTGGACATTACCCACGAAGCCGATATTCTTATTGTCGTCGGCACCTCGCTGAACGTGTATCCGGCGGCAGGTTTGGTCTATGCCGTTGGGAAGGACGTTCCCATTTACGTCGTAGACCCAAACATCCCTGACATGCAGAAACGCGCCAATCTCACCTTCATCGCCGAACCCGCAACGGTGGGATTAACAGAGTTAGCGGAGAAGTTGTTGAGGGAGGAATAAGAATTGCGCCATTTTGTGCTTTAGAAACTTCCAGCATGTGTTTACATTTGGCTGGTAACTAACAATTAACGAATGTAAAGATGACATTGAAAGAAGCCGTTCTAAAATGTTTAGAAGACATTAACGACATAACTAACTATTTGGCTGTTTATAACAAAATAATTGAAAAGAATTATTACGACTTTGGTTCTGCAAAAACCCCAGGTTCGACTATTTCTGCTGTTCTGGGCGACTTTATCAGAAATGGTGACTCACGAGTTAAACGCTTAAAGCAAGAAGGCGGAACATATTCTTATTATTTGACTAAAAATGAGCAAAATATTGGCATTGACATTTTATCTGGGGTAGTTGAGACACCAATTATTCCTATTGTGAAAGTTGATAAACTCAGAACATATGATGAGAGAGATTTACATAAACTTTTGAGTAGTTACTTAAAAAGTACAGGTATTTACGCAAAGACTATTTTTCATGAACAATCAACCTACGGGAAAGATAGCAACCAAATCTGGACACATCCTGATATGATTGGCATCAAGTTTTTAAGCTTACAGACAAAAGCCAGTCAAAACTTTTTAAAATTCACCAACCGTGTTGATACTTTTAAATTGAGCTCATACGAAATAAAGAAAGAAATAAACAGCGATAGTGAATTAAAAAAAGCATTTTTTCAGGCAGTTTCAAATTCAAGTTGGGCTAACTTCGGATATTTAGTTGCTTTTGAATTCAGCGATAGTTTGACCGAAGAAGTAGAACGACTTAATCAATCGTTTGGGATTGGTGTAATCGAGTTGAATGCAAATCCGTATCAGAGCAAAGTTTTATTTCAACCAACATATCGTGACTTAGATTTTAAGACAATTGACAAACTTTGCAAAATCAATAAGGAATTTGAAAAATTCATTGAACAGACCGAAAAGTTAATGACCGCAGAGGAACGCTATTACAAATCAACCGAGAAAGAGCTTGATGAATTTTGCGACAGTTATTTTGCAAATGACACAGAATTAGAAAAATATTGCAAGGATAAATACATACCGACAAAGTAATAAATATTGACTATAGCCTATGGAAGCAGACCAATTCCCGTAAAATAATGGTTAGTTTTTCTACCTCAGACAACACACAAAAGCTATCTATAATCTTC
This sequence comes from Spirosoma areae, assembly GCF_054781775.1. NCBI lineage: Bacteria > Pseudomonadati > Bacteroidota > Cytophagia > Cytophagales > Cytophagaceae > Spirosoma > Spirosoma areae. The sequence continues at coordinate 40,582 of NZ_BAAGTT010000023.1, read as the reverse complement.
CCTCCCCACCTGCTTAATAATACTTTTCCGTAAATTTGGATATAAAAGCTTCAGACATGGACAAACGCATCATACATATTGATCCTGAAATACTCGGAGGAACACCGGTTTTCTACGGAACACGAGTGCCGATCAAAAATCTATTTGACTACCTTGAAACCGGCGAATCCATAAATTACTTTCTTGACGATTTTGAAGGCGTACAGCGAGAGCAAGTCATAAAAGTGCTTGAAATGTCACAAAAACTTATTGAAACCTCGTCAAACATTCTGCATGAAAATTTTGCTTGACGAGTGTGTAACGAAGCACTTGAAACCGCACCTTAGCGAACACGAAGTTTATACGGTTAGAGAGTTACAGTGGAGTGGTATTAAGAACGGCAAACTCATGGCACTCTGTGTTGAGCATCAGTTCGACGTTCTTTTAACGATAGACAAAAATCTACAGTATCAGCAAAACCTTGACAAACATTCACTGATTATTGTTGTCCTAAATAGTTTTACGAGTAAAGTAGAAGAACTTGTCTTATTTCTGCCATCATTTAAGGAGCGGGTTGACCAATTTGAAAAGCATAAAGCATACCTCATAAACAGATAAGATTCTATAGAAAAAGACTAAGCGAATGGAAGACAAGTACTATAGCTTCATTTGATATATAACCACTTGGCCTACAGTACCCTCTACACCGCTGTTTGACTCACCACCGGTTGCAATCTATAGTTGACTAATGAATTTTCGGTGAGCCACTCACAACTTCAGCCTCACCCCCACCCGATTCAACCGCCCCGTAATCCAGACGCACAGCAGCGCGAACAGAAGCGATTTTAGTAAGCCAAGTCCACCGACAAGAATTGCTTCTGGTAAATGGAGGTGCAGGAGCGTCATCAAAGCATAGGCGAAGTACGGAATCAGGTAGCAAAGTAACGTGTCTGTCCCGGCGGGCCTGATGAAAGCAAACCAATTGGCTTTCCCACCTACATCCACCAGCCAGTAGATACTCGTAAACGCCAGGATGGTGAAGGCGCTGCACAGAAAGAGCCAGGCGGGTGTAGCGTCCAGTTTGCTAAGTCCCCAGAACTGACGCGTATAGACCGATACCCCAATTAATACGACGAAGACGGCGAGAAAAACAAGTGTCATCCGGTTGTTATCGGCCCGTTTGCGGAATTCTATAAAAAGCGTTGCTATCACCACACCACCCATCGTCAGGCCAACCATCGTACCCCCGCTAATGGCACCGGGAATAATGTGAACTACTTCCGTGAGCAAACCGGCCTGATCAGCCATGCTTAGCAGCGCAAAGCCGACCCAGGCCAATACCAGCACCGGAATGCGGTTTCGGGCGAAAACGGTGACGAATGCAGCCGTTAAATACGACCAGCCAATCAGCCCTAATATTCCCCACCAGTGCGTTTCAAAACGGGTTATGGTTTCGTTTCCTCCCCGGTAGATGAAAGCAAGTGCCAGTAATATTGTGATGCCCAGCACTTTACTGCTCCTCACGACCCAGGTATTGACCCTTTTCGGGTAGGCGTTCCAGATGAGAATAAAGGCTGTACACGACAACACATTCCAGACAAGCCGCTGCATACCGGTGGCCGCTTCGTTGATGGATTCGCCATTGACCAGAAAAACACCCATCACCAGCAGGGCAATCGACCGGCTGACGACATGCCCAGCCAGCGCGGTATCGCTATCTCCTTTTTGCCGTCGGGCCGTGATGGCATACGGCAGCGACATGCCCACAATGAACAAAAAAGCCGGAAAGACAACATCGGCCAGGCCAATGCCATCGGCTCCGTTCGGCACGTGTTCCAGCCAGGCCGGGATATTTGTCAGCGACCAGAGGTCATTGACGAATATCATCAATACCATCGTGATAGCCCGCAATATGTCAATGGACGCAACCCGTTCGGGTGAACTGAACGATGATTTTGATTGAGCAGGTAGTGTTTCTGGCTGAAGCATAACGACTTAGGACAAGCCCCAAAAGATACAGACGTTCATGGTTAAATTAAACGAAGCGTGGGCAACAATGGCCGGGTAAATGGAGCCACTTACTCGTTTTAGCCAGGCAAACAGGCAGGCCGTCAGGAACATCAGAAGAACCCAGATGCTGCCCGAAACCGGCTGAAAAACAAAGTGACTACCGGCAAGACTAAGCCCATGATGAAACAGGTGAACGACCCCAAAGAACAGCGACTCCCCAATTACGCTCGTCCGATAACTGAATCGCGTGGTGAGCGCTTCCTGAAGAAAACCCCGGAAATAGATTTCTTCGCCGACAGGACTAAAAATAAGGGCGGGTATGGTCGCAATAACGAACAGGCTTTGCGTGTCCTGCCCGCCAGCCGGAATAATCTTTGTGTAGGCATTTCGTATGGTTACAAACCAATTTGCTGAGGTTGTGTCAAACAACGTTTTGCCTAAAACGTGACAGAACAGCGCAGCCGCCATGCCGGTCAATAACGCTACGCCATAAACCCATCTGCTGTTCGCCGGCGTTAAGCCCACCCGTCGGCGATGGATTTTGTCCAGGAAGATAAACGGCATCAGGGCCATCAGGATGAAGCCTACCGGCATCACAAACCGATATGCAGGTGGCCCCAGCGTTCCTATACCCCGAATTGTGGCAAAAATGACACCGAAGAATACGGCAGTGGCTACGAAGTACTTCGCTGTAAATGTCTGATTTTTAGGCAGCGATTGATTCAACATTACGCCAGGATTGAGGGTGTTTAACCGAAGCGGAACCCTTAGTAGCTAAAACGAGCCGGGCCTGATAATCTACCTTGCCCAACTCGTTTCTCATTTAATATACAACCACTTGTTATACAGTGCCTTCTGCCCCGCCGTTTGGTTGGGCAGGGGTTGCAGGCGGTAACTGACCAACGGGTTTTGCGTGAGCGTAACGGGTATTTCGCGCAGGAGACCAGCCCGGTTCACGCGTATTTTTAATTTATCGCCCACCTGCCGGCCGCTGATAAGCCGCAGCAAATCGTCGCCCACGCGAACGTCGTCTACCGAAATAACTTCATCGCCCACGTTCAGGCCATCGGTGTAGGCCGCCGACCCGCGCCGAACGCCCGAAATGGTTGCTTTGCCATTCGCCACCGTTGTGGCCGCGCCCAGAAACCCATCCTGCTCCGGGGCCGCTATATTTACTAATTGTAATCCCACCGGCTCAAAATAGGCGTTGTAATTAATCGGCTCGGCGGAGTTGACCCCGATGGCAAAAAAATCGTCGAGTTGGCGGCCCGCCATCTGTTCGGCGGCCTGCCGGAACTCATCGTCGGTGAACCCGCGCTTTTGTTTTTTGTAGTATTCCGTATAGAGATACCGCATCAGGTCGTCCATGCTGCGTTCGCCGTTGCTGCCCGTCAGAATTGCCAGATTCAGCAAGGTTCCTAAAACGCTGCCTTTGCCGTAATACGAAATGGTCGCGTTGGCCGAGTTTTCGTTGGGGCGGTAGCCTTTAATCCAAGCATCCCAGCTTGATTCGGCCGCCGACTGCACGCGCGTTCCGGGCTGGTTTTCAATGACGGTTATGTCGTTGGCGATAAGGCTGAGGTAATTCTCCGGCGTATGAAAACCCGCCCGGCGCAGGATGTAATCTTCATAAAACGACGTACACCCCTCTGACAACCAAAGCATGTGCGTATAATTCTCGGTCTCGTAATCGAACGGTCCCAGGGCAATCGGGCGGATGCGTTTCACATTCCAGAGGTGGAAATATTCATGCGCCACCAATGTCAGAAATCCTTTGTATTTGGCTTCGGTGTACGCTTCGCGGGTAACTTCGAGGGTCGTCGAGTTGAGGTGTTCCAGCCCGCCACCTCCTGGCGGAATATGGTGAACAATGAAGGTGTAGTTTTTGCAGGGATGCTCACCCACGACGGTAGCAGCCGCTTCGCAAACCCGCTTATAATCAGCCGCCAAGCGTTTTTCGTTGTACTCAACCTCGCCAAACATGGCCACCGTATGCGGAATGTTTGAGGCCGTAAAGCCAAACGTTTTGTGATTACCAATCTCAATCGGCGAATCGACCAATAGATCGAAATCGGCCGCTTCGTAGGTATGAGCCGCGCCCGCTACAGGCTCAAGTCCCGTAGCGACGTTTTTCCAGGATTTGTACGGTTGAACGACCACGCGCAGGGGGCTATTTTTCAGGGCGTCGTGGTACATAAATACCCCGGCGGGGGTAACATAGCCGTGGTCGGCATCCACAAAACTCGTTCGCACGGTGAGCTCGTTGGCATACACCCGGTAGCGAATCGTGAGGTTATCGTCGGTCGTTTGGATTCGCCAGGTATTTTTGCGGACTTTTTCACTCGGCACCGTCTTCCCGGCAACCGAAGCCGTGAACCCCTCCACATTTTTGGCATATTCCCGAATCAGATACGAACCCGGTGTCCAGACCGGCATTTTAATATCGATGTATTTATTTTTTTTTGCATTGGTCGCAGCCGCCACATTTTTCAACTGCATCTCGACCTCAAAATAATGCGTTTGCGGTTCAGGCATCGACAGCACATAGGTTACGCTCGGAGGAGATGCCGGAGGGGTTTCATCGTCAGCCGCCAGGCTGGTTGCAGGAGAGAAAACAGGAATAAAAAATGTCCAGACAGTAAGTAAATAAAGAAGCCGGGCGTTTTTTTTCATACGGAAACAGGAATACCTTCGTTTTTTGTCCAGAATTGACCTGATATTTGTCAATTTCTAAACGAAACTACGACGTAAATCCGTCAAAAAATAGTTTCATGTTTCGAGTTCAACGTTCCAACGTTTGTCAGATGGAATACGGAACTGCACCGGCGAACCGACCGAAACATGGAACTTGAAACATGGAACAATTTATGCCCTACCTAACTGCCCAATTAGGTCAACACCCATCGCTCCTGGTTTTTTGTCGGTTAGCGTTTACCCTAATCGTTGGCTTGCTGACGACATTATCGGCGTTGGCGCAGCGAACCCAGAGTCATGCCGAACCGGATTACCACTACCGAAATGGGCTTGAGTTGTTCGAGAAAGCCAACTATGCGGCTGCCCGGTCTGAGTTTCGGCAATACCTCGAACCCCGCCGGGGCGATGGTTCGCAAACGCTCCTCAACACCGGCGACCAGAATGCCGTCGACGCCGACTATTACGTGGCCCTCACGAGCCTGTATATCGACGAACCCGGCGCTGAACTGCTCGTTGACCGGTTCGTTAAAAACCATAGCCAGCACCCGAAAGCCGGGCAACTCTACGGCGATTTAGGCACCTATTACTACAACCGTCAGGATTATGCGAAAGCCATTGATTTCTTAGAAAAAGCGGTGAATCAGGGGGGAAGTACGGCGCAACAAACCGGCTATAAATACCAGTTGGCCATTGCTTACTACAATACGCAGGAGTTGCAGCGGGCGTTGCCGCTTTTAAATGACGTAAAGGCTGATCCCAATTCGGCCGATGCACCGGCCGCGTCGTATTATGCCGGGGTAATCAATTTTCGTAACCGCAATTTCAACGAAGCGGTTGCCGATTTCCGGCGGGTCGAAACCAACCCGACCTACCAGAATCAGGTGCCCAACTGGATTGCCCAGGCCCTGTATCGCCAGCGTCGGTTCGATGATTTGCTGACCTACACAGAGCCGCTGCTCCGGCGCAACAACGGCGCGGAGCTGAACGAAGTCGCCCTGTTCACGGCTGAAGTTTTTTATCAGCAGAATCAGTTTGCCAAAGCAATTCCGTATTACAGGCAATACATCACGGCCGCCGGAACAAAAGCGCCGGGCGCGGTTCGGTTCCGGTATGGGCAGTCGCTGTTTCGCACGGGCGCGTATGCTGACGCGATTACGCAGCTTAAAAACGTAGCGAGCGGCAAAGATACCACAGCTCAGTATGCCGCCTATACCCTGGGGGTCAGCTATTTACAAACGCAAAATCCGACCTATGCCTTAACAGCCTTCGACCAGGCGGGGCGGCTGTCGTTTAATCGGGAAATTCAGGAAGAAGCGCGATTCAATCACGCCAAATTGCAGGTCGACCAGAACAACGGGGCCGATGCTGTCCGGGAATTAACCGCTTTTCTGAAGCAATACCCCGACAGCAAGTTTGAGAATGAAGCCAACGAATTAGTTGGCGAAGCGTATTTTGCCTCCAACAACTACCCGGCAGCCATCGCCTACATTGAAGGACTCAAACGCCGAACCCCCAAAATCAACGCCACCTATCAGCGGCTGACCTACAACCAGGGTGTCAACGATTTCAACGCCGAACGCTACCCGCAGGCGGTGGCAAATCTGGATAAGTCGCTGAAATTTCCGGTTGATAATGAGCTGCAGCAGGCCGCGCAATTCTGGAAAGCCGAAGCATATTCGGCGGGTAAACAATACGATACGGCCATTCCCCTGTATGCCAGTATTTCCAAATCCGGTTCCGGCGATTATGCCAGCAAGAGTTTGTACGCCCTCGGTTATGCGTACTACAACAAAAAAGATTACCCCCGCGCCCTGCCCTATTTCCGCGATTTTGTGAGTCGCGGGGGCGATGCAGATAACCGGCCACAGCTACTGGATGCGACCGTTCGCTTAGCCGACGCCTACTTTGCAACCAAGCAGTACGAAAACGCCATTCGCTCCTACGACCAGGCCATTACGCAAAATGCCCCCGATAAAGACTACGCATCGTATCAGAAGGCGGTAATTTTGACATATGTAGGCCGCGATGCCGAAGCGAAAGCCCAGTTTGACCAGGTGCAGCGTCAATTTCCAAACTCGCGCTTTGTAGACGAGAGCCTGTTTCAAAAGGCGAATGTCGATTTTGAGAAAGGCGCTTATCAGGCGGCCATTCAGAATTATACGAAGCTGATTCAGGACAAGCCGAACAGTTCGCTCATCCCGGCTGCCTTGCTGAAACGGGCCATTGCCTACGGAAATATTCAGCAATACGACCCGGCGGTAGCCGATTACAAACGCATTTTAGACAACTACGGCGACTCCGAACAGGCGCAAAGTGCGTTGCTGGGCATTCAGAATACACTAAATGATGCCGGTCGGCCCGAGGAGTTTTCGCAGGTGCTGGGTCAATACAAAAAGAGCAATCCGGGCAGCACGGACGTGGAGCGGGTGCAGTTCGAGAATGCCAAGAATATTTACGCCAATGAGAAATATCCGCAGGCCATTCAGTCGTTTCTGGCGTTTTTGCAGGAATACCCCGCCAGTCCCGGCACCAACGAAGCCCGTTACTATTTAGCGGAATCGTATCGCCAGACAAACGACGCAGCCAACGCCCTCCGGTACTATAATTTAGTCGTGGCCGACAACAAATCAGACTTTCTGGTTCGGGCAGCAAGCCGGGCGGCTGACCTGGAAACAAAGCAGAAGAATTTCCCCCGCGCCATTCGGAATTACCAGATTATCCTGAGCAAAGCCAGCAACAAAGCTGAGCAGGTGTCGGCTCAGTTAGGGCTGATGGACACCTATTTCGCGTTTCCTAAGCCCGATTCAGCCGCAGCCGTCGCCCGCGAGGTCATAGCCGCCGGAAACGTGGTGCCGGCCGCCCAAAATCGGGCGCAGCTTATGCTGGGCAAAGTGGCCTTCGGGAAGGGCGACTATAAAACCGCGCAGGCCGATTTCGAGAAAACCATTGCCCTGGCCAAAGACATCAACGGCGCCGAAGCCCAGTATTACCTCGGCGACATGTTGTTCCGGCAGAAAAAATACAAAGAGTCAGTTGCGCTGCTGCTGAAATTCAATGAGCAGTTCAGCGAGTTCGACTACTGGAAAGGCAAAGCATTCATTCTGGTGTCCGACAATAACGTGGCCCTCGATGAAACGGCGCAGGCAAAAGCTGTTCTGAACTCAATCATCGAAAATTCATCCGACGAAACCATCATCGCCGAAGCAAAGCAAAAGCTGGCGGCTCTGGAGTCTAAAAACTAATGAATAATGGCTAATGAATAATGTAAAATGCTATAGCGTCTTATCATTATTCATTATTCATTATTCATTTCACCTTATCCATTATGCGTTACCTACTCACCCTCACCCTGCTTTCTCTATCCGTCCCGCTTTTCGCGCAACAGCCGAAACCCACGCGACCGGTGAAGGAAGGCGAAGTGGATAATCAGGAAATTACGGTTGAGAAAAGCCGGAAAATTGAGTTGCCGCCCGCCAACCGAATTTTTAATAAGATTCCATCCAGCAAGCCATCCGCCGAGCAGCGAAAACTCACCTACGAGTTCGAGGACCGCAAACTCACCGTGGGCGACCCGAAAATTACGACCAACGTATTGGCTCCAGCAACGACTCAGCCCGAGGAAACAGCCGCCTACAACAATTACGTAAAGTTGGGTGCGGGTAATTACAGTTCGTTTCTGGGCGAAGGCTTCGTCGGTATCAACAACCTCTCGAACCTCGCGCTCGAAGGGTCCGTGCGGCATCTGTCATCGGCGCTGGGGCCGGTCGATGGCAAGAATTCTGCCCAAAGCGATACCCGTATTCGGGTGACCGGTAAATATTTAGCCGATGCCTTCAAACTTCAGGCAGACGTCGGCTTCGACCGGAACGCGTATAATTTTTACGGATACAGCCGGGAGTTTGCCGCTCAGCCCAACTTCAACCCCGATCTGATTAAGCAGCGGCTCAATACGATTAATTTTAAAATAGGGATTGAAAACGCCAAGTCGGAAAACGCCATCGACTACGCCCTCCGCACAGGTATCACCTCCCTGCGCGACCGGTTCAATGCCTCCGAAACCGATTGGGCCACCAACTTTAATGCCTCGCTCGGCATCACCGACAATGTGTTTGCGCTGGTAGCTGCCGACGCCTTCGTTACCCAACGCTCCGACGGGTCCATCGTCGACAATCGGAATCTGTTTCGTGTAAAGCCCAGCTTTAAGTACACGTCTTCAGTATTCACCATTACGGGCGGTGTCAACGCGGTTAACCAGACCGACCAACGGCAGGGCATCAACGAAACGCGGGCCTTCCCGGTGATTGATATCGACCTTGTCCCCGTGGGTAACGTTCACATTTTCGCAGGCGTCGACGGGGATATTAACCGAAATACGCTGCGCTCGTTACTTGCTGAGAACAAGTGGCTTGCGTCGCAGGTGCCATTAGTTAACACGGTTAAGTCGCTGGATATCTATGGCGGTTCTAAAGGAAATCTGGGGGGGGGATTCTCGTATGAAGGCAAGGTATCCTATGCCCGCTACCGAAACTTTTCGACCTTCAACAATACGATTCCCGATACCACAAAATTCTTCGTGCTCTACGATGGCGGTATTGCCAACGTGCTGACCGTATCCGGGCAATTAGCGTATGCACAGAAAGATAAGTTTCGGTCAACGCTGAAAGCCGACTTTTTCAACTACGGTCTCGACCGACTCGAAGAAGCCTGGGGGCGTCCGCAGGTGGCCGCTAGCTGGAGCAATTCCTACATCCTGAACAAAAAATTATTCGTCACCGCCGATTTGTATTTTTATGAGGGCATCCGAAACAAAAACTTCACGTCTGGCGTAGCCTACACCCTGAAACCCATCTACGACGCTAACCTGAAAATTGACTATTTCTTAGGTTCACAAGTGTCGGCCTTTGTTTCGTTAAACAATATCTTCAGCCAGAACTACCAGCGGTATTTGTATTATCAGACGCAAGGGCTTAACTTTCTCGGAGGAATCAGTTATTCGTTCTAACCCCTCCACCCGCGCATCCTATGGCGTCCGTAAATGAGTACCTCAAAAAGCTGCTGTATCAGTATGATTGTGTTGTTGTTCCCGACTTGGGAGCGTTTTTGACTCACTATCAATCGGCAGTCTTTACGGAAGCCAACGGGTTATATTTGCCTCCCCGCAAACGCGTGGCCTTTAACGAAGCCCTACGCTTCGATGATGGGATTCTGGCCAACTACATCATGCTGCACGAGCCGGTCACGCGCGAAGGTGCCCAGCGGCATATCAGCGAGTTTGTCGGTGAACTACGGCAGGACGTCAAAACGGCGGGGCGGTTCGAGCTTGATGGGATTGGCACATTCACTCAAAATGATGAAGGCCGGCTCCAGTTTGTTCCTGGTTTGCGACACAATTTCTTTGGGGAAGCCTATGGTATGAGTGCCGTGTCGGCCCAGTTAATTAACCGCCAGCCTCAGCTTGAAGCTGCCCTGGAGGCTGTACCCGTTACAACACTCAGTCCGATACTGGTGCGGGACGAAGAAACAAGGCTTGTGCCCTACCACCCGGCTCGCCGGTATTGGCTCGCGGCCGCCGTTGTTCTGCTGGTTGGGTCATTGGGTGTGGTCAGTTATCTCTCCGTGATTAATCCCGGCCAACCCTTTCAGAGCAGCGTAGACCCGGCTAACCTGTTCCGCTTGTCGGCTTCACTTGTTGAGCGTTCGACTGACGAAAAAGCAATACCAAAGGTCGGGATTGTTCAAAAAAATGGTCCTGCCCCAGTTCCTGAAGCCAGGCCGGTGGCTAAAGTCGCTGTTGAACCAGTGGTTGGTACGCCCCCAACTGAGCCTGTAGCCAAACCCGAAGTAACACCCGCCGGGGCTGGGGTTCATGTAAAACTTGAAGCAGCACGGGCGGTGAAGCCAGTGGTCGTCAGCAAAATGGCCTTGCCGGTTGTCAGGCACATTCGCACAAGCCCTCATTTTACGGTAATTGCGGGTGTTTTCTCGAGCAAGCGGAATGCCCTGAGGCTAAAGCGGCAGTTGCGTAAAGCCGGTTATGCCGACGCGTTTGTTATCATGCCTGCCCGTGGTCAGAAAGAACGGTATAAAGTGGCGGCTGCGGGGTCGGCCATTCGGGAGGAAGCTGTTGCCAGGATGGCCGCTATCAGCGAATTAGCCGGTTCCGAGACGTGGCTTTTAAAGAATTAAGCAGTTAAAATTGTTGTCTAAAAAAAGACAGTCCGTTGGTATTGTCTTTTTGTTTTGCCCTGATCCTGTATAGTAGGTTCATTCTACATGGTAAGCTAAAGCCGATTAACCCAGCTATTACTGCTTATAGAGTTTGCTTCGTAATCGGGTCAGGGTTTCCCGTTCAGTTCCTAAATAGGAAGCAATATCGGCAACGGGGAAGTAGTTAAAATAATGCGGATTGGTGGCTATAAGCTTTTCTAAACGCTGCCCGACTGTCAGCATCTGTAGATCGCGAACTTTCTCCTCGTGCATCCGACTGCGGTGGCCCAAAAGCGTTGCGTAGAGACGGGTATAATCCGGGAAGGTGGCATACATCCGCACGACATCGGCATGGGATATACAAATTAGCCAGCTATCGGCTACGAACTCAATGTTATCGACAGCAACCTCTCCCAGATGAAAGTTAGCCGAAACGCAGAAATCGTTCGGTACATGAAGCCGGGTAACAACCTGGCGTCCATCAATGGGTGAGCTATAATACGACTTGGCTGCTCCCTGGATTATAAAGCCTAACATTTGGGGGCGTTCTCCTTCATGGACAAGCTTCGTTTTCTTTTCGTAAAAGCAAGGCTGACTATGGGTTCTAAAATACTGCCAGGTCACGTCTGAGATGGGACTCGTCACATCCACAAGTGTTTTTAACCTAAGATAGCCCGCTTCAAGTTCTTCAGTTGAGATTGCTTTCATGTCAATAAAATACCTCCCGCCGGATGTATTTATAGTATGGATAAAGGGCACAAAACGAATTAAAACCCGACCAGCTTTACAGGTATTTCACTTACAAAACAATTAAGCGAAATAAACTTACAAATAGATTACCAAAAAATTATATGTTAGCTTACTTACTATTAACCAATGGCTAATCTAAGTATAAATAGTGATAAATGTCACACAAAATTGCGGAACGGTTAAATACTTTTATGAACGGGTTTAATGCCTGCAGGTTATCGACTCAGGTTTCCCTATGGAAACCTGAGTCGATAACCTGCTTTTTCGAACTATCGATTGTAGCCCGCGAGTTGACCTGCTGTTAACAGAAGACGGTAACTATCCACCAATGGATCTGCAGTCGACTTAGACAGGTACCTGTTCCATGATGCAATTCCAATACACCCGTGATGGCTTACTCAGATTCGGTAGAAGAAATAGATAAAGTCCTCTTGAAATGGCTGAATGTACTTGATGCGTTTTGCTATCGATATGACCGATTAAACCAGATAATCAGGGCGACCGACACACCAAATTCCTGGAAGCCTGCCCAACAAAGATCGACGTTACGCAAACTTCTGCTGTTGCGTGAGCAGGCAGGTAATACCGTAGCCACTCTATTGACAGATATGAGTTCTCAGCCTGCCCGCTCGTCGCTGCTACCCCCGACTTACCTTAAACTTCAGGTACATACAAGCCTGCTTGACGAACTTAACCGGAAAATTGATGCTGAATTGAACGTAGTCGAAGCGATAGTTCAGGTACAATAAATACAAAAGCCTCCCACGTTAGTCAGGAGGCTTTTTGCATAAGCAAACAGAAAACAGGAACTTAGCCCAAATACGTCTTCAGCGCTTTCGACCGGGAGGTGTGGCGCAGCCGACGAATGGCTTTTTCTTTTATCTGCCGAACCCGCTCACGGGTCAGGTTAAACTTCTCGCCAATCTCTTCGAGCGTCATGGCGTGTTCGCCATTCAGACCAAAATAAAGCGTAATCACATCGGCTTCCCGCTGGGTCAGCGTTGAAAGGGCGCGTTGTACTTCCTTCCGCAGCGAGTCATTTATCAAACCCGAATCGGGTTTATCTTCGCCATCGTTTTCGAGTACGTCGAGCAGGCTGTTTTCTTCGCCCTGCACAAACGGCGCGTCCATGGATACATGACGACCTGAAATCTTCAGCGTATCAACAACTTCAGCCGCCGAAATTTCCAGCACAGCGGCCAGTTCTTCGGGCGAGGGTTCGCGTTCAAACTTCTGTTCGAGGTCGGAGAACGTTTTGGAAATCTTGTTCAGCGAGCCAACCCGGTTGAGGGGCAAACGCACAATCCTGGACTGCTCGGCCAATGCCTGCAGAATCGACTGGCGAATCCACCAAACCGCGTAAGAAATGAATTTAAACCCCCGCGTTTCGTCGAATCGTTGAGCGGCTTTAATCAAACCTAAGTTGCCTTCGTTAATTAAATCACCCAATGAAAGGCCCTGATTCTGGTATTGTTTAGCCACCGACACCACAAAGCGAAGATTTGCCTTTGTCAAGCGTTCGAGCGACAATTGGTCACCTTCCCGAATTTTCTGGGCCAGCGTTACTTCCTCATCGGGGGTAAGCAGGTCTACTTTACCAATCTCCTGCAAGTACTTGTCTAACGACTGACTTTCACGATTGGTAATCTGTTTTGAAATTTTTAGCTGTCTCATAATACGGTGCCCTCGGTGGAGTGACTATATAACGCTACATTCTGACGTTGCATTACACAAAAAAGTAACAATGACTTACGCATTTTTGTTCTCTGGCTTCGGCAGCAAAACTTTACGCGATAACCGATACTTTCCGGTCTTCTTATCCACATCAATCAATTTTACCGTCACTTCTTCACCTACCTGCAGCACACCATCCATGGTTTCCAAGCGTTCCCACTTAATCTCGGAAATATGCAATAAACCGTCTTTGCCCGGCATGAATTCAACGAATGCACCGAAGGGCTGAATCGTTTTCACTTTACCGACATAGGTTTCGTTCACTTCAGGTACGGCCACGATGCCTTTCACCCGCGACACGGCTTTGTCCATGCTTTGTTTGCTGGTCGCAAAAATGCTTACCCAACCCGCGTTGTCATGCTCATCAATGTTGACAACCGCGCCCGATTCTTTCTGGATATCCTGAACCACCTTTCCACCAGGTCCGATAACGGCGCCAATCTGGTTGGTGTCGATCTTGATAACAACGGCGCGGGGGGCATGTGGTTTCAGGTCATCACGAACCGCAGCAATGCCCTTCTTCATTTCGCCGAGGATGTGTAGACGGCCCAAACGCGCCTGTTCCAGGGCCTGCGCCAGTACTTCATAAGATAAACCTTCTACTTTCAGGTCCATCTGGCAGGCAACAATACCTTTTTCGGTGCCCGTTACTTTAAAGTCCATATCGCCGAGGTGATCTTCATCCCCCAGGATGTCCGACAGCACGGCGTATTTCGCGCCCGCACTGGATGGTGCATCGGAAATCAGGCCCATCGCAATTCCGGCAACGGGCGCCTTGATTTTAATCCCGGCATCCATCAGAGCCATCGTTCCGGCGCAGACTGTGGCCATCGACGATGAACCGTTCGACTCCAGAATGTCGGACACAATCCGAATGGTGTACGGATTATCTTCGCCAGCGGGCAACACTTTCTTCAGCGAACGGTGGGCCAGGTTTCCGTGGCCAATCTCCCGCCGGCCAGCTCCCCGGTTGGGTTTCACTTCGCCCGTTGAAAAGCCGGGGAAGTTATAATGCAGCAGGAACTTACTGTAGCCCTGATACATCGTTTGATCGACGATTTGCTCATCGGTTTTAGTACCCAGGGTTACGGTCGTTAGCGACTGGGTTTCGCCACGCGTGAATAAAGCAGACCCGTGCGGACCCGGCAAATAACCGGCTTCCGCCGAAATCTGGCGGATTTGATCCAAGGCCCGGCCATCTAAACGGGTGCGCTCATCGAGGACTAACCGACGCGAGGCTTCCCATTCCAGGTCGTGGAAATACGTTTTAATCAACCCTGTATTCACCTCCGAACCTTCCGGAAACGAAGCTATATACTCGTCGCGGATTGCTTTAGCAGCTTCAGAACGACCTTTTTTATTTGGATTCTGCCGACGAACAACCTCATAAATTTTATCATACGTAGCCGACCGAACAGCCGCCCGCAGGTCTTCGTCGTGGGTTTCGTGGTTGTATACCCGCTTTTCGGTCTTGCCCACTTTAGCACCCAGTTCTTTTTGGGCCTGGCACTGCACTTTGATGGCTTCGTGAGCAACCTTAAGAGCCTCGACCACTTCGGCTTCTGAACATTCGTCCATTTCGCCCTCGACCATGCAAATATCTTTTTCGGTGGCCGCCACAATCAGGTCGATGGTCGCCCGTTCCAGATCAGCCGTTTTCGGGTTAATCTTATACTGACCGTCAATTTTAGCGACGCGCACTTCCGAAATTGGCCCGTTGAAGGGAATGTCGGACACGGCCAGCGCCGACGAAGCAGCCAATGCAGCCAGCGAATCGGGCTGCACGTCAGGGTCCGCCGAAATCAGGGTAATCATTACCTGTGTGTCGGCATGGTAGTCTTCGGGAAAGATTGGCCGCAGAGCACGGTCGACCAACCGGCTAATCAGAATTTCGTGGTCGCCCAAGCGGCCTTCGCGCCGTTGAAAGCTACCCGGAATTCGGCCAGCCGAGGCAAATTTTTCCTGATAATCAACGGATAAGGGAAGAAAATCAATGCCTTCTTTGGCCTCTTTACTTGATACAACGGTGGCTAACAGCATGGTGTTGCCTAACCGTACAACCACTGCTCCGTCGGCCTGTCGGGCCAGTTTGCCGGTTTCGATGGTAATTTCCCGCCCGTCGGGCAGCGCAACGGATTGCGTGGTGATTTGAAACATAAAACAGATTTTGAATACGTCCTCTTACAGCTTTTTTTGATAATCGACGGCTGCCGGATGCCTGCATCCACGCTGCTCACCAATCGGTTATCATACCTCAATTACTTCCTTTCTTTTCTTCTGAACGTTCGTCGCTACCGGACGATGCCCAAAAAGAAACAACAAAAATGAGGGAATCTACTGATAGAGCAGATTCCCTTTGTTGTGGTGGCCCAACTATTTCCGTAAGCCCAGCGATGCCAGAATGGCCCGATACCGCATAATGTCTTTTTTCTGAAGGTAGTTCAGCAACCGCCGACGTTTACCCACTAATTTTAAAAGACCTAATTGGGTGCCGTAATCGTGCT
The DNA here is from genome assembly GCF_054781775.1 of Spirosoma areae. Taxonomy (NCBI): domain Bacteria; kingdom Pseudomonadati; phylum Bacteroidota; class Cytophagia; order Cytophagales; family Cytophagaceae; genus Spirosoma; species Spirosoma areae. The sequence continues at coordinate 24,704 of NZ_BAAGTT010000023.1, read as the reverse complement.
TGTGAACTTTCAGGTGGTCGGTTAAATGACTGATCCGGTAAGTGAACAGCGCGATCTGGGATTCGGCCGACCCGGTGTCCGCTGCGCTTTTGGCGTGGCCCGAGGTGGAGAAAATCTCCTGTTTTTTTTCGGTCGTTAGATACATCTTCAGACAGCTAATTTGATTGGAAAAATGAATTTGGGTGCAAAGGTAGTGAAAAATAGTCGATAGTCAGCAGTCGCTGGTCATTAGTTTCGACCAGCCTACCTTTTGTCAGCCATTATGAACCAGTGACTATCGGCTGACGATTTTTTCGGGCTTCCCAGTGTCGCTTTAGTCGTTCCCAGGCAATAATGTACACATCCTTATCGAACAGCCGCGAGTCGTGCCGGGCACGCTGCATCAGCAGCAGGCCCACCGGAAACAACACCAGATTGGCCATCCAGGCGCCCAGCGGCACCCATAGTAACCCATCTTTGGCGTATTTATCACCAACAATCGTCAATACATATAAGAAAATAAAGAACACGATAGCGATCAGGACCGGTACGCCAAAGCCCCCTTTTTTAATGATGGCCCCCATGGATGCACCGATTAGAAACATGACAAAAATGGCGATGGACTGCGTGAATTTATGGTGACTTTCTAACTGATACTTCCAGACCGTCTTCTCTTTTTCGGTCAGATAGGTTACGTTCGAGGTTGAATACGACAGGATGTTCTGTGCCTGACTGAGGGCGGCCTGGGCTAAATCGGGGCGGGCTACATCCTGCTTTTTTAACAGGGAATCAATCCATTTGCCATCTGTTAGCTGCTTCGGCTGCTTAACCGTCGCATCGGCCTTAAACTGATAGGTATAATACTGCCGCGATGTGCTGGCTACGCCCAAACTGGTGTTTTTATACTCCTTACGGAGCGAGTCCGTCAGGGTTGAGAGTTCATCAAGATTTTTCATGTACTCGTGATACTCAAACTGGTTTTCATCGGTACGCTTGATACCAAATGATTCGAGGCTAATCACGAGCCGGTAGTCTTTAAAGCCATTCCGCATGAACTGAGCACCTTTGCCCGGTGACCCACTGCTGGCATAACTAACGCTGTTATTGTCGGCATACTCCTGGTAGTCATTCCCATTGAAGAGTTGGAAGGTCAGGTAGGTCCGGTCTTTGTCGGTGTACATCCGCCCGGAATCAGCCAGAATAATTTCCCGGTTCCCTGATTCCGGTCCGTTTGCCGGATGCTTGTAAATGACTAATCCCTTCAGCAAATCGCCGTTCTTACTATCTTTAGGGCCTTTAATTTTGTGGTCGACTTTAATGCTATAACCTGGCAAATCATTGTAAAAAATCCCTTCTTTCAGGTTCAGCGTGGCTTTGGCGGTTTTAATATCGTAGAGCAGGCTGTAGCCTTTGAGGTTGGCCCAGGGCGACACTGAATTGTTGAACCAGAACGAGAAAGCACTAATACCAACGGCGACAATCAGCAGCGGACGCATGGCCCGGGTAAGCGAAATGCCTGCACTTTTAAGGGCGGTCAGTTCAAAAAACTCACCCAGATTGCCAAACGTCATCAGCGACGACAGCAACACGGCCAGCGGAAGGGCGGTGGGTACGGTTAGCAGGGCGAAGTAGAAAAGTAACCGACCGAAGGTGGCCAGGTCAAGATCTTTTGAGACAAACTCCTCGATGTAGAACATCAGCAGTCGCATCAGGAAAATAAAGATGACGACACCGAGGGTCAAAAAAAATGGCCCCCAAAACGAGCCGAGCACTAATTTGTCAATTTTCTTCATTACGCTGGATACTGAACCGCACGGGCGGCCCCGAAGGTATGTGGCAGAGTGCCGCTAATCAGGTAACGAACATCATCCATTTTTCATTCTTCATTATACATTTTTAACAAGGTTAACTCCCGACAATCTCCTTTAATTTATCCATTAAGCCATCCCAGAGGTCCTGAAGCTCGCCTTCGTCGGTAGTTGATGAGTAGTCTGTGATGCGTAAAAACGTCGATTGGGTGAGTTCAGACTGGTCGACCCGAAAATCGACGTAATTATTATCAGACCCATTTTCGGCGGTATCTAAAAACTCAAAACGAACCCCTTTATTTTGCCGCATGGATACCTGCCGGGCGATGTGGCTTTCGTTATCCCATTGAAAATCGAACCGTTGTTCGGGCATTGTATTGACTTTGCTGGCAAACCACTGCGACAGACCCGATGCGGTACTTATATACGGAAATAACATCTTGGGAGACGCCCGAAGCTCGTATTCGGTGATAAATTTAATTTTCTCCATAACAGTAGCAGACTATAAAAAAGGGGTCACTGGCAAAGGTAAACGAATTTTTTTGCGAAAGTCAATGCTGATTTTTGACCTGCATCGAATTTTGCTTACTTTTGTGACATTATAAAATCCGGCGGGGTAGCTCAGATGGTTAGAGCGTAGGATTCATAACCCTAAGGTCGGCAGTTCGATCCTGCTCCCCGCTACTTTGTCAGTCAATAAAATCGCCTAATCTGCTGCATGTCAGCCAGTTAGGCGATTTTCAGTTAAGGGCGTATTACCCTTGAAACAACCTCGTTGCGCCAACGAATGACTATGACTCACCGGCTTCACCTCCTGTTGCTGAACGCACTTCTGGTTTTTTCAGGAGCCATCACCGATGGACACGCACAACGTACCGGACGCGTATACGTTGCCATACAAGAGGCCGGGTCGGGTAAGCCAACACCCGCCCGCATACGACTTACACGGGCGGGCAAACCGGTAGCCGCCCTTCCAAAGGAAGCGGTAGCCGTTTCGTATGGCCTCTGGGACCATGCCGATGGCTATGCGTTTCAGCCTGATAGCTCCTTCTATGTGGCGGGTTTATTTAGCCTCAGCTTACCACCGGGCGTTTATCAACTGACCGTATCGAAGGGCACTGAATACCTGACCCAGACGCACAGCCTTCGAATTCAATCAGGCAAGACCCTTCGGCAAACCTGCCGGATGAACCGTTGGATCAACATGGCCGCCCGCAACTGGTTTTCAGCGGATGGGCACATCCACATCCGGCGTTCGCCCGGCGAAAATCAGCCGCTCCTTCACTGGATTCAGGCCGAGGACATTAACGTGGGGGTGTTGCTAAAAATGGGCGACTTCTGGGAGACCTACTACCCGCAGTATGCTTTCGGTGAAAAAGGCAGCTATCAACAGGGCAATTACCTGCTGACAGCCGGCCAGGAAGATCCGCGAACCCCCGACCTGGGCCACGCCATAGGGGTCGGCGCCACGGCTTCCGTGCGATTCAGGCAGGCGTATTACTATTACGACAAGGTGTTTGATGAACTTCATAAACGGGGTGGACTTACCGGCTACGCCCATCAGGCAGAATCCTTTCATGGGTACCGGGGTCTCACGCTCGATGGGCTGCGGGGTAAGGTGGATATGCTGGAACTGCTTCAATATTGTGTATCGTCGCAACCGCTTCGCACCCAGCAGTATTACCACATGCTGGACTTAGGGTTTCGGCTTACGGCCACGGCGGGTTCTGACTTTCCGTGGTGCGGCCACGACCACAACCTGCCCGAACATTCCGCCCGCATTGGCAATGCGCGCTTTTATACGTACCTCAGCGGTCCCTTCACGCCTGAGGCCTGGCAGAGGGGTGTGGCGGCTGGGCATACGTTCGTAACCAGTGGGCCACTTCTCGACTTCCGCGTGAACAATGCCCTGCCCGGCGACCAGATCCGGCTGAAAAAAGGGAATAACCTGGTCATTAGTGCCCAGGCGTATGGTCATTCTGCACAGATGCCGCTGGAAGCCATCGAGTTAATAGCCCATGGGCGGGTACTAAAACGTGTCACTAAAAACGAAATGGGTCAGTCAGCGAGTCATCTGACGGTGACCCTCGACCTCAAGTCCGTTCACCAGGGGCTATGGATTGCGGCCCGCTGCTACGGCGACTCAACCCAGGCCGCCCACACAACCCCGGTATACGTAACCGTCGACGGGGGCGGGTTTCACAATCCCGAAACCGCAGGATACTATTTAACCCAAAGCGAAAAATACCTTCAGGAGCTGGAGCAGGAACTGGAAACCCACCGGGATAATCCTGAATTTCAGGCCTGGCACTATAAAAAAGGGCTTAAAACGCGTATTCAGGAAACCAGAGATGTTATTGCTGAATTAAGAACCCGGCTGCCCAAACGCTAAGGGCACGGCTACGTAACGACCTATTGGCACAACCAATACATCTAAATAGTCAAAACGTGCGCTGCCGTTGTTTCCCGACGCCGATCTGCACTGGTTCTCGTCGTATGACCATTTTCCTCAACTTGATGTTGCCGACGCCCCCCCCCCTTGATTCTGGACGTCACGAATGGGACCTGTCAGCCTCAAACAAATCGAACTCCGAACAGGCGGTGGCCCGGAATACGAAGCGTTCCGACTATGCGTTGATTGGCGCAGGGGCTGCCCTGGTTGTGGCGGGTTTCTTTTTAACGGTTCGTCGGTGACTAATTCGCTGAGTTAAGCCCCCATTTCCGGGTCCATTACCTGACCACTACGGTAAAATCCGTATCCAAATCGGACGTTCCGGGCGCTGGCTTACCGTTTTTCACGTTGGGCTGATGCCGCAACACCACCTTCAGGTTGCCCGACCCGGCTGGCCCGGTCTTCCATTCGGTGGTTAATCCCAACGGATACGGCCCCGGCGCCGGGTTGGTATCTTGATCAGTACTTGTAACCGTCAGCAGGTTCGCGGGCGTGGGCGTGTACACAACCAGGTGTTCATTGGCTTCCCCTTTCACTGCTTCCGACACATCAAGTACAGGCGTTTTGGTCTTGTCGAGCAGGGTCAGGACGCCCGTATAGGTCGCATTTGCCTTTACATTCAGGACGGCTTTGCTAAAGTTGGCGGTCGTGTTCAGGTTCTCAATACTTGCCGTCACAATTTCCGTTGGCGCGGCCTTATTGGTGAGTGTCAGGGTAGCAGTCGTAATTGTTTCATTATCATCGGTTGGTGCAACGTTTTGTTCTTCTTTTTTACAGGAGCCAGCCAGTAAGCTTAGCCCCGTTAGCCACAGAATCTGTTGTTTGAGAAAGCGCATAGCCGTAGAATTTAGAACGTGAAACAGGTTGTTACTGAGTAAATTACGATTGCTTGCTGAAGGACAGCGGTAGCCTGAGTTTCAGCATGAGGTTGCGCCCCGGCTCATCGGCGAAGTAGCGAAACCGATTCAGGTAATCGCGGTAGGCCGTATTTCCCAGATTGGTGCCACTCAACACTACACTCAGCGGGTGCCTGCCCACCTGTGCGGTAAAACCCAATTCAGCTCCAAGCAGGAAGTAGGCCGGTGGCGGTGATGCAAAATCGCCGGTAAAGATGATCTGCCCGTTTTCCTGCCGATTCGTGACGGCGGGCGCCCGATTTTGCCGGGCCACATACAAGCCATTCACCGACACGTACACATTCGACAGTTTTCCCCACTTTGCCCAGTCGTAGCGCAACCTGTTGTCGGAGCGGTTGGGGGGCGTAGAAACTACGTACTGGTGGTCGGTATGATTGTAGGCGAACAGCAGCGAATTTTTGGTGGTGAGCGATAACCGGTCCGTAAATTTGTACGTCAGCGTTGCATCGACGCCCCGAAAGGTAGCCCGCACCTGCGAATAACTATAGGCAGGAAACGCACCCCGCTGCCGGACAATGGGAACCGAGTCGGGCTTGAGGTAGATGTAATTGTCGATGCGATTGCTATAGAAGCCCACCTCTCCGCTAAGCCGTTTGCCCGCATAGGCCAGCACCAGGTTGCCCGTATAGGCCTGTTCGGGCCGGAGGTTCGGATTACCCCGTTCGTAAGCTACTGCGCTCTGGTGCAACCCGTTGGCATACAGCTCGGCAATGTTGGGTGCCCGCCAGGCTGTGCTTAGGTTGGTCGTCAGAGTTAGGGTGGGCCGGAGCTGATACGCCACACCCACTGACCCGTTTACGTTTTGCCAGTTGTGGGTTTCAGCATACGGCTGCTTCGACGCTTCGTCGAGAAAGTACGCCCGAAGCCAGCGATAGTCGTAGCGCACCCCCGCTTCCAGCGTCCATCGGTCAACCGCGTACCGTTCAATTGCGAACAACCCCGCTCCAAAGGTTCGGAGGTTCGGAATCAGAAACAGATATTGACGCACATTGCCCTGGGTGATTCCGTTAAACCCCAGGCTACCCGACCAATTTCCGCCTGCGGAGGTTTTGACGGGACGGTGTTCCCACACTAAATCGGCGGTTTGAGTCACTAATTTCAGGTACAATTCGGGGGTGGTGATGCCACTGAACGATACAAAATCGTATTCCCGGCGGGTGTTTTGCTGGCGGGCAAACGTAGCCGTCAGCGTGCCACCCCGGCTGCCGTGGTAATAGCTCCGAAGTTTCAGCAGGTCGTGCCGGACTGCCTGATAGGGTCGCCCCAGGTCGTAGGAGAAGCCGGGCTGGAAAAGGGGTTCGGGTCGGTTAATGGCCGTATACAGATCAGCTAAACTACCTACCTGCGCCCCCGTGAACAGGCCCACTTTGGTATCAAACTGGCTATAAAATACCTCAGCGCCCCAATTTTGGTGGTCATAATGCACATCGCCCGAAATAGAATTCTCGTGGTAACTGGTGTTTTCCAGAAAGTAATTGGGCGTTCGGACGTAGCCCGACCGTTTCAATGTTCCCTGCAGCCGCCAGCTCAATCCAGTAAATTTCTTTCCAAAAGCGCCTTCCAGCATAGCCGATGCCACGCCCATACCGCCATTGGTTGCCCCAACTACGTTTACCTCACCCGTCACGCCCGGCTGATTGGGCATCGCCTTAGGCTCTACCAGAATCACCCCGCCAATGGCATCCGAACCGTACCGGATGCTGGCTGCCCCCTTAATAACAGTCAGCCGGGAAGCCAGAAACTGATCAACCTGTGGCGCATGTTCGGTTCCCCATTGCTGGTCTTCCTGCCGGATTCCGTTATTCAGGATGATAATCCGGTTGCTGTACAGCCCATGAATAACGGGCTTCGACACACTGGGGCCGGTTTGGATCGAATAAAGGCCGGTGATTGTTTTTAAACTCTCCCCCAGCGACTGGCCGCGCGTTTGGTCGAGGGCGGCACCGGATAAGCTGCTTTGCGTCTGGAGCAACTGCTGGGCTTCGGAACGATGTTCGGTTACGGCTACTTCCGGCAGGAGTTGACTATCCGACGTTAAGTAGACAGGAGCAAGCGTGGTGATGGTATTTGTGGTTAGTGTAATTGGCACACCGAGCATTTTATAGGCAACAAACTGATAATCAAGTATATACTTACCAGAACAGACGCCTGAAAATTGAAAAAAACCAGCGGTATCAGCAACAGTCCCGGTGTTTAATTCGCGTATATATACCGTTGCTCCGGCTAACGGTTCGCGGGTATCCTGCCCAAGAACCCGACCTTTAAGGATGGTGGAACATCCCGTTGACTGTGCCCGACTCAACGAGAGTCCGTTGAGAAAAAGCCAGCCCAGCAAACAGATTTTTTGATAATTCGTCATTCGTACTACTGCCTTACATCAGCTTTGCCTACTAACAAAACTGAATTTATGCAACATTGTTGCAATATTAGAAAAATAAGAGTCATTACGCAATTTTAAGCGCCTTACCTGGTCTTTTTTTTACAGCAAAAGCAAAGCAGGCCCGCTTTCAAACGCAAAAAGCCGCTGGCAGTCAGCGGCTTTGGTTACAACCGAATGGTAGTCGGTCAATGCAGGACGTCGAAAACCAGTTCCCGCAGAATGTCGCTCTCGCTCATCGTGGGCGCGTCGATGCCTTTGCTTTGGGCATCAGCCCGGCGGATGGCATGGATGATAGCGGCTACTTTAGGCAGTGGAAACGTGCGGGCGGCAGACAGGTAATCTTTCACAAAAAACGGATTGACCCCCAGCAGCGGGGCCAGTACCTTATCGGTTTGCTCTTTAGACGCCTGCACCAGCAGCACTTTGCTGAAATACCCAAACAACTGCGCCAGAATAACCACCAATGGGTTGTCTTTCGGGTTACGTCCGAAATAGTCGACAATCTGGTTGGCCTTCGCCACATCGCGCTGTACGAGGGCTTTTTGGAGTTCAAACACGTTGTATTCTTTGCTGATGCCCACTAATCGCTCCACCGTTGCCGCCGAAATTTCTTCGCCGACGTGCAGGTTAATCAGGATTTTATCAATCTCACCCGCCAGCCGTTTCAGGTCGTTGCCGATGTGATCGGCCAGCAATTGGCAAGCTTTGGGGCTAACTTTGGCGCCCTGTTCGCGGCAGTACTCCCCTACCCAATCCGGAATTTTATTGTCATACAATTTCTTAACACCCAGCAGTTTACCTTTGGCGCCGAAGGCTTTCACCCACGATTTCCGTTCGTCGAGGCCGGGCTTCCCATCTTCTTTCACAAAGCACAGCATCAGAATGGTGCTGGCCAATGGGTTCAGGGCATAATCTTCGAGCAGCGTTTGCGCTGACTTGTCGGCAATGCCGTTCAGTTGCTGAGCTTCTTTGACCAGCACCAACTGCCGTTCGGCCATGAACGGGTAGCGACGGGCGTAGTTGATAACGACCCCCACATCGGCATCTTTCCCGAAAAGGACAAACTGGTTAAAACCGCGCTCGGCAACGGGCACGGCTACTTTTTCGAGTTCGTCGGCAACGCGATCGAGGTAATACGGCTCATCGCCGTGAAGGAGATAAACGGGCGCAATCCGTTTGTTACGGATGTCTTTCAGCAGGGCGTCAACGGCAGGAATCAAAACAGCTTTCAGGTTTCAGGTTCAACGTTTCAGGTGTCAGCCGGGCCACCGGAGGGGTTCAACGTACCAGAAGGCAACCGTTGAACTCCTCCGGTGGCCCGGCTGACACGTTACACAACAACTTACTCCGCCACCGGATACCCTTTATCCAGCCAATCGGTTTTCAGGTTTTTGGCCAGATTCAGGAGTTTGTGGTTGGTGAACCCCAGCTCGTTGAGTTTGGTAAAGGCCGGGCGGACATTCGGGCAATTTTTAAACGGGCAGCAACCGCAGTAAATCACAATAGCGCGGTCTTTTGGCTCGTTGCTCAGGAGTTTCTCCAATTTTGCCAGGTTGGCGGCTTCACCACCCGGCCCAATCTCAATGGAGGACTTTATGGTAGCCGCTGGTCCAATGCTGATGATCAGGGGCCTATGGGCTTTGGAACTGGTAATGGTTGCGGCCAGGTCAGCCGGTTCGAGCAGTTGGTCGGGGCGCCAGGGTTCGGCAGTTTTCCAGCCAACCTGGACGACAAGTACACAAAAAAGCAGGACTACTATGGGTGCACCGATGTGGGCGAGTGAGAAATGAGTTCGTTGAGCGTTCATAAAGTACTGAGCAGCGATGTGCGTATGGGTTGACAATGTTCGACTAACGCAGGCCAAAAATACGCGAAATGCCCGGCAATCTGGTTGTAATACTGCTTAAAATCCTCAATGGCTGTCTCTAATCCCGACGGATAGGCGGTTCGGCGGGCAACGCCTTTCAGCGACCGGTCAATGCCGTCGACAAACTGATAATTCGTAAGCCAGTCCTGTCGAATCATGTAATCGGCCATGCGGTTGGCAGCCGGTGGCAGATGCAGCGCATTTTCCCGAATGGTCTGGTAGAAAAAAGAAACAAATTCGGATAGGGATTGGCCCGCAAGCCGGGTAAAATCAACAGCCAGAAAATAGTCAAAAAAAATATCGACGGCGGCCCCGGCGTATTTATGGCAACGCGGATGCAGCAAATCGCGCACGGCGGCTACGTCGGGGTGCGCGTCGGTGAAGGTGTCGATGGCCCGGTGCAGTCGAACGCCCGCCACAACGCCCGGTGTCAGGTTATGGCGCGGGCCGGCCGGGTCGCCCTTAATAAAATCGCCGATAAAGTTGCCGATTAGTAAATCGGGATGCCGATTCGACAGATAGGCGTGTGCCAGAATGTTCATGGCACGTTGTTCGCTATCGCAGGCTCCGAACGTAAGGTGGCGCTGGAACTTGCTTCGCCATATCGCTCGACGGTCACGCCAAACCGGCGCAGAAAGTCGACGCCCTCGTCGGACCCAATGCCTTTGTATTCAGCGTAGGAATTCAGGTAAACGACACGGGCGATTTTCATGCTGTAAATAATCCGGGCGCAGGCAATGCAGGGTGACAGCGTGACGTAGATAGTAGACCCTTCAATTTCGGAGCCATTCTTGGCGGCATACAGAATCGCATTTTGCTCAGCATGCAGGGCCAGCGAACACGAGCCTTTGGAGTCACGGGGGCAGCCGACGTCGGGAAATTCTTCGTCGCAGTTATGCGTCCCCGCCGGGGGGCCATTGTAGCCAATAGAAATGATTCGGGTGTCGCGGGTCAGTACTGCCCCCACCTGCGCCCTGATGCAGTGCGACCGCTTGGCCAGGTTCACAGCCAGGTCCATGAAAATGTCATCGAAGTGAGGGCGGGTTTGAGAAACAAGCGTTTCTTTAGTTTGTCGCGTGGCATCTTTCCTATCCATGCTACAAACTACCGGAAATTTCAGGGCTTTTCACACAGTTGATGAAAAAGAGAACGGAACAACAACTATTCATGCAATTTACCTACATCCCGTCCCTGTTCATCGAAATACTAAAAAAGATGCTTGCAGAACAGCCCCACATCACCTTTCTTTGGCTCACATAGGAAACAGTAGCCGAATCGGTAAGATATCGTTTAGCTTTTCGAGAAAGGTCCGTTTCATTCGTGTACAAGTAGTATGGCCTGTAAACAAAGATGGTGAGTCTGTTTCGGTTGGCAGACGTGACAGCAAGTTTAAATTTATACAAAGGGATGATCTACATAACTCAGTTAATTTATATTAAAGAAGGCCAGGAGCCTGTATTTCATCAATTTGAAGACATTGCTATTCCAACAATCGCAAAATATAACGGGAAACTTTTGCTGAGGGTGCGGCCCACGGATGCCTCGTTCATCGAATACCACACTGACAAACCCTACGAAATACACCTCGTAGAATTTGACTCGGAGCAAGATTTTGAGAACTTCAAACAGGACGAAGAACGTAAGAAGTTTCTGCACCTTAAAGAGCGATCCATTAAGGCGTCAGTCTTAATTCGGGGGATAAAATTATAATTTTGAGCTGTATAACTTAAAACTATGAAAGCTAACATAACCCGTATATGGATTGTGGTACTCTGTAGTGCCTATGGTTGCACTAAACAACAAACTCAGGTGCCACTAATTGGCACCTGGGAATTGATCTCGGCAACAACGACCGAAAAAGACACGACTTTTTCTACGTTTGATCCGAGCCGGAAAATGATCAAAATTATTAATTCAACTCATTTCGCTTTTTTAAATCATACCATACGTAAAGACACAACTACCGCTCCATTCTCTGCGGGCGGAGGGGTTTATACGTTGGTCGATAGTATTTACACGGAGCATTTAGACTACTTTACGGATAAAGCCTGGGAAAATCACACATTCCAGTTTGCTGTTAAAATTACCGGGGATACACTTATTCAACAGGGCATTGAAAAAGTTGATAAGCTTGGCATTGACCGGGTGATTGTTGAAACCTATAAACGAGCGACAAAGTAGCGCTGCCGCTCAACTAAACAGCTATTTTAAGTTCCCTCTGCTAAACATCACAACGTCAACAATTGGATTACCTGAAACGTAGCCCGTTTCAAATACTGGGCGGCATTTGTGAGGGCGTCGTCCAGACTGGCCGGGCCAGGCACGATGGAGAAGGCGCTGGTTAGTCCTAATGCCAGCAGGTCTTCGGGCGAAAGTTGCAATGAACCACAGAGCGCCACCACCGGAATATGCTGCTGCTGAGCCAGTTGAGTAATGCCTGCAATGAGTTTACCCTGCAACGTCTGGTTATCAATCCGCCCCTCGCCCGTGAGCACAAGGTCGGCACCTACCATTTTCCGGGCCAAATCCGTGTACTGAATGAGCAGGTTGACACCTTCGGTCAGGTGGCCGTTTAAAAACAGAATTGCCCCGGCTCCCAGGCCACCGGCAGCGCCCGCACCCGGCTTCATCGCCAAATCAACGCCAAACTGTTGATTGACTCGCTCGGCCCAGTGCCTCATGTGGGCATCCAGAATAGGCAAATCGTTGGGTTGTGCCCCTTTCTGGGGGCCGTAGATAGCGGTGGCACCCAGCGGCCCAATGAGCGGATTTGTCACATCACAGGCTACGTCTATCCGCCCGTTCCAGCGTGAATCGGGTGGACTAATCAGGTCAATCTGGCCCAGATTACCACCACAGGGCCGCAGTTCAATCCCTGCTTTATCGAAGAAACGCCAGCCTAAAGCGGCTGCCATGCCCGTTCCGGCGTCGTTGGTTGCGCTGCCGCCAATGCCCAGCACGATGCGCTCAACCCCCTGACCAATCGCCTGGCTGATTAACTCACCGGTGCCGAAGGTATTGGCCCGGAATGGGTCGTATTCCGACGGTTCAAGCAACCGCAACCCCGAGGCTTGTGCCATCTCGATGAAGGCGGTTTTGCCATCGCCTGAGATACCGTACCCCGCCCTGACCGGTCGGCCCAGCGGATCCTGAACGCGGCAGGTGTGCCAAACGCCGGTTGTTGCAGAGGTCAGTACCTCGGCGGTCCCTTCGCCCCCGTCGGCCATAGGCACAGTAAGAATTTCAGCCAGTGGCTGAGCCAGCCGGATGCCCTCCGTCATGGCGGCACACACGTCTATTGCCGTTAGTGACCCTTTAAACTTGTCGGGCGCCAAAAGAATTTTCATCCGCTACTGATGAGGATCGGCCATCGACTCGCTCATCAACGTCCCCCCATCTTCTTTCCGTTTACGCTTCCGCCGACGCAGCCGCACCTCGCGCAACTCGTAGTTAATACCCTGAACCTTAGCCGTTTCGCGGAAATCGTGCAGCATGTTATAGATATCATCGTCAATGAAGCCAGCCTTGCTGCCGTCGATGACCACGTCGTCGCCAGGCTGGAGTGAACCTAAGGTTTCCTTAAGCTGGGGTTTGCTCAGAAAATACAAATCTTTATCAAACTCAATGAGCACCTTATGCCCATTGCGGGTGACATGAAACGTCGATTGAACGTTCGTATAGAGCACGTAGATGATACCCACAACCGAGCCGAGGGCAATTCCAACCAGCAGGTCGGTAAAAATAATGCCCAGAACGGTTACAATGAACGGAACAAACTGGCTCCAGCCGTCACGGTAGGTTTTCCTGAAAATAGCTGGTCTGGCTAATTTATAACCAACCATAATCAGCACAGCCGCCAGGCAGGATAACGGAATCAGATTGAGCAGCGGACCACCCAGAAAGACAGCCGTAAATAGAAAAACGCCGTGCAGTATGGCCGACAGCCGGGTCCGTGCTCCACCATACACGTTCGCCGATGTTCGCACCACCACCGACGTAACGGGCAGACCGCCAATCATGCCCGACAGCATGTTGCCAACACCCTGTGCCATTAGCTCCTGATTGGTTGACGACACCCGCTTGGCTGAGTCGAGCCGGTCAGATGCTTCGAGATTTAACAGGGTCTCCAGGCTGGCCACAATGGCGATGGTGGCTCCCGTAATGTATATCTGCGGATTACTTAGGTAACTGAAATCGGGAAAGTCGAAAATAGAAAATAAGCTTTTACCCACTGCAACGGTCGGAATCTGCACCATGTGCTGATGGGCCGTGTCGCCTAAGTACCAGTCGGGCATCGCTACCCGAAAAAACTCGTTGAGCGCCACGCCCAGCACGACGACGACCAACGCCGAAGGAAAGTTTTTAACGAATGTGCGGGTGCTGCTTTTGACTAATCGATCCCAGCCAATGAGAAAGGCCAGCGAAGCGAAGCTGATGATGACCGCACCGGTACTGGCCGTTTCGATAGCCCGGTAAATTTCAGAAATCGTATTTTCGCCATCGGCTAACTGCGAAAACTCAAATTCGCCTTCGTAGTCATTGTCGCGACCTAATGCGTGGGGTATCTGTTTTAAAACAATGACGATACCAATGGCAACAAGCATGCCTTTAATTACGCTGTCGGGAAAGAAACTGCTAAACTTACCGGCTTTGATAAGGCCCAGAATAAGTTGAATTGCTCCTGCCAGCATAACCGCTACCAGAAATGCTTCGTAAGACCCTATTTTTGTGATGGCATCGGCAACGATAACCGCCAGACCAGCAGCCGGTCCGCTCACGCTAACGTCAGAACCCGATAGAAATCCGACTACGATGCCGCCAATTATACCCGCCACAAGTCCTGAAAACAAGGGGGCGCCCGATGCCAGAGCAATGCCCAGACAGAGCGGCAGGGCCACTAAAAAAACGGATAGACTGGCGGGGAGATCCTGGCGTAGGTATCCTGATTTGTACGTTAGAAGTGTACGCAATGGGCTGACTCGTTTCATAAACGTTTAGTGTTGGTCCTTACTTGTCTGGTTTTGGAACGCTGATACCCCATTCCGGGTTGCACAAAATTAAAAAGAGATTTAAAAAAATAGTTAACCTATTCATTGATAACACTTTCTCCATCCGAGCAGAGGTTTATTCAGGCTCATCTGGCCGATGATGTCCAGTCGCTGCTGCTGCGTGCTCATCCGGCTCGTCGTGAGTTCGACCGGACGGGAGAACCCCGGCGGGGCAATGCTGAACTGGCGGGCGTCGACATAAAAAAACTGGCGGCTCAAATTTCAGCCCGCCAGAAAGCGCGGGAGAAATTACCAATCTGGTACGCAAATGCTCAATTGGTATTCCCGCCCGCGCTGTCGGTGGAGCAGGCTTCGTCGGAGCAGACAGCCCGCTATAAAGCATCGCTTGTGGCGGGTCGGCTGCTCCTCGACCTGACGGGCGGTATGGGCGTCGATACGTGGGCGTTTGCCCATCGGATCGAGCAGGTCGTGTATCTGGATCGGCAACCGGATCTGGCTACCCTGGCGGCTCATAACCTGCCGTTGCTGGGTCTCGAAAATGTGCAGGTTTATGTTGGCGATGGGGTTGGTCTGCTCGAAAGCGCCAACGCGCTGGCGGCCAGATCACCCTTGCCCAATACACCTGCTGACTGGATCTATCTGGACCCCCACCGGCGTAATGACCAGGGCGGTCGGGTGGTTCGGCTAACCGATTGCGAGCCGGATATATCAAATCCTGACCTCCTCAGAACACTCCTGCAGCGAGCACCCAAAATTTTAGTAAAGGTTTCTCCGTTACTTGACCTCGACTTGTCCGTCCGACAGCTAAGCGAGGCCATCGAAGCGGTGCATATAGTAGCCGTGCAGAACGAAGTGAAGGAGATTTTGTTTATTATTGGCAATCAGAGAGTTGCAAAAGAAGATATAGCGGTTAACAGTGTTAACTTACTACCAGACGGACCGATTACCATGCGGTTTCGATGGCAGGATGAACGAAATGCAGACGTTACATATGCAGCCGTTCAGGACTATATTTATGAACCGAATGCGGCTGTGCTAAAGGCAGGCGCTTTTCGGCTGACAGCAGCACGATTTGGGTTGGACAAACTGGCGCCAAACAGTCACCTTTACACCAGTAATGACTTAAAAATCAATTTCCCAGGCCGTATTTTCAAGGTACAGGAGGTAATCAAACCTGATGCAAAAGCCCTTAAACTGGTTCTACCGGAACTTAAAGCCAACCTTACCGTGCGTAATTTCCCGCAGACAGTGGCCGAGTTACGTAAAAAATTATCGTTGCGCGAAGGGGGGTCTGTTTATATTCTGGCAACAACGCTGTATACTGGCGACAAACGATTGTTAATTACCAAAAAAGTTGAGTAAATCCAGTTCGATAGAGTCACTATAATTCGGCCATTCAGCCGAACAAACTGAACACAACCATGAAAAACACATTCGCTTACATCCTGATTTATTGTCTGTTAACTCTCTCAACATCGACCTTCGCTCAAACTGTTTATGCGGGTGAAAGCACCGTCGACAAAGCTAAGTTGCCGGGCCTTTACCTGACGATTCAGGGCGATGGCAAACAGATTGAGAAAGACTGGGAAACACAACTTCAGAAATACGGTCGAATGACGGCCTCGCGCGGAACATACCGCATTCCCAACGCCGACATTTCGGCCATTTCCTCAGAGCCGGTTAACTTAGTCAGTACGGTAAAATCGTCGCGCACGTCGGCTACTATTTTTGCCGCCTTCGACCTCGGCAGCGGCAACTTCGTGACGCCCGGTGGAAGCGGTTATTCGGCAGCGGAAGGTTTGCTCAAAAGCTTTGCCGACAATTCGCTCTATGGGCAGGAGGTAAAACTAGCCGAGGGGGGCTTCGACGAAGCGCAGAAGAACCACCAGAAAATGGTCCGTAAAGGGGAACAACTCCAGCGGTCGATTGAGCAGAATGCCAAAGAAAAAGAACGGCTTCTGAAACGCATTGACGACAACACCAAAGAATTGGAGCAACTCCAGAAAGACATCGAAACCAACAAGACTGACCAGGAAACGGCCCTCACCGAACTGGAAAGCCGCAAAAAGAACGTTGAAGCGGTGAAGTCGAAGAAAAGTAATTAAATCAGTGCTTCGCCAAAAGACGAGTGCTGGCTGAAGGGGGTTACACCCCAAATTTTCGCAGGTTATAAACGAGGCTGACCATAAAGTAACGCTTTACGACCCGGCTCTGTACATCTTCTACGTATGAATCTGCCGTATTGCGAACTAAGCTGCGATTCTGATTCAGCAAATCGAAAACCGAAACGCGCACTTCGCCTTGTTTGCCTTTCAAAAATTGCCGCGCCAGGGCTATGTTCCAGAGCGTAAACTGCTGATTATAACCCGCTGTTCGGCCGGTGGTAGCGGTATAGGTCAGATCGCTCGTCAACAGGAAATTGAACGGAAGCTGCCAGTTTATATCGGCGGTAGCGTACTGCGACCAGAACGTGGTGTTTTGGCGTGACAAAAGCGAATAGGCAGCCGTTTGGTAGCTCATATTTCCGCTGATGCCATAATCGAATTTGCCGTTATACGATGATTGCAGGCGTACTTCCTGGCCCAGAATAACGCTTTTCGACTCATTCAGCTGATCATTGATCAGGCTGACGGACCGGCTTATGCCTGCGTTCGTTAGCAGGTTGATGCCCAGTTTAATCGACGGAATTGTTCGACCCACCGACAGGAAACCGCTTGCTGACCAGTAGCCCGTGCTGTTGATGGGTCGAACGGTTTGAACACCAGCGCTATTGATCGTCGTTGCGGTGCTGATTCGGGTGTCGCTCTGGTTCAGGCTGGCAATTAGAAACAGGCTGTTGCCACCCACGCCATTCGACCCATTGTAGGTCATTGTCAGGGAATTATAGTACTCGGGCCGAAGCGCGGGATTGCCAACCCGGACGTATAACGGATTCATATTATCCACGAGTGGCTGCAACTGCGTTATCGATGGCGGACTCAGCCGGGTTCGGTACTGCATCCGCAGGCTGCGATTTCCGGAAAATGTGTAGCTGAAAAGCGCATTCGGCAGCACGTTCATATACCGGCTGGTCAGAC
Organism: Spirosoma areae; assembly: GCF_054781775.1. Taxonomy (NCBI): domain Bacteria; kingdom Pseudomonadati; phylum Bacteroidota; class Cytophagia; order Cytophagales; family Cytophagaceae; genus Spirosoma; species Spirosoma areae. The sequence goes on along the minus strand of NZ_BAAGTT010000023.1, from coordinate 7,215 downwards.
TCGTATCCGCCGACCGGTTATCTACCTGAAGCTCGGCCTGCTGCAGATCGAAACCCAGTGCGTAACTATACCGCAACCAGCGTGTTTGGAAGGTCGTCCCTACCCGGTGGGTGGCAAAAAGGCTGCCAAAGCCAGTACTCAAGGCTGCATTTGGGCGGTCGTAGACTCCGGTGGCTTCGCTGGCATCGACAACATCCCGCTCGGCCCGGTTGCGGGTGGTGGCATACGCATACCGAAACTCCAGTTTCTGATTCAGGGATAGTGGCTCGGTGAATGATACCGTCAGCGTGTTCTGGAACGAGTAGCCAGCTTGCCGGCTGCGTTGGTTTAACCGACTCATCGTCAGGGTATCCAGGCCCGTTGACTCATAAAACGCATTGGCTGACTGATTCAGGGCATTGGTTGGCCCATCGCTTACCAGGGTGTTCAGGTTCGCCGAAACGGAACGCCCTTCCCGACGGAATTTACGCATGAGTAACAGGTTGTTATAGCCGTTGAATCCGTTGCCCGTTGCGCCATAGTGGGTATCGCCGGTGTTGAGTAGTTGCCCGGCGGGCAGGAAGGATCGGCTGGTGTTTCGGCTATCGAATCCCGTGGTTTGCCACGACAGACTGGGCGACAGGCGCAGGCTGGTCAGCGAGTCGAGCTGCCAGTCAAGTCGGCCATTGAATCGGTGACTCGTTTGGCGATTCTGCGAATAAATGCGTTGATCGGTAAAGAACGACCGGTTTGGCAGGATTGTCTCGCGACGACTTTGCTGATCAGTAGTGGTGATGGCCTGATTACTAAAATAGCTCGTGGCCACCTCGGCCCGTTTACCTGCTTTATCCCGATAGTTGATGCCTGCCGCTTTTATTTCGACGATGTTGCCGGGAGTTCGATTACTATTTGGTCGGGATGCCCCGCCCCCATCGCCACCCGGCCCACCCACCAGCACAGGCCCGCCTGATCCGCCTGGTTCGGGATTGCCCCGGTCGGCTAAGGTGAAATTCTGCTGGTTGAGGTTATTCGCCTGGCCAATAATTGACAACTGCCGGCCGTCGTTGAATCGGTTTACGTTAAGCCGACCCTGGTAGCGTTGCAGGCCACCGTCGCGATCAGTACCTGCGCCAATGGAATTCTGACCAAAATAGCCTTTCCGCTTGTCGCGTTTGATGGTTAGGTTGATGGTGCGCTCCCGGTTACCATCGTCGATACCTGAGAACTGCGCTTGATCGGACGACTGGTCGTATAGCTGTACTTTATCGATAATATCGGCGGGCAGGTTGCGGGTGGCCATTTTCGGGTCATCGCCGAAAAAAGGCTTTCCGTCAACCAGCACCCGACTAACGGCCTGGCCCTGGGCTCGTATCGTTCCGTCGCGGGTTACCTCAACGCCCGGCAGTTTCCGGAGCAGTTCCTCTACCTGCGCGTTGGGTTGGGTCTTAAACGAACCGGCGTTGAATTCCAGCGTGTCCTGCTTAATGGTAACGGGTGCCTGTTCCTGAGTAACGACAACTTCCCTGAGCGTGTTCGCCTGCTCGGTCAGGCGGATTGTTCCGGCATCTGTGGCTGTTTGCCGGCCAACGGTGACGAGTCGAGACGCATTCCGGTACCCCACAAACGTTACCAGCAACCGATAGCGGCCCGCAGCTATACTCCGCAGCCGAAACCGCCCGTCGCCGTCGGTTATGGTTGCGTTGACATAACCTGAGTCGCGGTCGGTTAACAACGAAACGGAGGCCATTCGCAACGGCTTGCCACTCGCCGAATCGAGCACAGTTCCCACAATGTCGGCATTTGCAACTATAGACTGCGCTAATCCGCTTTGAATCAGAGAGATAGCAAGAATAAGAAAAATGAATAATCGTTTCATAGAAAGCAAGCCGTTAGTTGGCAGGGCCACCTAAACAATAAATTTTGTTTCTAACTGACCAGCCCCTTTGAAAAGCTAATCCTGTAGGTTTCAGGAGGGGGTGGTCAGTTACCCGTGCGACTTAATTCCGTTCGCCGATTTGCAGTTGTTGCCGAAAATCGGCGAGCGCTTTCTGGCGAAGGTCGGCTAACTGGTCGGGCGTAACGATCTGGGCGAGTGAACTGGGGTGAACGTCGTTCGCCGGAATAGCGGAGGTTTTTACTTTGGTTGCCCGGAATTGCTCCCGGCTGCTTTCAATCAGGAGCACTACGCCCGCTTCGGGGGTTAGTTCATGGACGGGTGAATAGGTAACGGGCAGGTCAGTCGTGTACCAGACCGTATACGTTTCTTTATGGAAGGGTACCGTTGCCTTACGGCAGGTATAGCCAGCGATCTTTTTGGTTTGATCGGTTACCTGCCAGCCGTTCGCGCGTTGAACAGGGGTTTCGGCGCGGTAGGTCCGGGCGTCTTTATCTTTGCCAATGGTCAGCAGGGTAACGGTTTTTTGATTGGCCAGGTCGACAAATACCTGTTCCTCGAAGGGGCGCCCTACGTTAGTCGTGCGGGGGGCAGCGCCCTCGTTAATAGTCTGAATAACGGCATTTTGCTCGTCACGGGATTCTTTGGCATACTTGTCGGTAAACAGGACTTTCTGACCAAAGGTACGGGCATCGGGTATGTCGGTCGGAAAGTTGGGATCACCCGGCTTAACCGGCTCGCCATTAATGACGATTCGCATACTGGCCGGATCGATCTTTCGGACAACCTCGTAGGTAATCTGGCCAGACGTTTGGGCCAGCGTTGGGTGGGCATTGGCTGCGAGCAGCGAGAGAAGCAGGGCTACACGAACGGGCGTTTTCATAAACAACGGCTTGGTTTGATTTGACGAGCCAAAGGTCAGGCAGACTTTTGTAACACACTGCTACATAGTGTTAAACAGTGTTAACGCGTCTGGAAAGACCCAGTCAACGCTGTAGATTTGCTCAGGAAATGATTCTGTGGATTCTCCCGGTTCTATAGCATCTACAGAATCAGGGAAATCCACAGAATCCAGGTATACCCAAGTGCTTATGAACCGACGCATCCGATCGATCTTCTGGTTAATGACCGCCTGTATTGTCGGCATCAACGCCTTTCAGGGCTACTGGCTCTGGACGACGTACCAGCTCAACCAGCAACAATTTACCCGCACGGTGCAGGATGCCTTGTTTCACGTACTTCAGCAGCAACAGATGGCCGAAGCCCGGCAGTTGCTTGATAAAAAACTTCCCGGTGCGACGACCCGGCCTCAGGCGGCATCACGAGTCGAATCCAATTCGCACATCATTGTTCGGCGGTACGAGGCTCCGGGCGAGGCTTCGGGCGTGGAAACGCGGGTGTTCGTCAACAAACGGATCGATACGCTGCGGGCGGCTAAACCACCGGGGCGAATCGTCGTTACGAATAATGCCCGGCAACGGCCCGCTGTCAGGCCCGTTTTAATGGCCGATACGTTTGCCCGGCGAATCTCCAGTCTGTTACTGCTCGATTGGGCCGATGGCGCCGATGTCAACCTGGAAAAATTGCGAATCGCTTACGGGAAAGAGCTGCGCCGACGCGCCATTGATGCTCCCTTTCGCCTGGATACGCTGACGATTCGCCCGCGTCGAACCCAGGGGAACGTAGTTGTTTTTCGGAGCGGCTGGTCCACGCCGACTGATACCGATGGCAATGTGCTCCGAACCACGCCTGAGATGCTTAATCCCGTAAAGAACCGCTTTGCTCAGGCCTCATTCGCTACCCCAACGTTTTATTTGCTGCGCCGTATGAGTTGGTTGCTGGGTAGCTCGGTGCTGCTGCTGGTGCTGACAACGGGCTGTTTCCTGTTCATGCTGGCGACAATTCTACGTCAGAAAAAGCTGTCGGAGGTCAAAAACGACTTCATCAATAACATGACGCATGAGTTGAAAACACCCATCGCAACCGTTACGGCAGCCGTTGAGGCTCTCCAGCACTTTGGTGCCCTGAGCGACCCGCAGAGAACCCAGACCTACCTAACCATTTCGCAGACTAACTTACAGCGATTGGCTGATTTGGTCGAGAAGGTGCTCACACTGGCGGTCGAAGAGAAAAAAGAACTGGCCCTCAACCCGGAGTGGATAAAGCCGTCGGAGTTGATTCATCAGATCCTGAGTAACTACCACCTGAAATTCGATAAACCAGTTGAGTTTGACGTGGATGTTGACCCAGTCGATGAACCCGTTTGGATCGATCGCTTCCACATGGCCAATGCCCTCAACAACCTCATCGACAACGCCATCAAGTATGCCCAGGAGTCGGTAGTCATTCGCGTTTCCAGCCGAAAGCACGAACACGTTTGGCGGCTGTCTGTTAAGGACAACGGCATTGGTATTCCCAAGGCCTATCAGAGCGCCATCTTTGACCGCTTTTTTCGGGTACCGACCGGCAACCTGCACCCCGTTAAAGGCTTCGGGCTGGGATTATCTTACGCGCGGCAGGTGATTGAAAAACATGGCGGCCTCATCGACGTCGTCAGCGAACCGGGGGAGGGGAGTGAATTCATCCTGTTAATTCCTGAGCAGGGCGGTGAGGGGCAGGCAGGCATCAAACGGTTTCGCCTTAACCTCAATCCGCTTTATTCCGCATCCTGAACCAATGGCAACGGTATTGTTGATAGAAGACGAAGTAGCCCTCGGCATGATTGTTCGCGACAGTCTGGAAGTGCGTGGCTTTACGGTGCTCTATGCCACCGATGGCGCTGAGGGGTTAAGCTTGTTTCGCGGGCAGCACCCCGACATTGTGGTGGCCGATGTGATGCTGCCGCAGATGGATGGCTTTACCCTGGCTGAGCACATTCGTCAGGCAAATCCCGACGTGCCGATTATGTTCCTGACGGCCCGCTCGCAGACGGCCGATGTGGTGCGCGGCTTTGAGCTGGGTGGAAACGACTACCTAAAAAAACCGTTTAGTCTGGATGAACTTATTGTTCGGATAAACGCCCTGCTTCGGCGTAGAACCGTTTCGTTAGCGGCCTCAACGGTATCGGCGTTGCTGCCCATTGGCCGTTATCTATTTGATCCACCGAAGCAAAAGCTCCTGCTTGATGGCCACGAAGCCCTGCTGTCGCACCGAGAGGCCGAACTGCTCCGGCATCTGTACGAACAACGGAATCAGGTGCTTGAGCGCAGTGCCGTGCTGACCGAACTCTGGGGCAACGATTCCTTTTTCAATGGACGAAGCCTGGATGTGTTCATCACCCGGCTTCGGCGGTACCTGCGCGACGACCCAACGGTACAGATTATCAACATCCGGGGCATTGGCTACAAGCTGATTAGCTAAGCCGTATCCGGCCAGAACCAGTAATTAATGCGTTCTGTACGTTTCCATCATGGCTTTTGAATGGCTGAGAAACGCGAGCCTGTTCGTATAAAGCGTTTCAGTACGGTCAGTTGCCTTCCTTAAAAGTAATTGATGCTGGTAATCAGCAAGTTATTTACAGTAAGGTACAAATAGTGGTCAAAATCCAACAATTACCACTTAATGCTATTATATTATTGCAATAAGATTTTGTCTATATTTCAATATTGTTTCGTTGACTGCTTGAATTATAAACCACACCATGATTGAACTTGATGAGCACTTAAAGATTGATACCTGCCCTCACTGTTCGGTGGATTATCCTAATATGATTGTTGAGTACGCATTTAAGACAAGCTATGACAATGGGAAAGAACCCAAAATATGGCGTGTATATATTTGTAAGCGGTGTGGGGGATCTGTATTAGCAATGGGTTATCCACCCGGCAATCAAGTCTCAAAAATTTATCCTAATGCGGAAACGCCAGACATTAACTTACCTGACAATGTAAGAACCTACTTAGGTGAGGCCATGCGGAGTACATCCACTCCAATTGCATCGGTTATAGTATCTGCCAGTGCCGTAGATGCTATGCTAAAGGAAAAGGGATACAAGGACGGTAGTTTATACATACGAATTGAAAAGGCCATAGTAGATCACTTGTTAACCCCTGAAATGGGCGAGTGGGCACATCAGGTACGGTTAGGGGCAAACGGGCAGCGTCACGCTGATGAAAATGTAGGCTTTCCGACCATAGCTGATGCCAAAATGAGTCTGGAATTTGCCAAAACACTCGGCGAGTTCTTGTTTGTTTTACCCGCTAAAGTAAAACGCGGCATTGCCAATAGTGACCCTGCGACTAAGCCAAAAGCTACAAAGGTAATTCAACCTAAAGAAATCAAATTGCCCTCAGCTTACCGTAACGCAAGCAAATATAGTCACGTAATTGAACTTGATGATAGCGAAACAGTGCCAGATGTCACCGCCAAATTCTATAACACCCGAAGTGGTCCATTGTTGCCCGAAGTGCAACAACCAAGCAATTTGAAGGTGAAGAGTCGATCAGGCAATCCACGCTGGTGGGAAACTGAACTTACTATAACTAACCCCAAAAATTTACCTGAAAGATTTTTTATTGAAATTCTTGTGGACGGCCAAGTTTATTGCGTAGCTGATCTGAGTGTCAATAATAGAGCAAATTAAATGGTTAACGTATGAGATTAGGAAGGTTTTTCATGTGTATGATTACCATAGAGCCATGTTATGACTCAAAATAAGTGATTTAGCTTAATTGTTGCTTGCCATCCTCTTTTACCAAGACTATATAACTTTATGCAAGAAGTGTCTATACCTAAATCCGAACTTCCTACGCTTGATACCACACTCAAATATCAACACTTAATTGATGAGGATAATGTGCCGCTTCCTTGTCCCAATGACTGTAGTGGAGGCAGTGGCACAGCTTATCGGTTTGTAGAAACAAATAAACTAACGGAACGTGATTTTCGCCCAACCGTTCTGGTTGATCGGGAACGGAAGGGAACAAAGCGAAAAGTAAAAAATGCTCATGTATGCAAAATGTATGCTATATCGCTCTACAATACCCAGGATGCCGCTAATCATACATTTAATTTTTTAGCTGAAAAATTTTTAAATAACTGGCCCCACCGGTTCATTGCGGAAGGCTTTTTGGAAGAACAGGATGGTGTTGCTTCAATAGTTGATGCTGTATGTCGTCAGCCAAAAGTGGACATATGCGGGTGAAAAGAGAAGAGATACTTTTAGCTGCTTTGCAATTTCTGAAAAATATGATTTTTCCGCCGTTTCAGCAGCGACAACTGCTTAGTTTTTCGGCGTTCTGCTAACAGATGCTGCTGACGACCCCAGTAAGCATCGGCTGGCGTGACATTATCCAAGGACTCATGATAGCGCTGGTGGTTATAATACTCCACCCATTCTCCAA